>CABQLM010000061.1 GCA_902465105.1 uncultured Collinsella sp.
TCTGCCCCTGCGCGGCAAGATTCTGAACGTCGAGCGCGTGGGCGACCACCGCGCGTTCTCGAGCGACACCATCCAGTCGCTCATCACCGCGATCGGCTGCGGCGTCACGACGAGCGCCGGTGACGGCGGCGACTTTGATATCACCAAGGCCCGCTACCACAAGATCATCATCATGACCGATGCCGATGTCGACGGCGCGCACATCCGCATCCTGCTGCTGACGTTCTTCTACAAGTACATGCGCCCGCTGATTGACGCCGGCTACGTGTACGTCGCGTGCCCGCCCATCTTTGGCATCAAGGTGCGCAACAAGATTCACTATGTGTATCCCAACGGCCGCCAGCCCGAAGACGAGATCTTGCGCGACACCATCCAGAGCCTGGGCCTGAATCCCGATGATAACGACGAGGACGGCAAGGCCAAAGACGGCAAGATCACCAAGAAGCGCAAGGGCTATACCGTCCAGCGCTACAAGGGCCTGGGTGAGATGGACCCCAAGCAGCTTGCCTCGACGACGATGGACCCCAAGACCCGCATCCTGCAGCGCGTGACGATCGAGGATGCCGTGGTGGCGGACCGCGCCGTGCGTGAGCTCATGGGCTCCGAGGTCGGCTATCGCCGCGAGTATATCGAGAAGCACGCACATGATGCACGCTTCTTAGACGCCTAGCTTTCCCAGGCACCCCATCTTGCCCTTCAGGATTTCGGGCGCCGCACGCAAGGCGCGCGCCCTCATCCTTCAGGGCAACCTGGGGCACCTGGAAAACCTAGGAGGGTTATCCGGTGTTCTCGGTAATCCGTCTCCGTGGTAGGGAACTAATGGACCACGCAAACCATGAGGAGGTAACGTGGCAGACGATATCAACAACAACGAAGGTGTGGGCGAGGCTGGCGACGCCGGCATGCCCGACGATCTGAAGCGCCTGCTCGCCCGCGCTGAGCAGGGCGAGGACGGCGATCCGGATTCCTACAATCCCGATGCCGAGGATGAAGAGGAAGAGGATGACGATGCCGAGCTCGAGGAGAGCTTTGGCGCCGTCGACCGTGGCACCTCGGCCGGTGAGGATATCAACGGCGGTCAGCTCCAGATTTCGGAGTTCGGCCGCGAGATGAAGCAGTCGTTCATCGAGTACTCGATGTCGGTCATCACGGCGCGCGCCCTGCCGGACGTGCGCGATGGCTTAAAGCCGGTGCACCGCCGCATTCTGTACGCCATGAACGAGAGCGGCATCTACCCCAACCGCCCGCACAAGAAGTCGGCCTGGACGGTCGGCGAAGTAATCGGCAAGTACCATCCGCACGGCGATTCCGCGGTCTACGAGGCCATGGTTCGCCTGGCGCAGTGGTTCTCCATGCGCACACCGCTCATCGACGGTCACGGCAACTTCGGTAACATCGACGGCGACGGCGCGGCCGCCATGCGTTACACCGAGAGCCGCCTGGCAAAGCCCGCCATGGAGCTGTTGCGCGACTTGCAGAAGGATACCGTCGACTGGCAGCCCAACTACGACGAGTCACTCGCCGAGCCCGTGGCGCTGCCCGCGCGCTTCCCCAACCTGCTGGTCAACGGCAGCCAGGGCATCGCCGTCGGCATGGCCACCAATATCGCTCCGCACAACCTTACCGAGGCGATCGAGGCCACCTGCTACCTGATCGACAACCCCGATGCCACCGTCGACGAGCTTATGCAGATCATGCCCGGCCCGGACTTCCCCACCGGCGCCATCATCATGGGCAGCGCCGGCATTAGGCAGAGTTACGAGACCGGTCGCGGCTCCATCACCGTGCGTGCGAAGGCCCACGTGGAGTCCACCAAGACCGGCCGCAGCCGCCTGGTCTTTACCGAGATTCCCTACATGGTCAACAAGGGTACCCTGCAGGAGAAAATTGCTCAGCTCGTAAACGATAAGCGCATCGAGGGCATCTCGGATATGCGCGACGAGTCCAACCAGAAGGGCATCCGTCTGGTCATCGAGCTCAAGAAGGGCGTCATTCCGCAGGTCGTGCTCAACAACCTGTACAAGTACACCTCGCTGCAAACAACCTTTGGCGCCAACAACCTGGCACTCGTCAACGGCGTCCCCAAATGCCTGAGCCTGCGCGAGATGCTACAGCACTACATCGACCACCAGGTCGACGTTGTCACCCGTCGTACCCGCTTTGACCTCAAGAAAGCTCAGGCGCGTGCTCATATCCTCGAGGGCTACTTGATGGCTCTCGACCATATCGACGAGGTCATCAGCATTATCCGCTCCTCGCAAACCGACTCCGAGGCCAGCAGCCGCCTGGTTGAGCGCTTTGGCTTTACGCCCGAGCAGACCACGGCCATCCTCGAGATGAAGCTGCGCCGCCTGACCGGCCTGGAGCGCGACAAGATCCAAGAAGAGTTGGACGGCCTGCGTCGCGCCATTGCCTACTATGAGGACCTGCTGGCACATGAGGAGAAGATCCTGGGCGTCATCAAGGAAGAGATGCGCGAGATCTCCAAGAAGTTCGGCGACAAGCGCCGCACCGAGATCAGCCAGGTTGAGAAGGACCTGGATGTCGAGGATCTGATTGCCGACGAGGACATGGTCGTGACCATCACCCACACCGGCTACGTTAAGCGTATCCCGGTGGCTGCCTATCGTGCCCAGAAGCGCGGCGGCAAGGGCGTGTCGGGCGTCAACCTCAAAGAGGATGACGTTATCGACGAGATGTTTATTGCGTCCACGCACGAGTACGTGCTGTTCTTCTCGAGCAAGGGCAAGGTCTATCGTCTGAAGGTGCACGAACTGCCGGTGGGTACGCGCCAGGCCCGCGGCACCGCGATCGTTAACCTGCTGCCCTTTGAGGACGGCGAGAAGATCGCGAGCGTTATCAGCTGCCGCGAGTTCCCGGCCGACGAGTATCTAATGTTTGCCACTAAGAGCGGCATGGTCAAGAAGACCGTGATGAGCGCGTATGATCGTAGCCGCCGCGATGGACTCATTGCCATCAACCTGCGCGACGACGACGCACTACTGAACGTGCGTCGTGTGCGCGAGGGTGACAAGATCATCCTGGCTACCACTGCGGGTAAGGCGATTATGTTCTCCGAGGAGCAGGTGCGCGCCACCGGCCGCGACACCAGCGGCGTTCGCGGTATTAGCATGAAGGACGGCGTGAGCGTTCTGGGCATGGAGGTTACCAACGGCAACGGTGACCTGTTCGTCATTACCGAGCGCGGCTACGGCAAGCGCACGCCGGTCGCGGACTACCCGGAGCAGAATCGCGGCGGCCAGGGTGTCTATACCATCCAGATGACCGAGCGCAAGGGTAACCTTGCGGCCATGAAGATTTTGGAGCCGCAACACGAGCTGTTTATCGTGACGGAAGGCGCGACGGTCATTCGCGTCAAGACCGACGAGATCAGCCAGACCGGCCGCGTCACCCAGGGCGTCAAGATAATGACCGTCGACGACAACGACCGCATCTGCGCCGTAGCCCGCATGACGGCCGCCAAAGAGAAGCCCGAGGGCGAAGGTTCAGAAGACGGCTCTGCCCCCGAAGAAACCCCTGTCGATCTAGGCGACGGCAACGACATGCCAGAAGATCTCCTAGACGAGTAGGAGGAACTAGCTGGTAGAAAATATCAGACCCCATATATCGGCGGTCGGCGCACCTGCGTGCCGACCGCTTTTTTGAAAACTTTTGGACCCCATGGTCGCTGGGCTGGCGAGATGGTTTTGGTTTGTCGCGAGTTCCGCACGCAAAGAAGGCCACTTAATGTGGCCTTCGTCTTGCGCAGGACTGTCCGAGCAGCAAACCAAAACCATCTCGCCAGCCCAGCGACCGCCCCTCCCAAAGATTTTCAAAAAAGTTGTTGACGCGCGCGTAACGACTCGTCTAATATATCCCTTGCGCGATGGACCTGTAGCTCAGTTGGTTAGAGCGTCCGGCTGATAACCGGGAGGTCACAAGTTCGAATCTTGTCAGGTCCACCACTTTCTTTCGCAATAAACACCCCAGCGAGAGCCGAGTCGCCGCTGGGGTGTTTATTACTGTCTCCGTGGGGGTTTAGCTCAGCTGGGAGAGCGCGGGCTTTGCAAGCCTGAGGTCAGGGGTTCGATCCCCCTAACCTCCACCATGATGGACCTGTAGCTCAGTTGGTTAGAGCGTCCGGCTGATAACCGGGAGGTCACAAGTTCGAATCTTGTCAGGTCCACCATCAAAACCGTGAAGAGCCTTGGGGCAATTGCCTCGAGGCTTTTTTCTTACCTACTGAAAGTAGTCAAAAAGCCCCGTCCCAAATTAACTACTTTGATTTTGTGTGCTGTGCGAAAGTTTGGGTAGTATAGCTATTCAATGCGGCGGGCTGCCGCGTGTTAACCGCTACGTACCGGAGGTGTTCCATGGTTCGTGTCGACATAGAGACTATCGTCATGGCCGCCGGTCCCGTGCCATCGCTTATCGTCTTGCGCGAGCGCTGCAGCAAATCTGATTCAACCGCCCCGTTGCGCTCCCTCTCTATTCAGACCGGATCATTTGAGGCTGCCGCGATTAGCCGCGGTATCGATGTCGGTCGTGCCGAGCGTCCGATTGCCCATGACTTGCTGCTTGACGCTGTTGTCGCCCTGAGCGGAAAGCTCGAGCGAATCGAGATCGTCCGCGCTGAGCCTCCGGTGTTTTATGCGTCTGTTGTTATTCTTGGCGAAGATGGCGAGCATATACTGGACGCTCGCCCCAGCGATGCCATCGCCCTTGCCGTGCGGAGTAATGCCCCTATGTTTGTGGAGGATGACATCATGAACCGTCTGGGTACCATCTCCCCGCATGCCGAGGAAGTTGACGATGAGCAGGAATTCGAGAAGTTCGACGAGTTCGTCCATACGCTTTCTCCCGATGATTTTTAAATGCTCGACAAACGCGCGACGGAGTGCGCGCTCGTGAGCGCCGGAGTTTCTGATGAGGCGGCTGCGATCGCCCGCGAGGCCCAGATGCGCTCTGAGGCGTCCGAGGCGGCACGCATTGCCTATGTGATGCAGGCCCGCACGCTTCGCGAACGCCGCGGCTCGTTTATCAAGATGGTTGTCATCTCCGCCCTTGTCGCGGCAATCTGTTCGCGCCTTCGTGGTACAGTTGGTGCGCTTGGGTTTTCGATTTCTACGGGCTTGGTGATCTGGGGCGTGGTCGATGCGGTTATGCTGACCAGTCAGATCAAGGTGCTCGAAAAGCGCGCGGCGGACATGATGCGCGCCCGCGATGCCGCCGCTAAGATCGCCGCCGAGGCGCAAGAACTGTAACGACGCCAGACTCGATGGGAAGGTCTAAAGATGGCACAGGATATGCAGGACGCCGGTAACGTCTCCGCCGAGCTCGACGCCATGGTGTGCGATCTGATCGGTGCATTCTTGGACGACCTTGCCGCCGGTGAAAACCCCGGCGTGGTCGTGGCAATTGAGGACGCCGCTTCCAACCGTTATCTGGCGGCTCTCGATGAGGATGGCGAAGAGGCGTGCCTCGAGGCGGCCACCAACTTTATCTCCGAGCACAAGATGGGTCTTAAGGACGAGGGCCTGGGCCGTATCGTCCGCTATGCCATCGGCTATACCGGCTGCGTCGAGATTGACGGCGGCTACCACGACGCTCTGCTCGTGAGCTTTTTCGAGACTACGCTCGAGAGCGGTTTTTCGGCATATGTGCTGTATGAGGGTATGGGCGCCGGCGATGGTTTTATGTGGAGCGACCCTGAACCTGCAGGTGAGGAAACCCCTCTCATCTAAAATCGCTAAAATAAACGAGTTTTCGGTAAAAGGCTCAATATTCCCGCTGAGCGTTGTGTTGCTGGGCGGGTCGCATACGCGTGCCGTTTGTATATGGATAGAAGATAGGGGAACTACATGCGCGTAGACAATCTGAGGAACATCGCCATCATCGCCCACGTCGACCACGGCAAGACGACGATGGTCGACAAGCTCCTGCGTGCCACGGACGCCTTCCGTGCCAACCAGCAGGTCGAGGACCGCGTCCTGGATTCCAACGACCAGGAGCGCGAGCGCGGCATTACGATTCTCGCCAAGAACATCTCTATCGAGTACAAGGACGTTAAGATCAACGTCATCGACACTCCGGGTCACGCTGACTTTGGCGGCGAGGTCGAGCGCGTGCTGCGTATGGCCGATGGCGCCCTGCTGCTGGTCGATGCCTTTGAGGGCCCTATGCCCCAGACCCGCTTCGTGCTGCGTCACGCTATCGACACCGGCCTTAAGATCATGATCGTCATCAACAAAATCGATCGTCCGGGCGCTAACCCCGAGAAGGCCTACAACGACTGCCTGGACCTCATGGCCGACCTGGGCGCCACCGACGACCAGCTTGAGTTCGCCATGGAGCACGTGGTCTACGCCAGCGCCATGAATGGCTTTGCCCGCCTTGACCCCAACGACGGCAATATGGATATGTATCCGCTGCTCGATATGATCATCGACGACATGCCCGCGCCCGAGGTTGACGAGAACGCTCCGCTGGCCATGCAGTGCGTGACCATCGACCACTCCAACTTCGTTGGCCGTATCGGCATCGGCCGCGTGTACTCCGGCGCCATCCACCAGGGCGACCAGATCCTGGTTGTCAAGAACGACGGCTCCAGCGCCACCGCTACCGTCAAACAGCTCTTTACCTTCGACTACCTGGGCCGCACCGAGTGCCAGGAAGTCGTCGCCGGCGACATCGCCGCCGTCGTGGGCATCGACCGCACCGATATCGGCGATGTCTACACCGATCCCGAGAACCCCGTTGAGCTCGAGCCCATCGAGATCGACCCGCCGACCCTGTCCATCGTCTTTGAGGCTTCGACCTCCCCGCTCGTCGGTCGCGATGGCGACATCGTGGGCGCCCGTCAGCTCAAGGAGCGCCTGTTCAACGAGGCCGAGAACAACGTGACCATGAAGATTGAGGAGCTCGATGACAAGAGTGGCGTCGAGGTCTCGGGCCGCGGCATTCTGCACCTGTCCGTTCTGATGGAGTCCATGCGCCGCGAGGGCTTTGAGTTCCAGGTCGGTCGTCCCCGCGTTCTGTTTAAGAAGGACGAGAACGGCAACAAGATGGAGCCCGTCGAGCAGGCCGTCGTCGAGTGCCCGGACGAGTACTCGGGCAAGGTTGTTGAGGTCTTCGGCACCGCCGGCGGCATCATGACGAGCATGGATACCTCGGGCATCGTGACGCACCTCGAGTTTAAGATCCCGACCCGCGGCATCATGGGTCTTAAGAACCGCATCATGAACGTCACTCACGGTGAGGGCGTGTTCTACCACACCTTCTTGGAGTATGGTCCCTACGCCGGCGAGATCGGCAATCGTCAGAACGGTGCCATGATCTCCATGACCACCGAGAAGGCCGTTGCCTATGCCCTGGGCACGCTGCAGGAGCGCGGTCAGCTGTTTGTTGAGCCGGGCACCGAGTGCTATGAAGGCATGATTGTGGGCGAGCGCAGCAAGGCCGGAGACATGGTCGTCAACATCGCGCGTACCAAGAACCTGGGCAACCAGCGTTCCTCGACCTCCGACATCTCCGTCCAGCTGGTGCCGCCCCGCACCTTCTCGCTCGAGGAGGCGCTGGAGTACATCGCCGACGACGAGCTGGTCGAGATTACTCCCAAGAACATCCGCCTGCGCAAACGTCTGCTCAACGCCACTGACCGCAAGAAGGCAGCCGTCCGCGCCGGCCAGGTCAACAAATAAGCGCTGGGCTTTATAGTTGCCAACAAGAAAGGGCGTCGACCATCGCGGTCGGCGCCCTTTTTACCACCGCAAAGGGGATAGGTGCCTTTGTGGTGGTTTTGGGTTGGGCTGTAGTTGTTTAAACATATACATAATTCACTGGTTAATTGCCTCATTGATGCAGAACAGTTAATTGAATAATCGACTGGTATTAAATAAAAAGACCTTTCTAGCTGTCGTTTACATCGCTGGCATCGATGTTGTATTTTATGCACGTGGCATAGACGTACCGTTTTGGTAATTGCGCTTTTAGAGGGTCTTACAGTGCGCTGGGCGTATTTATCTTGATGTCGGGGTCCGCGTGCGATCCGACGATTCGCCTTATTCCACATTGTGTTGCAGGAAATAGGGGAAACTATGGACACTCGTCGCACACGGTCGCTGGGTGCGGCCGTCATTGCCTTAATGTTGATTTGCCTTGCCGCCGCAGCTCTTCGCGGTGTGGCTCCTGTGCTCGCCGATGGCGTTGCCGCAGCCAACCTAATCGAGATAAACGGCGACACGGCCACGGTTAGCGTTAACCTGTATAAAGATGCCAACCACAATACTGCCCTGGGTTCTGACGCGGTGCTCTCAACCGATACGCTCTATGGGGCGTTCAGTGCGGTTTTTATGGCGGAGTCCAGACCGACGGCCGATAAATATACGGCCGTGTATACGTTTCCGGAAACCATCAATGTGAAAGATAATTACGGCGGAGATCTTTTGAATGGCACGGGGAGCACTGCCACCAAGGCCGGCACATGGAGAATAGAGAAGAATAAGCTGTTCTTTACGTTTGACACCGACTGGTTGCAACAACATCCGTCCGATGTGTATGTTGCTGCCGATTTTTCTTTTGAGCTGGCAAATAAGGACGTCGGCTCTGACAATTCGACGAAAGTCAATTTTCCCGGAACAGGCGAAATCGACATTGCGACTAAAGACGGCAACGTGACGGGAGCGAAAGAGGGAAAGTTTTCCCAAGACGAAAACGGAACGGCTAAAGTTACCTGGACGGTAAAGCTTAAAGTCGAGTCATGTGCAACCAATGTCGTGCTCAACGACACGCTGGGGAGTAACTTCTCGTTTGTGGCGGGCAGCTTTAAGCTCGATGGAAAACAGCTCGATCCTCAGCCGACAATCGACGGTCAAAACGTGAACGCGGACTTGGGAAATCTGTCTCAAGGCGAGCACGTGCTTACGTACGAAACGCTGCTCAAGTCGGGTATCTCTGCCAAGAATACGGAATACATCAATGAGCAGGCTGCCTCGCAGAATAAAGCTGAATGGGCGTGGGGCGGCTCGAGCGATCGTCAGAACGGCTCCGTGACTGTTGCTCCCAGCAAGTTTCGCTACGACATGATTAACAAGTCAAATGGTTCTGGTTCGGCATCTGATATCACATGGACGGTTACACTTAACCGAGGCGAGCTTAAAGCTGATATGACCGGTTACAAGTTTACTGACCAATTGGACGATAAGCAGTCGTACACAGGCAGCTATACGGTTTACAAGGGCGACTCGGGATCGGATGTTCTCGCGCCGCCGGTCGAGCTCGATTCGACGAAGAGGTCCTTTACCTATACGTTCCCGACAGACCTTGCCGACAAATACGCCACCTACCGCATCGTCTATCACACCAAGATGAACGATACGAACTCTTACGATACGGTGCACAATACCGCAAAGGTTGACGGCAGCGTGTCCGGTTCGGACGAGGGCGCGTTCTCGCCTCAACTGGTGGGTACCCCAATTACCAAGAGGCTTGTGAGCGACAAGGACGCTGCGATGACGGGTCGGGCAACATGGGAGACGAGAGTCGCTCTAAAGGCCATCGTAAATGCGGTCCATCCGGATAGGGTGACGGTGAAGGATACGTTTCAATCGGCGTGGTCGCAGGATCTCGGCGTCGACGAAGGATCCATTACCATCACGATTGGCAATACCGTGCTGGTACGGAACACCGACTGGCTCCTGACAGGGAACTGGCAGGCCGAGGGAACAAAGAGAAATTTCAACCTTGATATATACGTTAACGACAAAGTGAAAGCTGCCCTCGAGAACAAGGACTACGCCGTTATTACTTACACCACCACATCCGATGCGCTTTCGGGTTGGTACTCGAACTTTGCATCGGTTAGCGCGCCGGGCCTGAACCTCGGTTGGCCGTATACGCCCGGCGTTATGTATGTCGTCAACCAAGAAACGACGCCTGCGGTCGAGAAGCCGGAGGCGGAATCGAAGGTGTCTTGGAATGAGGACTTCGACTGGAGCGCCGTCGACGGTTCGGACGAGAAGGGCGCTTGGATCGTCGACTGGACGGTGTACGCGAATCGTCAGAAGGGCGCGGCGGGAGAGTACTACGGAGCCGGAAAGCTCAACAGCGCACCGTTGAACATCATCGATGCCCTTCCGAGCGGCATGAGTTATGTTGCGGGATCCGCCAAGTACACGCTTGTACGGAATCCCTACGATAAGCATACGGGGATTGGTCGCGGGAACGAGACCGAGATGGTCGTTGATGATCAGCCGCTCGACACCGGCAACGTTCGTAGTGATGACAACACGGTCACTTTCTCCATCCCCACGACTAGGCTTGAAAACTATGCCGGCTACGCGAAGCTCACGTACAAGACGGCGGTCAAGCGCGGTGAACTCGATGTCTCCAAGAATGAGGTGAAGTTCACCAATTCGGCCAGTGCTGAGTCGGGAGATAAGAAGTTCGATTCCGGTAGCGGTACCGTCACCATCAAGAACAACGTGCTGTTAAAGACCGGAAGCCAGGTCGCCAACAGCAATCGCATCAAGTACACCATTCTTGTCAATGAATCGGCACTTGACCTTAAGAGTGGCAGCGATTTCCTTGAGCTCGTCGATGTCATGGATGCTCAATGCACGCTGGTGCCGTCTTCGGTCAAGGTGTACAAACACAAAGACAAGGGCTGGAACTTGCTTGGCTCGGATGAGTACACCGTTGGTGCCGAGACCATCAAGGACGAGTCCGGCGCTGCGTGTACAAAGATGACGCTTAAGGTGCCCGATGGGTCGCATCTTAAAGTTCAATATGAGGTAATTCCTGCCGGCAATGTGGGCGAAACGGTCTCGCTTACCAACAAAGCATCGCTTACGGGCGTTTGGGACGGCGAGGAGAGTCATTCCAAGAATTGGGTAATTCAAAAGGCGTCTGGTTCGGCTGGCGGCAGCGGCTATGGTGTCACGGTGACCAAGGTCGACAAGAGCGATATCGCAAAGAAGCTTTCTGGCGCCAAGTTTGCGCTCTATAAGGTTGATATGAACAAGGCTTTAACTGCTGGCGTCGATGCGGCAAAAAAAGTGTTTCAGGAGGTTTCGACAGGCGATAGCGGTACGGCGACATTTGGGACTGCCGACCAAAAGATGGAAGCCTATACGCTGTATTGCCTCGAGGAGATCCAGGCTCCCGAGGGCTATAACGTCATCGATAGGCCGATGTGGATTATGCTCAAGGGGCAAAACGAGCAGCAATATCAGGAGGCGCTCGCCAAGGTGGAAGCTTTGAAACGGGCTGACGCTGCTGTTGGGGCTCCGACGGCAAATACTGATATTACGGTTTACGATGCGCCCTATTCTGGTAAGGCTACGATTTCGGCCACAAAGGTGCTTCAGGGGTCGTCGTTAAAGGAAGGACAGTTCTCGTTTGTGCTCAAGGACGCAAATGGCAAGGTCTTGCAGACCGCCAAGAACGGTGCAGACGGGGACATCAGCTTTAATCTGGATTACAGCAAGGCGGGGACTTACGAGTACACCATCTGCGAGGCTGTCCCCGAAGGCGCTGTGAATAACGTTAAGGATCATATCGCCTACGACGCAACCGAGCACAGGGCTATAGTCAAAGTGGAGAATGGCGATGGTAAGCTCAAAGTCACCGTCACCTACGACGGGATGTCTTCGACTCCGCCGACCTTCACGAATACGTACTCGACTACACTTCCCGCGGCGGGCGGTCCCGGCCTGACTATGACCTATCTGGCTGGCGCTTCGCTGCTGTGCTTTGCGGCGACATGGATACACGCTCGTCGCCAGCGCGATTTGAAGCGAGGTGGTCGTCGTGGATAAGATGCTCCGTCGCGTAATGGCTTTTGGAACGGTTGTTTTACTCGCGCTGGTTGCCTTTGCCGCAACGCCTGGAGTTGCCCGAGCGGGTGAGACCGGTGCCGTTACAGTTGGCGGCGCGGTCGCGGCTCGGTATAACGCATACCAGATTTTCGCGGCAACTGTTGTCGATAAAACCGGCGATGACCAAAAGGTTGCGACCGATTTGACGTGGTCGAACGATGCGGTTCGTCGGGCGGTCCTTCCGGTGCTTTACGATGCAGGACTCGATAACTCGGTGTCGACAGCACAGGATGCTGCCGAATGGATGAATGCCAAGGGACACCTATCGACCGCGCTAACGACAAAGATCGCCTGCGCAATTTGCAATGCCGGTGCCGTGTCCGTGGCCCTTAACGCGGGCACGACGGCCGAGCTGTCCTGTGGCTACTGGCTCATCGTCGCCGACGACGACGCCATCGCCCAGGGCGAGGCCGGCACCGCGCCGATCATGGCCCTGGTGGGCGGCAGCGCCGTCACCGTCAA
>CABQLM010000062.1 GCA_902465105.1 uncultured Collinsella sp.
CGCCCGCGGGCTAAAACGCTCACGTGTTTTCTTTACGCCCGCGCCCTGCACAGAGTTCGATTCTCCGCGGTACGGACTAGAAATAAAAAGGCAGGTAGATACGAATATCTACCTGCCTGTTACTTATGGTGGAGGCGCGGAGAATCGAACTCCGGTCCACGAAAGCCCCCTGATTGGCATCTCCAAGCTCAGTCGCTGGTTTTGTCTCGGACGCTTTGCGCGCAGCGACACGCTCGCGGCGTCCTAACCGGTTCGGTCTTAGCCTGCGCCATACCGATTACGTGCGCAGGAGCATTCCCCTAGCATGACGTCGCGCCGGTGTCGGGGAAATCACCGGGTTGACGCGCCGCTATAAACTAAGCAGCGAGAGCCATAGGCTCAAAAGAAGAGTTGTTGTCAATTCAATTTGACGGTACCCCTGTTTAACGAGGCGAGGAGACCTCGGCTTGCTTCCTCTCTCAGAGCTATCGTGTCGAAACCAGTCGCCCCCGAATGGCGGGAAAGTCTGGATGGCATTGGGCACGAGCACCCAACACCCATCGACTTTTCAAGGAACACGCGAGGCAAGCCCCGCTTGTGGAGTGCTATCTTACCACGTTCTTAAAGCGGACAGCTGTTCTATGCACGAGCTGTGAAGACCTCAATGTGCGCTGCACTTCACACTTTTGTCACCGATCGCGTCACGTATATTTTCGCCAAGCAAAACCGACCAGCCGAAAGGACCGTCATGAATACCAAACAGCAACTCGTCAATGCCCTCGCAGGCCTGGGCTCAACCATTACCGAAGCTATGGATGTCATCGAGGACTTTGTCCCCTGCGGACATCCCGCCCTCACGGTATCGAACGCACTCGTCGCGCTGGACGCTGACGATGATGCAGCTCTCGCCCAGCAGCTTGAGACCGTCGAGGGCTTTATCGACCACGTGAGTGAGAACCGCGGCGTGTCCGCCTACCACGGCATCGAGGTCGAGCTCTCGGGTCCCAAAGTCGATCTGCTCGCAGCAATCCGCGAGGTAGGCGCCCTTATGCAGACCGCAGGCGTCAAGAACACCCAGATCAACGAGTGGGTCTACCGCAGTCTGGCAGCACTCAACAGCTCAGACGAAAAGGCAGCCGAGCAGCTCACCGAAGCCCCTGCCATCAAAGCTGCACTTGCCTAAAAAGGCCTGCACCCTGGCGGCTGCGGTACCGCCCGGGTGCAGGCCATAAGCTCAATCGAAAACCCTAACGCAGATACGCTTTCGCGTTGTCCAAGCTGTACGCAATCGTCGAGCCGTTGTGCAACAGCGACGACGCCTGCGGGGTAATCGCCCCGGTTATGCCCAGCACCAGGAGCGCTGAGTTGGTGAGCATCACCTTAGAGTAGGAGCTCGTCAGGCGATCAATGAGGCCCTGGCTCATGCGGCGCAGGCGCACGATTGCGGCGAGATCCGTGTCGGTCAGGATGATGTCGGCGACCTCCTTGGCGATGTCGCTTCCGCCACCCATCGCCAGGCCCACGTCGGCCAAACCGAGCGCCGGCGAATCGTTGACGCCGTCGCCCACCATGGCAACGTGGCGCCCCTCGCTCTTAATGCGCTCCACATAAGCGTACTTGTCCTCGGGCAGCAGCTCGGCCTTAAACTCATCGACGCCCGCCTCTCGCGCAATGCGCTCGGCCGTGCGCTCGGAATCGCCTGTGAGCATAACGACATGCTTGACGCCCAGCGCATGCAGGTCGGCGATGGCCTCGCGGACCCCGGGCTTGAGCGGATCCTCGATGCCGAGCACGCCCACGACCGTGCCGTCGACCGCCAGGTACAGCGGCGATAGGCCCTGCATCTGGAGCTCGATGCGCTCCTTAATGTCGGACTCGAGCTGCGCGCCCTCATCCTCGAATACAAAGTGCGCGGAACCGATGATGGCGCGACGCCCTTCAATGGACGAAGCGATGCCGTGCGCCACGATGTACTCGACGGCAGCATGGCGCTCGCGGTGCTCGAGCCCGCGCTCGCGTGCCGCATTGACCACGGCGCGCGCTACCGGGTGGGGAAAATGCTCCTCCAAGCAAGCGGAAAGGCGCAGGACCTCGTCCTCGCTCCAGCCATCGGTGGTGTGTACGCAGGCAAGACGCGGCTGCGCCTCGGTGAGCGTGCCGGTCTTATCAAACACAATGGTGTCGGCCTTGGCAAACGACTCAAAGTACTTCGCACCCTTGACCATGACGCCCATCTTGGCGGCATCGCTCATAGCGGTCATGACGGCGACGGAACCCGTGAGCTTGAGTGCGCACGAGTAGTCGACCATCAGCGCCGCTGAGGTCTTGATGAGGCTGCGGGTGGTAAGCGCAACCAGGCCCGCGAGCAGGAAGTTCAACGGGACGATCTTGTTGGCAAGATCCTCCATATGCGACTGGCCCTCGGACTTGAGCGAGTCGGCCGTCTGCACGAGCGAGACGATTGAGCGGAGCTTGGTCTGAGCCGTGTTGGCGCGCACACGCACCAAGATGCTGCCATCTTCCACGACGGTGCCGGCGAACACGTCGTCGCCCACGCTGCGTTCGACGGCCAGCGGCTCGCCGGTCAGGGTCGCCTGGTTGACCATAGCGCTCCCCTGCTCGACCACGCCGTCGATGCAGATAGACATGCCAGTGCGCACGGCGACCAGATCGCCGGGCTCAAGCTCGGTGGCGGCAACGCTTACCTCGGTGTCACCGACCACTTTTTGCGCCTTATCGGGCACGTCGAGCAGCGAGTTGATGAGCTCGTTTTCGCTCATGGCGCGGGTGTAGTCCTCGAGCAGCTCGCCCACGTTGAGCAGGAACATCGTCTGGCCCGCGGTGTCGACATCACGTTTGACGAACGAAATGCCGATGGCCGAAGCGTCGAGCACGGGAACAGTCAGGCGCGGCTGCGCCAGCTCATGAAGGGCAGCGCGCAAAAATGCCATGTAACCGGCCACGACAAACACCACACGCAGCGGCGTGGGCAAGAACCAGCGACGTGCGTAATGGGCACCGACGAGTGTCGCCAGGTCCATAACGAGTTTGTGCTTGCGCGGCTCGAGTTGCATCACGTAGCCCGACTTGGCATCGTCGATGGCACGAACGTCGAGCGCGCCTAGGGCATCGAGCACGCTCAAGCGGCGCGGCTCGTCGTACTCCAGCGCCATCTGGCCGATACGGCCATAAACGCGCACCTTGTGTACGCCGTCGATATCGCCGCTGAGCTTAAGAAGTGCATCGAGATCGCTCTCTGGCACAGGACCCGCCAATTGAAGACGGGTCCTGCCGGGAATCTCGCTGATAATCGAGAATCTCATTGTTTATGCCTAGTAGTGCTACTCGGCTGCCTTGTCCGCAGCAGCCTCGCTCTGGGTAATGTAGGCAGCCTCGGCAACCATATCGTCAACCTCGGCCTTGGCCTGCTCGACCATGTCCTGGTAGCCGTTCTTGATGCGCATGCCGCACGCAATGCCCTGCACGCAGGCGTTCTTTACCGGAGCGCTGGTAAGCAGCTTGATGCCAGCCGTACCAAGCAGAAAACCGCCACCGACAAGCAGGGTGTTAAACGTCGACTTCTTCATGTTGCTTCTCCCTTTTGCCGCATTGGGCGCGGCACGGTGCCTCAGCACTCGAGTAAATAAGTTTGCTCGAGCACACTTTTGGAAAATAGTTTAGTTTATCTAACTATTAAGGTCAACAACGGTTAACTTTTTGGAAATCTTATAGCTCGGACCAACCGACTTCCGACAATCCGCCCGCCGCGACGCACGTCTCCGGCATCCAAGAAAGACTCTCCCCCGGTCCAACGAAACGAGGTCTAATACTTTTCCGCGAAGTGAACGAGTAAAATCGGACCCCTGAAGCATCCGCATTTTTTAGTAACAAAACCGCAGGAAAAACTCGACAAAACCGCAGGAAACAGCGTCCAAAAAGTGTCGATGCTTCAGGGGTCCAAATAAGGTCGTTCACTTCTCGGGAAAAGTATTAACCTTCGTTTTCCGCAGCCCAAAATATGTGACAAAGGGACCGTTCCTGCGCCACATCCACAAAAAATGAGGGCGCCAACGGCGCCCTCATCACCAAATTCCATTCAGCCCCGCCTGACCCGAACGGCCGAGTCGTTGCGAAACCCAGGAGCCCCGGCAGGGCGGGTGCTTGCTCAAAATGAGTTCCCTTCAAAACAATGGGCGCGCCAACGGCGCGCCCATTCACTCTATTCCATTCAGCCCACCTAACCCGACCGGCCGAGTCGTCTGGCCGGGGAAGCCCCGAGTCGCCGGGGTGTTTGCTCCAAATGAGTTCCGCATGCAAAGAAGGCCACTAAATGTGGCCTTCGTCTTGCATAGGACTGTTTGAAATTTGGAGGAAATACCCCGGCGACTCGGGGCTTCCCCGGCCTCGCAGCTACGAGAGCGACGTTCTCAGCAATTCGTTGAAGAGCTTCGGGTTACCCTTGCCGCGGCTCGCCTTCATGCACTGACCCACCAAAAAGCCGATGACCTTCTGGTTGCCGTCACGATACTGCTGCGCCTGATCGGCACAGTTAGCCAGCACCTCGTCCACGATCGGCTGCAGCGCGCCGGCATCGCTCACCTGACGCATACCGCGCTCGTCGACGATCTTGTTGGGGTCGTCGCCGGTCTGGGCCATAACCTCAAAGACCTCGTGCGCCTGGTTGGAGCTGATGGCATCGGTCGCCAGCAGCTTGGCAAGGGCTGCCACCTGAGCCGGCGCGATGCCGGACTCGGCCAGCGAGACGCCCGCACCCTTAAGGTAGGCGATCATCTCGTTCACCAGCAGGTTTGCGACCGTCTGTGCCTCCTTGCCAGCCATACCGGCAGCGGCCGCCTCAAAGAACTCGGCGAACTCGGGGTCGCCGGCGATCTGCTCGGCATCGGCCGCCTTAATGCCAAAGTCGGCCTCAAAACGGGCGCGCTTGGCATCGGGCAGCTCGGGAATCTCGCCACGGCAGCGGTCGATGAACTCTTCGTCCAGATCGAACGGCGCCAGGTCGGGATCGGGGAACAGGCGATAGTCATCGGCCGTCTCCTTCACACGCATGACCACGGTGCGCTTGCGGCTGGGCTCCCAGTGGCGGGTCTCCTGGTAGATGATGCCGCCCTCCTCGAGCACCTCGGCCTGACGGCAGATCTCGTAGGCTAGACCGTCGTGCAGGCTCTTAAACGAGTTGAGGTTCTTGAGCTCGGTCTTGGTGCCCAGCTTGGTCTCGCCGCGGCGGCGCAGCGACACATTTCCGTCGCAGCGCATGGAGCCCTTCTCCATGGAGCAGTCGGAAATGCCCAGCGTCACAAAAATGCGACGGAGCTTTTCCATAAACAGACGCGCTTCCTCGGGCGTGCGCAGGTCGGGCTCGGTAACGAGCTCAATCAGCGGCGTGCCGCAGCGGTTGTAGTCGACGAGCGACTCGGCCGCGGCGGTAATGCGGCCCTCGGCACCTCCCACGTGCACCATCTTGGCGGCGTCCTCCTCCATATGGATGCGCAGGATGCGGATGGGCACCGTGTAGGAACCGTCCTCGCGACGCTCGGGCATCTGCAGGCTGGACGCATCGTAGCTGGCCAGGTGGCCGGCACGCTGATTGCCCTCGCGCATGGTCGACGTCATGGACGTGGACAGGCCCTCGGCGTTGGCCGAAGCGCTCGCCAGGCTCTGGGCCTCGGCCTCACCAAACGCGCAATCGGGGCGCTCGGCGGCACCGCGACCGGTCACGTCCAGGTCCAGGTGACCGTACATGGCAAAGGCGACCGGACCCTGCGTAGTCTGGAAGTTCTTGGCCATATCGGGATAGAAGTAGTGCTTGCGGTAGAACATCGAGTGGCGCTGGATCTCGCAGTTGGTGGCGAGGCCGGCCTTGACGATGCTCTCGATGGCGCGCTTGTTGGGCACCGGCAGGGCGCCGGGCAGGCCCAGACACACCGGGCACACGTTGGCGTTGGGTTCGTCATCGTGGCTGAGCTTGCAGTTGCAGAACATCTTGGTATCGAGTGCGGTGAGCTCGGTATGGATTTCCAGGCCGATCACGGCCTCCCAATCCTGCAGAACCTCGGAAAGCTCCTTCATTACAGCTCGCCTCCCTTCCCGGCAAAATCGGGCGCGACGGAAAGCGCGGGCGCACCCGTGGCGGCATCGGCAAAGCCGCGCTCCAGGGCGCGGGCAAACGTGAGCAGCTGACGGTCCTTAAAGGCCGGACCCACCAGCTGGGCAGAAACGGGCAGCTGAGTATCCTCGCCCAGGCCCAGCGGCACCGAGACACCGCCGTTGCCGCAAATGTTGAGCGAAATGGTATACAGGTCCGAAAGGTACATCTGCGTGGGGTCGCTAATCTCGCCAAACTTAAAGGCCGTGCGCGGCGAGGCGGGCATGAGGATGGTGTCCACCTTGGCATACGCGGCATCGTAGTCCTGCGTGATGAGCGTGCGGGCCTTTTGTGCAGCGTAGTAGTACTTGTCGTACACGCCCGAGCTCAGCAGGTAGGCGCCGAGCATCTGACGGCGCTTGGCCTCGGCGCCAAAGCCGTGGGCGCGCGAAAGCGAGCTCTGGTCGGACAGGTTGGCGCAGTCCTCCTCCTGGTAGCCGTAGCGAATGCCGTCGAAGCGGGCCAGGTTGGAGAACGCCTCGGCCGGGCCGATGACGTAATAGGCGGCGATAGCGGCATCCAGGTGCGGCAGGTCGACCTCGACCAGCTCGGCGCCCTGGTTCTGCAGCTCCTGGGCGGCGCGCTGAACAGCGGCCTTGACCTCGGGCGTCAGGCCCTCGGCCTCCATAAACGCGGGGATGATGCCCACGCGCTTGCCCTCGATGCTGTCGTTGAGGTGCTCTGTAAAGTCGACGGCGCAGTCCTGGCTGGTGCAGTCGTACGGATCATGGCCCGCGCCGGTAAGCGCGTTCATGGCCAGCGCGACATCCTCGACCGTGCGGCCAAAGGGGCCCACCTGGTCGAGCGACGAGCCAAAGGCAACCACGCCGTAACGGCTCACGGCGCCATACGTGGGCTTAAAGCCCACCACGCCGCACAGCGACGCCGGCTGGCGAATGGAGCCGCCGGTGTCCGAGCCCAGCGAGAGCGCGACCTCGCCCGCGGCGACGGCGGCAGCGGAGCCGCCCGAGGAGCCACCGGGCACGCGCTCGGTATCCCAGGGGTTGTTGGTGCGGTGGAACGCCGAGCTCTCGGTGGAGCTGCCAAAGGCAAACTCATCCATGTTGGCCTTGCCCATGGGCAGGCAACCGGCATCGAGCATCCGCTGGACACAGGTAGCGGTGTAGACGCTCTGGTAGTCCCCGAGCATGCGGGAAGCGCAGGTGGTGCGCGTGCCCACGAGGTTCATGTTGTCCTTAATGGCCAGCGGCACGCCCGCGAGCGGGGGCAGCGGCTTGCCTGCGGCACGGTCGGCATCCACGCGCGCAGCGGCCTCGAGCGCGAGCTCGGGCGCCACCTGCAGGAATGCCTGGACCCCGCCCTCGCGCGCCTCGATGGCGGCAAGGGAGGCCTGGGCCACCTCGGTAGCGGTAAAGTCGCCGGAGGCAACGCCCGCGGCAATCTGGGCGGCGGTAAGGGAATCGAAGCTTAGCGCCATTACTCGCTCTCCCCCTCTCCCAAAATGGACGGCACGCGGAAGTAGCGGTCGCGCGCGCTGCCGGCGTTCTCGAGCGCAACGTCGAGCGGCAGGTCGCGCTCGGGCTCGCGCAGGTCATCGCCCATCACGTTGGACAGGCTTCCGATGGGATGGAACGTGGGCTCCACGTCGGGCAAGTCATATTGCAAGACGGGCTCGAGCATCTGGACGGCGTCGTTCATGTAGGACGTCATCTGGGTGAGCTCGTCATCGGTCAGTGCGATCTTTGCGTACTCGGCGATGCCGCACACGTCTTTCTCGCTGAGTGCCATAGGCGCTCCCTTCCGCATAACAGATAAACCGCTCTAGTATACAAGGCAACGCCGCTTGGAGCAGGCGCTTTACCCAAATGCAGCGAAAACGTAACGAGGGCGGCGGTTGGCAGGGCGTGGTCCGGCGGTTCTGCAGCGAAACCGCACCGTCCATAGCGAAAACCGACCCGCCCACAACGAAAACCATCACAACATTCGACGCTTTTCGTCAAAATCGAAATTTTCATCGAATGTTGTGATGGTTTGGAAGCCCCGACCACCACAAAGGTTCCTGTCCCCATTGTGGTGGTTCTAAACGGTGTCCTATGCCGAGGCTTTGGTCTTGCGACGTTTGCGGACCGCGTGGATCACGATGTCCAGCAGCAACAGCACAATGGCCACGACCACGATAAGCACGGCAAACTCGCGCTTACCCCAGTGGCGACCGGCCAGCGACTTTTGCTTGTCGACGTCCTTCTTGCTGTACTTGGTGCGCACGCAGTGCACCAGCAGGCGATGGTCGTTTACGCCATAGGGGGTGCAGGTGACGAGCGTCACCTTGTCGGCGCCCGGTTCGATGGTCAGCGACTCCATCTCCTCGGGCAGCACCACCTCGGAGTCCACCATCTTGTAGGCGAGCGTCTTGCTCATGGTGTGCAGCAGCACCAGGTCGCCGGGCTCCAGCGAATGGATGTCGTCGAACATACTCAGGTTGCGCATGCCCGAGTGCGCGGTGAGCACGCAATGCGTCGAGGTGCCGCCCACCGGCAGGCTCGTGCCCTCCAGGTGGCCGACGCCCGCCATGAGGACCTCCTCGCTCGTGCCGTGGTAGATAGGCATGCTCACGTCGATGGAGGGGATTTCGACCCAGCTCATCATGGGGTCGCGGTCAAAGATGAGCTGCTGGTCGTAGGGCTCGATCTGGTCGGCGGGAAGCTCGGTGGCCTCGCCGGCAAGTTGCTCGTTATAGGAGCGCGCCTGAAGCAGAATGCGCTCGCGTTCCTCTTCGGAGAGCGCGTCCACGGTGCTGGACACGGTACTGATCTGGTTAAACACACCCGAGGCCTCGAGCCGGTCCAAGATCCACGGCCAAGTCATAAGGCCCACGCCAATAAGGATGATGACGATGGTGATGAGCCGGTCGGCCCAGCGCGGCAGTCGCTTGCGGCGGCGCTTGGGTTTTGGTTGAGGTTTGGGTTGAGGGCTTGAGCCACCGTTGGTCGCGGCGTTATTGCTCTTCATATGTTTGGCGCCCTGCACCATCGCCAGTCACTCCTCTACAACTCAAGTTGTCTAAACAAATAATAGCTGATTAGCGAGCTTCCGCGCCGGACAACACAGCCAAACAGCATTGTGCAGCGCGAGCATGGGCCAGCATTTGCGTTTTCAAAATATCCCGAATCGGCGGGGCGATTCGGGATACAATAACAACAGGAAACGACGCACTCCGCGTAAGTACTTAGGAGCGCGGGCGACCAGTTTCCGACGTTGTTAAATGCCCGGGCTCCGAACCCCGGGCATTCTTATTAGCGCTTGTTGCGGCGCAAATGCCTTCTACCGTCCGCACCGCGCGTGCGCCTACGGACCTTAAACCGAACCTCATACGAGTCAAGAAACGCGATGACGAACGTGCCCGCATCGGACGATGGAGGCTGGCTGCGTTATCCCAAAAAACGGGGCAAACTCCAGTGCGGAGTCTGCCCCGAAAAGAGAATAGCAAAGCAAGAACGTGGATGAACGAGAAAAGTGTCCGCAAGTCTCATGGCCATCACATCCCACCTGCCAAAGGGATGGGTGAGTGAGCGTTACTCCTGCTCGGACTCCTCAGCCTGCTTACGACTGCGGATGAGATGCGCCACGCCGATGCACAGCACCGCGCCGCCAGCGATCCAAGTGAAGGTCACGCCGTTAAGGCCGGTGAGGGGGAGGCCGGAGCCCTTCTTGTTCTTGACGGTGAGGTTGACGGTGCCGTTTTCAAAACTCGGAGTAACGACAAGATCGGAGCCGTCCTTGGACACGGTGACGTTCAGGTCGTTATTGCCCTCATCCTGCCCAAGGCCCTCAGCCTTGATGGTGAACGTGAAGTCGGGCAGCGTGTTGTAGCCGTCGAGCGTGTGGGTCTCCTTGACCTTGTAGGTGCCGGCATCAAGGCCCTTGATGTTGATCTCGCCCTTGGCATCGGTCCGGAACTCGTGGGCAGCACTGCCGAGGGAGCCGTCCTGTTGGACAAACTGAGTGCCGGTGCCCTCGTCGGCACCCGTGGCCTGGATGGTGAACTCTACGCCCTCGAGCTTGGTGGCCTCGCTAGCAGAGTCCTCCTTGACGAGCTTGAGCGCGTAGGTGTAGTCGCGGACGGTGTCGGGCACGGACTCGCCCTTGGAGTCGTGGCCGGGGTTGTTGGAGTAGACGAGCTTGACTGTATTCTTATTGCCCTCGCCACCGACAAAGACATTTTGAGCCTTGGTGGAATCAAGTTTGGCGGTGTAGGTCACAACGATCTTGGAATTCGGCTTGACGGTTGCGCCCGAACTCTTGAGATTATTGAACGTGACCGTCAGAAGGTTATGGCCGTTCTCCTGATCATAGACAACAGCGTACTTGTCGGCAGCAATCTTAGTCCCATCGACCGTAACCTCAACGGAAGTCGCTTCGGCGGTCAGGCCGGCGGACAGCTCGTCGTGGAACTGGTAGTAATACGTGTCGAACGTGTCGACGTTCTCAGCGACGGTACCGGTCAGCTGGTACTCAACATTCTGACCCATCTGGGAGTCAGCCTTGTCAGCCCAATTGCTGTCGGGCTTGTCGTCCCTGACCTTCTTTTCGACCGTGGGGATGTCCGTCTTCTCGGCAACCTCCACAGCGCTGCCGCCCACGACGGCGAAAATCGGCGAGGTGCCGGTCTGCTTCTTATTGGAGTAGTCCTCCTTAGTTCCAATTGAGACGGGGTCAGTCAAGAAGAGATAGTAGCCATTGCTCGTGGCAGTGAAAGGGCTACCAGCGGCAAAAGATTCGCCCGTAGCAGTAACGTTCTCTCACACAATACCGGCAATCTTGTTGAGAAGGTGATCCTTATCAACAACAGTCTCAGCAGTAGTGCCGGTAACGTTCTTAGTCAACCAATCGGCCACGTCCTGGGCGGTAGTTTTATTAGGCAGCTTGGGATTAGAAGCCCCATACTTCGAATCCGCTTTAATAGCATTGATAATGGCATTCTGAACATTCGGATCCACGCCCGCTGCCCAACTGACGTTGGAGACAATCTTACCAGTCGTCCCCTCCTCAGTAGGATCCACGACATCGGCCTTGAAGATCTGGTACGCCTTGAACTTGGTGTTTCCGTTGTCTGCGTTCTGTGTGATGGTGATGGTGTTGTCGCCCTCAGCAAACGCCATGGTCACCGGGGCCATAACCCCACCAAAGCTCAACGCCGCTGTGAGGCCTGCCGTTACTGCCAGGCGTGCGATGTTCTTGTTCATGCTCATCTTCTTTTCCTCCGTTTTCCGGTTGATTCTCATTCGATCGGTCATCATCTGTCTGTATCTTAGCATCTACTTCGCTACGTCTCGCCCCGCTCTCTGTGGGGCTGCCAGCTACTCTTTATGGCTGCCACCTCCCCGCTTGACCAGGAGCGCGACCACGATGAGCGCGGCTCCGACGACCGCAACAGCGGCCGCGGCGTACATTGCCATATCGCCAGTCGAGGGCATAAAGCCTCCGGTGGTAATACTAGGGGGCGTGCCGGTGGGCGTGTTGATGATCGACGCCTCCAAGCTGCCCGTCGACCCGTCAGCGCTGTCGGCGCGCAGGGGCGACTCGGCCGTGATGGTGAGCTTGGGCTTGGCGGCGGCCACCTGCTTAACGTCCAGACCATCGGCCTTGACCGTCACGGAGCGCGTGCCCTTAAAGGCGGTGTAGCCCTTGGGCGCCTTGAGCTCGCGGATCTCCAGCTTGCCCGAGTCCACGCCCGAAACGGTCACGCGGCCGTCCTCGCCCGTGGTGACGGTGGCCTTGCCCTCCGCATCCCACGTGCCATCGGCCGACAGCGTGCGACCGCGGTCGTCCGTGATGCTCAGGACCGCCCCGGGCAGCGGCTTATCGCCGTCGCTGCCGCGCTTGGTGAGCGCGAGATCCCAGGTGTAGGCGCACGCGTCATCGCTCGGCGTGCGGGTGAAGCCGGCGTCGCCGGACTGGTCGGCCAAGGGAGAGCGCGGGTAGCGCAGGTAGACCTCGTTGGGGTTGCCCTTGGCGATGCCGTGGCTGCACGCGCCGTTGAGCGGCGCGTCGTACACGGCGACC
>CABQLM010000063.1 GCA_902465105.1 uncultured Collinsella sp.
TCTTTCCCATTAGATTAAGTGAGCGATCAGGGGATCGCACGCCCCCTGCCGAGTTAACGTAGGGTCCGCCCTGCTGTTACTTTTCAGAACATTCCGCAGGACGGAGGAAGCCCCGCAGCGCGTAGCGCGCAGCGGGGCTTCCGACATGTCCGAGGACGTTCTGAAAAGTAACAGCAGGGCGGGCCCGGACGAGAACAACCGACTACAGGTCGATGTGCGATTCCTTAATCGGGAACGGCTCAGCGAAGTGACAGGCGCAGCAGTGGCCCGGGGCAACTTCCTTAAACTCAGGAAGCTTCTCGGAGCAGATACCCTGCGCGATCGGGCAGCGCGTGTGGAAACGGCAGCCGGTCGGCGGATCCAGCGGTGACGGCGGATCGCCGGCGAGGATGATGCGCTTGCGGGTCTTCTGGATATCAGGATCGGGAACCGGCACGGCAGACAGCAGCGACTGCGTGTACGGATGGTGAGGCTCGCTGTAGAGCGTCTTCCAGTCCGAAACCTCGACCATCTTACCCAGATACATAACGGCAACGCGATCGGAGATGTGCTGCACGACGGACAGGTCATGGGCGATAAACAGATACGCCGTACCAAACTTGTCTTGGAGCTCCTTAAGCAGGTTCAAGACCTGAGCCTGAATGGACACATCCAGAGCGGAAACGGGCTCGTCGCAGATAATCAGTTTGGGCTTCAGAGCGAATGCGCGGGCAATGCCGACACGCTGACGCTGGCCGCCCGAGAACTCGTGCGGATAGCGGTTGATGTGCTCGGGGTTGAGTCCGACGACGTCGAGGAGCTCGCGAACACGCTCGATACGCTCCTCCTTGGTACCCACACCGTGAATGGTCATGGGCTCGGAGACGATCTCGCCGATGGTCATACGAGGATTCAGCGAAGCATAGGGATCCTGGAAGATGAACTGCATCTCGCGACGCATATCCTTGATCTCGTGCTTGCTCATCTCGGCAACGTCTTTGCCCTGGAAAAAAACCTTACCGGCGGTCGGCTTGGTCAAGCGCATGATGGTGCGGCCCGTCGTGGACTTACCGCAACCGGACTCACCAACCAGACCAAAGGTCTCGCCAGGATAAATCTCAAAAGAGATGTCATTTACAGCAGAGACGACGCGCTTGGAAAAACGCTTGGCGAACATGCCGGACTCTGCAGGGAACTCCTTAGAAAGGTGCTCGACCTTCAGCAGCGGAGTGCGCTCGTTATTGTCTGCCATTTACGCCTCGCCTCCCTTCTTGGAATCCTTGCGCGTACGGGACGTCTCAGGAGCGTTCTTGAGGAACTCGGGGTCACCGGAATAATGGCACGCAGAATAGTGACCGGACTCGGTGACAACACGCTCGGGGCGCTGTTTGCGGCACTTATCGGTCGCATAGGGGCAACGAGGCGAGAACACGCAGCCCTCGGGCAGGTTCATGAGCGAAGGCGGATTGCCATGAATCGGCGTAAGCGGCTTCTTCTCATCGATAGCCTGC
This sequence comes from uncultured Collinsella sp., assembly GCA_902465105.1. Taxonomy (GTDB): domain Bacteria; phylum Actinomycetota; class Coriobacteriia; order Coriobacteriales; family Coriobacteriaceae; genus Collinsella. The sequence goes on from CABQLM010000063.1 coordinate 1,491, forward strand.
TCCGGGATGGAGCGGATAAGGCCCCAGGTGTAGGGATGGCGGCTCTCGTAGAAGATTTCCTCAGCAGTGCCGAACTCGACGGGACGGCCGGCGTACATAACCATGATCTTATCGGCCATATCGGCGACGACGCCCAGGTCATGGGTAATCATGATGATGGCGTTGCCGTTCTTCTCCTGCATTTCCTGCATAAGCTCAATAATCTGAGCCTGAATGGTAACGTCCAGGGCAGTCGTGGGCTCGTCGGCAATCAGAATATCGGGATCGCAGGCAAGGGCCATAGCAATCATGACGCGCTGACGCATACCGCCAGAGAACTGGTGCGGATACTCATTGACGCGCTTCTCGGGCTCGGGAATGCCAACGAGGTCCAAAAGCTCGGTGGCACGCTTAAGAGCTTCCTGCTTGGAGTAACCACGGTGCAGACGAAGGCCCTCGCCCACCTGCTTGCCGATCTTATAGACCGGGTTCAAGGAGGTCATAGGATCCTGGAAGATCATCGCGATATCGTTGCCACGAATGTGCTGCATCTCTTCCTCGGTCATCTCGAGGATAGAACGACCGCGATAGCGAACGTCTCCGCCCTCAATCTTTCCCGGAGGCATCGAGATAAGACCCATGATGGTCATGGCAGTCACGGACTTACCGGAGCCGGACTCACCGACGACGCCCAAGGTCTCGCCGCGATCGAGCGTGTAGGAGACACCATCGACAGCGCGAACGACGCCATCCTCGGTGTGGAAATACATCTTAAGGTCATCGACCTCGAGCAGATGCTGGCCCTCGGGAACCGGCTGGTCCTTCAGGTCCACATAGTTCTTGTTCTTCTTCATCCTTATGCGTCCTTCATCTTGACGTCGAGGGCGTCGCGCAGACCGTCACCCAACAGGGTGAAGGCGAGCACCGTCGAGAGAATTGCCAGACCGGGCATGATCATCATCCAGGGAGCAGTCAGAAGATACTGTTGACCGTCCTGAATCATAGAGCCCCACGAAGGCGTAGGCGGAATAACGCCCATACCGAGGAAGGACAGAGCGGACTCGGTCAGAATAGCGCCACCGATGTTCATGGTCGCGTAGACCACGATGGAAGCAACGGAGTTCGGGAAAATGTGGCGCATAACGATACGGGCATCGGATGCACCCATGGCGCGAGCGGCGTCAACATAGTCGTTTTCCTTGACCGTCAAGATTGCAGATCGGAAGACACGCGCAATCGAAGGCCAGCCGAGAATACCGATGGCGATAAAGACGTTCTGGAGGCCACGGCCGATAACAGCAATCATGGCGACAACGAACAGCACGTACGGGAACGCCAAGAAGATATCAGCACAGCGCATGATAATCGTGTCCCAAATGCCGCCATAGAAACCGGCAAGGGCGCCCATGACCAGACCGATCACCGTGGAGATGGCAGTGGCCATGATGCCGACGGAAAGCGAAACGCGTGCACCGTAGATAACACGAACCAGAATATCGCGACCAAGGGAGTCGGTGCCAAACGGATGCTCGGCACACGGAGCCAGCAGCGACGTCTCGGCCATGGTGGTCGAGTCGGAAGCCGTCGGCGAACCGAGCCAGGGCTTAGCCCACAGATCTGCGGTCAGGGCAACCAAAACGACGATGATAATCCAGCAGACACCGATAACGGCGAGCTTGTTCTTACGAAGACGCTTGAAAGCGTCGCCCCACAGCGTGCGGGACTTGGCGGGAGCAGATGCGGCCTTGGTGGCGGTAGCCTGCTCCTGAGACTGAGAATCAGTTTCCTGCATGAGACGTACCTCCCTTAGGCCTTATCCGACGGACCGCCAAGGCGGATGCGCGGGTCGAGGAATGCATAGCTAATGTCGACGAGCAGGTTGATCACCATGACGACGACAACGATGAGCGTAACGCCGCCCATAACGATGGGCCAGTCACGCATGCTAATGGCGCGATAGACCTCATAGCCGATACCGGGCCAGTTAAAGACCGTCTCAGTCAGGATGGCGCCCGAAAGCATGCCGCCAAAGTCGACACCAATATAGGTAACGACGGGGATGAGTGCATTCTTAAGCGCATGTTTGACGATGATCGCACGATTGGAGAGACCCTTGGCCTTTGCCGTACGGATGTAATCCTGGTTCATGACGTCAAGCAGCTGCGAGCGCATGATGCGCGCAGCATAAGCGGTTGAAACCGAAGCCAGCGTAATGGTCGGAAGCACATAGTGCATCCAATCCTGATACTGAGAGCTGGCACCGCCGGCACCCGAGATCGGCATGGAGATTGCACCGCCCGTGGCGTCCTTGAGGATGACGCCAAAGAACAGCTGCAGCAACATACCGAGCCAGAAGGCCGGGACCGCAACGAGGATCGACGTGGTGAGCGTTACCAAAATATCCCAGAAGGAATAACGCTTTACCGCCGAAATGATACCCGCACCGATACCCATAATTGCCTCGAGCACGATGGCGCACGCGGCAAGTTTGACCGTATACGGATACTTCTGGGCAAAGATATCCGTAACCGGCAGCTTGCGCTGGTACGAATTGCCCAAATCGCCATGAAGCAGGCCGTTCATGTAATACAAGTAACGGTCCACGAGCGACGTTTGAACGGGGTCACCGTTCTCGTCAAGGATCGCGTTGCCGTCCTCGTCCGTCTGGACCAGGTGATAGCGGACGCGAAGCTGAAGCTCTACCTCGGGGGACAGAGCCTTGTCTCCACCGATCAGCTTGATCGGATCTCCCGGCACGATATTCTGGAGGGCGAACAGAATCAGCGTAACGCCCAAAAACACCGGGATGAACTGAAGCACACGTTTAACGATGTACTTACCCATACCACTCCCCTATCTAGGGATTAACCTAAATGGGATGCCGATCGCCAGACCGGCATCCCAAAATTACCATCAGCCAGTTTACCCCAGGTTAGGGAGAACTGTATGTTTCCCATGAGGTCTACGTAAATACTTGACCCTCACGGAAGCTGCAAACTCTTAGGCGAGCTCAGCGGTACCCAGATCGGCGTGCTTCTGCGGATCGACATAGAGGTGCTTGATGCGATCGGAGCCGGCGACGGTGTGCGTGTAGAACATAATCGGGATGACCGGGCAGTCGGCAGCGACCATTGCGTCGGCCTCCTGCATCTTAGCGACGCGCTCCTCGTCGTCAACCGTAGTGCGAGCCTCGTCGACCTTGGCGTCGAACTCGGGGTTGTTGTAACCAGAGCGGTTGTCGCCACCGAGGGAGTCGGAGTGGAACAGCGGATACAGGAAGTTGTCCATGATCGGGTAGTCGGCAATCCAACCCAGACGACCGAACTGATATTTAAAGTTCTGATACTGCTCGAGCAGGGCAGACCACTCAGGGGTATCGGAGACAGCGGTAACGCCAACCTTGGCGAGGTCGCCGATGATGGACTCCATAATCTCCTTGTGACCGCCGTCCTGGTTGTAAGACAGAGTCACGTTAATACCACGGTCACCGTTGGCATCGGCAGGAGCAACCTTGTCGAGGTACTCGTTAGCCTTGTCGACGTCGTAGGCGCAGAACTCCCATGCGCCCTCCTTGTAGCCATCGATGCCCGGAGGAACAATGCCGTCGGCGGGGGTACGGGTACCCTTGAAGATGGTCTTGCAGATGGCCTCACGGTTAATGGCCAGGGAGATACCCCTGCGCAGGTCGGCGTTGTTGAACGGCTCAGCCGTGTTGTTGCAGGTCAGGTAGTAGGTGGAAGGCTCGGCGCCGAGCAGCATGCGCTCGCCGTCGCCCATGGTGTAGCCGTCCTTGGACACGCCGCGATCCTTCTTGGCGGCGTCGATCTGAGCAACGGGAACGTCGCAGACATCGAGGTTACCGGCCTGGAACTCCTTGTAAGCGGTCTCCATGTCTTTGATGACCTGGAAGTGGACGCCATCGATCTTGGCCTTGTCGCCATAGTAATCGTCGAACTTCTTGAGGTTGATCTCCTGACCATCCTCCCACTTGCCGTCCATCATGAACGGGCCGTTACCGATCGGGGCAAGGTAGAAGTTCTTGACATCGGACTCGGCGCACTCGGGAACCGGGGCCAGAGCCGGGTGAGAGGCGACGAAGGGGAAGTCGGCGTAAGCGGAAGACAGTTTGACGACGAGGGTCTCATCGTCGGGGCAGGTAACGCCAGTCAGCTCGGTGGCCTTGCCGGCAAGCAGGTCGTCATAGCCCTCGACCATGGAAAGGTGATAGGAGACCTCGGAAGGACCATACTCTTTAGCGACAGCCGACTTGGTGCTGACCAGACGTTCCCAACCGAGCTTGAAGGACTTGGAGGTAACGTCGTCGCCGTTGTGGAACTTAGCCTTCTTGATCTTGAAGGTAAACTCGGTGGCGTCGTCGTTGGCCTTAAAGGATTCGCAGGCCAGCGGAACGATCTCACCCTTATCGGCGTCATAAGAGGTCAGAGCGTCAAAGAGCTGGTACTCGACCTGAGTGCCCTGGTCCTCCTGGACGTTATAAGGGTCGATGCAAACCGGGTTATTGATGTAGAAGTTCAGTGTCGAACCGGACCCAGAACCGGAAGCGTCGCCGCCCTTCTTGCCGCATGCGGCAAGAAAAGCCATGGAGCTCGCAGCGAGGGTGCCGCCAACAAAGGCGCGACGACCCATAACGGGCTGGTGGAACATAGAATCAGCCATGCCATCCTCCTTATGAGATAGGACAAAGTGAATTCGACCGGGCAACGTCGAGACAACCCGATCAAACCATTCAAACGCGGTCCGCCGTTATGGCTGGTTATGCAAAGCGGACCAACGTTTCTCAATACAGTAGCGCATTTTATGCACAATATGCCCCTGATTCTGGTCAACGGTCGAGAATTTCTTTAGTTAGGCGAAGTATGTGGGGATATTTTGTCCCTGTAAAATGAATGTAAACAAAAAGGGTCCCGCACTTGCGGAACCCTTTTCAAGCGTATAGAGGGAACGTGTTTAGAGGCCCACGATACCCTGCGGGAAGAAGAACATGCAGAGCACAACGCACGCGGCAAACACGACAGCCATGATAACCGTCAGGCGATCGAGGTTCTGCTCCATGACGCCCGTGGCAGAGCTAGAGTTATACAGCGAGCTGGCGATCATGTCCGAAACGCCGGTACCCTTACCGGAGTGCATCAGGACGAGAATCGTCAGCGCCACGGCGGATACAGCCCAAACGGCAAACAGAAGAATCTGAAACGGACCCATAGATAAGCTCCTTAATAGAACAATTCAAACTCTTGTACTTTAACACAATCCTTCGCCCTCTCCCACCTGCCACTCAGGGACGGGGTAGAAATGGCAGAAATAGCTCTTGATTTTCATCAATTAAAGTGATTTAAGAGCATTTTGGACAACATAGCGACCAAGCCCCGTAAGACGGACAATCTGTCGCTCACTAAAGCCAGCCTCATACAGCCTGCGAACAGCCTCGGCGCGTTCAAATGGACCGGGAAGCCCTATAACATCATGGGGATCCATGCCGTCCAGGACTCCTCTAGCCTTGCGCTCCTGCTCAAACACTGTCATCGAACGACCCGCATTCAATACATAGGTATCCTTGCGGCCCGATTTGCTAAAGGATACAAAATTCCCCTGTCCGCCGATTAGACTAAATAGGATGCTCCGGTCCAAGTGGCCGCCTTCACCAAGGTACGCTTGATAGCTGCTCCATCGGTAGAACTCCGGGCGGCAACCAAGCTCAATCGGATTATCGTGAATGTAGCGAATTGCCTGCATAAAATAGTCATTAGACTCAATTGGCTTACTTTTATACCGATCCTGAAATACGGGTCCACAGCGTCCGGTCACCCTGTTGAAAAACTGACCATAGAGGGTTCCTATGTAATGGACGACCTCCCACATATGGTCTTCGCGATCGGAAAGCAGCATATGCACATGATTGTCCATGAGACACCAGGCGCATAACGATGCCTTGTATTGCGTACATGCTTCGCCCGCTACGGACAAGAAAAACCTGCGCTGATAGTCCTCTTCGAATAGATACTGCTTGCCACAGCCTCTCATCATCACGTGGTAATAACCGTAGGGGGACTTAACTCTAGCCCGTCTTGTCATCGCTAGACCTCACAATCCGCAAGCTCCTGTGGTGCAGACTCTACCCAGCAAGACGTTAAAGCAAAATCGTCGACAGAAGATAACCAGCCAGTGGCAAACCATCACAGGCAAACGGGAAGTCAAGCTTTAGAGGAAAACTATTTCTACCATTTCTACCCCGTCCCCAAATGGCAGAAAAAAGGGGGTTGTCCGATTGTGGACAACCCCCTTGCTAGAAAACGGTAATTGTTTTCTATTAGGCCTCAGTAGCGAGCACGCGACCCGTCATCTCGGCAGAAGGCTCCAGACCAGCCATGGTAAGCATAGTCGGAGCGATATCGGAGAGACGGCCGTCCTCGATACCGGTGAGCTTGGCCTTCTCATCAACGATGATGAACGGGACACGGTTGGTGGTGTGAGCCGTAAACGGATGCTTGGAACCGTCAGAAGCAACGTCAAACATGTGATCGGCGTTGCCGTGGTCGGCGGTAATCAGCGCAAAGCCGCCCTTGGCGAGAATCGCCGGGACAACCTTGGACAGGGCATCGTCAACAGCCTCGACGGCCTTAACGGCGGCGTCGAAGACACCGGTGTGACCAACCATGTCGCAGTTCGCGAAGTTCACGATGTAGAAATCAGCGCGATCCTCGTTGATGGCGGCGACGAGCTTCTCAGTGACCTCGGGAGCACTCATCTCGGGCTGCAGATCATAGGTAGCGACCTTGGGGGAAGCGACGAGCACGCGCTCCTCGCCCTCCTTGGGCTCCTCGATGCCGCCGTTGAGGAAGAACGTCACGTGGGCGTACTTCTCGGTCTCGGCGGTGTGCAGCTGCTTCATGCCATTGGCGGCGATAACGTCGGCCAGGACGTTCTCGGGGAACGTCTTGGGGAAGGCGACCTCGACGTCAAACGTCGGATCGTACTCGGTCATCGTCACAAAGTGCGAAAGCTTGATCTGCTCGCGCTCAAAGCCGTCGAACTCCTTGTCCGTGAACACGCGGGTCATCTGACGAGCGCGGTCGGGACGGAAGTTGAAGAAGATGGCCGCGTCGCCCTCGTGGATGCCCTCATTGTGGGCAGCAAAGGGCTCGACGAACTCGTCGCCGCGCGGATCCTTCTCGTAGTAGGCCTTGATACCGGCAACAGGATCGGTATCGGCATCGGATGCATTGACCATGACGTCGTAGGCACGCTGGATGCGCTCCCAACGGTTGTCGCGGTCCATGGCCCAATAGCGGCCCGAAACGGTTGCGACGCGAGCGTCGCAACCGGTCTCCTCGGAGATCTTGGCCAAGAAAGCGCAGAACTCACTCATGTAACCGGCGCCGGACTGCGGGTCGACGTCGCGGCCGTCCATAAAGGCGTGGACGCGAACGGTCTTAACGCCATGCTGGGCAGCCATCTTGACAAGGGCCTCGACGTGGTTCATGTGGGAGTGAACACCGCCAGGGCTCATAAGGCCCATGAGGTGGAGAGTCTTGCCCTCGGCCTTGACATCGTCCATAGCCTTGACGAAGACCTCGTTCTTGGCGATGGAGCCGTCCTTGATGGCGTTGTTGATGCGCGAAAGCTCCTGGAACACGATGCGGCCGGCACCGATATTGAGGTGACCCACCTCGGAGTTGCCCATCTGGCCATCGGGAAGACCCACGTCCTCGCCCGAAGCGCCGAGCGTAGTGTGGGGGTACTTCTCGTACAGACTATCAAGGAAGGGCGTCTTGGCAGCAGCGACGGCGTTCTCGCCATCAGCCGGAGCAAGGCCGCAACCATCCATGATGATCAGGAGTGCAGGAAGATGACGCTGTGCCATATGTCCTACTCGCCTGCCTTGACGACCATAGAGGCGAAGTCGGCAGCCTTGAGCGAAGCGCCGCCCACGAGGGCGCCGTCAACGTCGGGCTTGGCGACGAGCTCGGCAATGTTGCCAGGCTTGGCGGAACCACCATAGAGAACGCGAATGCCGTTGGCGAGCTCCTCGCCGAACATCTCCTTGAGAATCTCACGGATAGCGCCGCAGACCTCCTGAGCGTCCTCGGCGGTAGCGGTCTTGCCGGTGCCGATGGCCCAGATGGGCTCGTAGGCGACGACGACCTGCTTGGGGCAGGTGATCTCAAGACCAGCAAGGCCAGCCTTGACCTGGTTCACGACGTGCTCGACATAGGTGCCAGCCTCGCGGACCTCGAGGGACTCGCCGCAGCAGAAGACGGGAACAAGACCGGCGGCAACGAGAGCCTTGGCCTTCTTGTTTTGGTCCTCGTCGGTCTCATGGAAGTAGTCGCGACGCTCGGAGTGACCGATGATGCAGTAGGTGCAGCCAGCGGACTTGAGCATGTCGCAGGAGGACTCGCCGGTGTAGGCACCCTTTGCCTCCCAGTACACGTTCTGTGCACCGAGAGCGATGGGGGCAGCCTGCATGCGGGCGTGAACGGTGGTGATGTCGATGGTCGGCGGGCAGACGAGGACCTCAACGCCCTCGGGAACTTCGGGCAGAGCCTCGGCGAGCTCGTCAGCGAGCTTAGCGGCAGCGGCAACGTCGTTGTTCATTTTCCAGTTGCCGGCGATGAGTTTAGTGCGATTAGGCATCGAGAAGCGCCTCCACTCCGGGGAGAGCCTTGCCCTCGACGAGCTCCATGGAAGCGCCGCCACCGGTGGAGATCCAGCTCATCTTGTCGGCAAGATCGAACTTGTTGACGGCTGCGACGGAGTCGCCACCGCCGATGATGGAGGTGCCGCCGTTGGCCTTGAGCTCGGCAACAGCCTCGGCAACGGCCTTGGTGCCGTGCGCGAAGTTATCGAACTCGAAAACGCCCATGGGGCCGTTCCAGAAGACGGTCTTGGCGCCCTTGATGGCCTCGGCGTAAAGGGCCTCGGTCTTGGGGCCGATGTCCATACCCATGCGATCCTCGGGGATGGCGTCGGAAGCGACGACCTCGCCCGTAGCGTCCTCGCCGAAGTGGTCGGCAACGAGGTTATCGATCGGGAGCAGGATCTTGACGCCCTTGTCCTCAGCCTTCTTGAGCATCTCTGCAGCGCGCTCGACCCAGTCCTCCTCTTTGAGGGAGGTACCGACGGTCTTGTAGCCCTTGGCCAGGAAGAAGGTGTAGGCCATGCCGCCACCGATGATCAGGGTGTCGGCGGAATCGATCAGATGATCGAGGACACCGATCTTGGAGGAAACCTTGGAACCGCCGACGATGGCGACGAAAGGACGCTCAGGATCAGCGAAGATGCTGGTCAGCGTGTCGACCTCTTTCTCAAGCAGGAAGCCTGCGACAGCGGGGAGATAGGCGGCCGGGCCCACGACGGAACCCTGTGCGCGGTGAGCGGTGCCGAAGGCGTCGAGAACGAAGATGTCGCCGTAGGAAGCGAGCTTCTTGGCGATCTCGGGATCGTTCTTCTTCTCGCGCTTATCGAAACGGACGTTCTCGAGAACGAGGACCTTGCCCGGCTCGACAGCCTCGACGGCCTTGGCGGCCTCCTCGCCGTAGGTGTCCTGGACGAAGCTGACGTCGAGACCGGAAAGCTCGGCGAGCTTGGCGGCAACCGGCTTGAGCGAAAGCTCGGGCTCGAAACCAGTGCCGGCAGGACGGCCAAGGTGGCTCATGAGGATGACGCGAGCGTTGTGCTCGACGAGATACTTGATGGTGGGAAGGGCAGCCTTGATGCGGGTGGTATCGCCCACGACGCCGTCCTTGATAGGCACATTGAAGTCAACGCGAACGAGAACGCGCTTGCCGTCGACATCGATGTCGCGGACGGTCTTCTTGGTAAAGGCCATGTTTGCTTCTACCTTTCGTACATGTGTGCACGTATGTGCGCACGGTTTCCAATAAAAAAGGACGCGACCCCAGAGCATAAGCCCTTAAAGGCCGCGCCCTTCTTTAGACGCTCAACGAGCTAGTCGATTGCCGATAACTTAAGCAACGAACTTCTCGAAGTACTTGATGGTGCGGACCATCTGGGAGGTGTAGGAGTTCTCGTTGTCGTACCAAGAGGTGACCTGAACGAGAGTCTGGCCGTTGCCGAGGTCGGAAGCCATGGTCTGGGTGGCGTCGAAGATGGAGCCGTGGGTCTCGCCGACGATGTCGCGAGAAACGATCTGATCCTCATTGTAGGCGAAGGTCTCGGGGATGGTCTCAGCGTAAGCCTTCATAGCAGCGTTGATCTCGTCGACGGTGACCTTCTTGTCGACGACGGCGTAGAGGTTGGTGAGGGAGCCGGTCGGCGTCGGGACGCGCTGAGCAGCACCGATGAGCTTGCCGTTGAGCTCAGGGAGAACCAGGCCGATAGCCTTAGCAGCACCGGTGGTGTTGGGGACGATGTTCTCGGAGCAAGCGCGGGAACGACGGAAGTTGCCCTTGCGCTGCGGGCCGTCGAGAGGCATCTGGTCGCCGGTGAAGGCGTGGATGGTGGTCATGATGCCAGAGACGATGGGGGCGAAGTCGTTAAGACCCTTGGCCATCGGGGCGAGGCAGTTGGTGGTGCAGGAAGCAGCGGAGA
>CABQLM010000064.1 GCA_902465105.1 uncultured Collinsella sp.
TTGGCATGAAAAAGGCAAGACATAGACCTTCTGGTCATGCCGTGCCTTTTGAATGGCAAATTGTCGCTCTGGGTGGCGCGCAGCGTCGACTGGCCCGCCGTTCGTCAGAACGGCGGAACCTCTAGAGCAGGGTAACGCTAAAGCTGCGAATATCCTTCTCGCCCGGCGCCAGCGTAATGGTGTTGACCTTGTGCTCAAAGACGTCGTCCTCGGTGTCCATGGTGGTGTGGCCAGTCCAAGGCTCGAGCGCCACAAACGGGGCGTCGTTGGCGGCAGACCACACGCCAATGTACTTAAAGCCCTCAAAGTCGATCTTGACGCCGTGGCCCGACTTGCGACCGCGCAGCGTGAGCGTGGAGCCCGGAGTATCGGTGAACATGATGGCATCGTTATCGAAGCTGCGGTGCGTGATGGGCAGCACGTCCGAGTTATCGGGAGCCTTGTAGCTACCCTCGAACGTCATAAGACCGTCGGGTGTGATGATGGGAGCCTCGTTGGTCCAAGCCTCGGTAAACGCCAGCTCGTAATCCTCGAACGCCTCGTCCTCGGCGCCGGGGGCAGGCACGTTAAATGCAGGGTGGCCACCCACCGAGAACGGCAGGTCTACGTCGCCGGTGTTGGTGACGGCAAAGGTCTGCGTGAGCGTGGCATCGCCGGTCAGGGCATAGGTCATGTTGAGCTTAAAGTGGAACGGGAAGGCTTTGAGCGACTCGGGCGTATCGGTAATCTCGTAGGTGACGGACGAACCGTCCTCCGACACCTCGGCGATCTTGTGCTCAACGATGCGCGCGAGACCGTGGCGGGCCATCTCGCAGATGCCGGCAGCAGACGTTGCCGTGTTGTTGCGCAGCGATCCCACGATGGGGAACAGGATGGGCGCGTGCTTGCCCCAAAAGGCCGGGTCGCCCTGCCACAGATACTCGTTGCCGTTGAGGGCAAGGCTCGTGAGCTGGGCGCCCATGGAATCGATGGCCGCGGTGAGGCCGCCGCGCTTGATGGTAGTGACGGTGGACATGCTACTTCCTCCAAAAGTAAACAACAGTGTCGAGGGCTATTGTCCCACTCTTGGCGACAGCACGGGGCGTCGAGTGCAGCTATTGAGCAAGCGCATAAAGATCGAATCTACCCTGCGAAGCGGTATCGACCTCGTCGGGAGCCTGAGAATTGAAGTTTACGGGAATCATGCGCTTTGAGGCGCGGAAACGCGTACCGTCAATGTCGACAGGAGGCTCCTCGACCGTGAGTTCATAGTCGCCGGGTCTGAGCTCGATGCCATCGCCTGCGGAGTCAACATACTGGAACTCATTGACCTCCTCTTTTTTGAGTGTGCGACCCACGACATGAACGAGCATCCGGCTGTCGCCGCGAGCAGTATCCCAAGTACCGTCCACAACCTCAACCGACACATGTACCGATCGCGCGCGCTCAAGCGAACGCTCGACAGACATCTCCGCCGCCGTAGCCTCTTGGCGCTGCCGTTCCATATGGTCCCATACCCCTCCGATCGCCGAGCAGGCGATGACGCCGGCCATGAAAGCAATGAGGATGGGGCCGAGCGGAGAACGACGACCCGCGTCTTCTTCACGAGCCAAGTCGGGGCGACGCGTAGGCGCGGGCGCTTGGGCACCCTGCGCGGGCACGTCGAGAATGCTGAAGGATGCTGTGCTGCCGGGGTCGATGTTATGGCGCGGCTGCGGAGTCTTTGCCGGCGAGATGGACATATCGGCCGGCTCACCCAGCGCGGCCGTGGCATCGGCCTTTGCCTCGTCGGCCTCGGCCTGGGCCCAGGCCTGTTCGAAGGTCAGGGGCTCGGCGGGACCGGAGGCGGCGTCCGACTCGGCGGGACCGTTGCCGGTCTCGGCCTCGTTACTCGACACATCGCTCGGCGCGGGCTCGTCCCACCCCTCGTCCGGAGCCTCGCCCTCGCTATACCACCATTCAAAGTTATCGATATCCATACGGGGCGCCCCTTAGGCCTCGCAAATAAACACTTGCTAGCCTTATACCCCTGGACGGCGCCGGCGCTCGCCTGCGCAGATAGAAAAACTGTCACAACATTCGACGCTTTTCCTCGTTTTTGAGATTTTCGCCGAATGTTGTGACGGTTTGGATGTGACAAAGAGGCTGTCCGATGTCACATAGCGAGGGCCGTACGGATGGATGGGTCGCTGAGGGCCTCGCGGAGCCAGGGGGCCAGCTGTTCGGGGTGACCCTGCAGGTAGCCGTCGAGCTCGGATGGAGCCACGCGGCGCACCTCCGAGATCTCCTCTTGGTTGATATGCAGCTCGCCCGGCTCAACATGGGCAAGGTAGACCTCGCACCATTCGCACTCGCAGCGACCGTCGCCGTGGTCCTCGCGGTACACCACGTGTCCGAGGTGCTTGAGCTGATCGGGCTCGCGCGTAATGCCAAGCTCTTCGTTGATGCGGCGCGCCGTGGCGGCCGCGACGTCTTCCCCGGGGAGCGGATGGCCGGCGCAGCTATCGGCCAGCACCCCGCCCCACAGGCGCTTGAGCGGACTGCGGCGACAGAGCAGCAGGCGCGCGTCTTCGCCCCGGCCCTCGACCAAAAGCGTCAGAAATGCCTGATGCAGGATGCCCTCACCAGCATGGGCCTCGATGCGGTCGACGGGGCCAAGCGCCTCGCCGGTCGCAGCATCGACCGCCACGACCTCGGCGCCCGCACCGCCCTCATCCCAGCCGGCGCGCAGAATGCGGGCTGCGGCTTCCTCGAGCGCGGCGATGAGCTCCTTGGTGGTGTCGAGCACGCGCTGCAGGTCGTCACCGCTCGCTTGTTCAACATGAAAACCCGTGCTTGCAACTACCGGCACGCCAAAGCGCGTGGCCAGCGCCGCCGCGATATCGTGCGCCGGGATCTCGTCTCGATGGCACGGAACGGCCAGGATGCTCACCGTTGCCGTACGGCCGGGCTCGGGGCGCGGAATGGCCTGCGCCGTGGCGCCCAGGTGCGCAAACTCCGGCGAGCAGGCGTACACCGCCATGCCTCGCGGCGTCACCGTCAGCTGGGCCTCGAGCGCAAACTTGCCCTCGCCCACTGCAACCTTTGTCGTGTGCATACCCATGGGATCTCCTGCCGCCCGCGATGTACCTGAGACCATCTTCGCCTGTATTGCGACTATACAGGCAAGCCCTCCATGTGACAAAGGGACGGTCCCTTTGTCACATTCTGTTAGAGTTGCAGGGATTAAATCCCGCCTATTCATGCGACATTGGAGTGACAACCTTGACCGCCGCAACCACGCCTAAAAGTAAGTCAACCGCCGCCGCGCTCTCCCCCGCGCGCACCAAGCTCTGCCTGGCGCTGCTCGTGCTGTTGGGATTCTCGCTCGGTTGCTCCGAATTCGTGGTCATCGGCATCGAAAGTGACCTGGCGACGGAACTCGGCGTATCGCTTGCCACTGCGGGCCAGCTCATCAGCGTGTTTGCGCTTGTCTACGCCATCGCGACGCCGGTGCTTGCGCTCAGCACGGGGCGTTTTCGCCGCTACCAGCTGCTCGTGTGCTATAGCATCGTCTTTGTGTTCGGCAACCTGGTCATGGCGTTGGCGCCCAACTTCCAGGTGCTGTTTATCTCGCGCATCATCCTGGGCTCTGTCTCGGGTGCGCTGCTCGCCGTGGGCGTGACGTACATCCCTGAGCTTCTGTCCCCACAGCAAACTTCGCTTGCCATCTCGGTGGTATATGGTGCGTTTTCCGTGGCAATGGTCTTTGTGACCTCGATTGGCAAGTTTGTGGCCGACACGCTCGATTGGCACGTGGCCATGTACGGCACGCTGACCTTTGCCGTTTTGATCTGCGGAGCGCTCGTGGCGTTTATGCCGCGCGCTGGGCAAACCGACGAGCCTGCCACCTTTCGTGAGCAGGCGGGTCTGCTACGCGAGCCGAGCATCATCACCGGCATGCTCATCTTCTTGTTTGGCGTGGGCTCGGTCTACGTATTCTACGGCTACGTGACGCCTTATCTTGAGCAGGTGCTGGGTATGGGCACCGTTCAGGCGAGTACCACGCTTATGGCCTACGGCGTGTTCTGCCTGATCTCGAACATCCTGGGCGGATGGATCGATGCGCGCTTTGGCATGAAGGCGCTGCTTGTGACGTTTGTGCTGCAGGCTGCGGCGTTACTCGGGCTGTTTGCCGCGGGCGGCACCATGCCGCTCGCGCTGGTCTTTGTCTTTAGCTTGGCGCTGCTCATGTACCTGTTCTCGGTGTCGTGCATCACGCACTTTATGGACGTGGCACGCAGCCGCCATCCCAAGTCGATGGTACTCGCAAGTTCGGTTGAGCCCATGGCGTTTAACGTCGGTATTTCGTTTGGCACCGCAGTGGGCGGTGCCGTGGTAAGCAGCGTTGGCATTGCGTACGTGGGTGCAGTGGGCGCCGCGTTCTCGCTTGTGGCCTGGGCCCTCACGCTGGTGACGATTAAGTTGGCTCGCTGGGAGTGCAAGCGGGCAAGGGCGCAGGCGAGGGCGTAGGCGTAGATGCGATGCTCGAGCTCGATGATGATCGAAAGGAAACCACATATGCAACGTGTACTGTTTATCTGTCATGGGAACATCTGCCGCTCGACGATGGCCGAGTCGGTGTTTACCGAGCTGGTGCACCGCGCCGGGCGCGCGAGCGAGTTTGTCATTGATTCCGCTGCGACCTCGACCGAGGAGATCGGCAACCCGCCACACCACGGCACCGTTGCCAAGCTGCGCGAAGTCGGGATTCCCGTCGTCGCACATCGCGCACGTCAGGTGCGTCGCGCGGAGTATGGCGACTGGAACCACATTGTCTATATGGATGCCGAGAACGCGCGTGGCCTGCGTCGCATCTTTGGCGACGACCCCGACGGCAAGATCTCGCGCCTGCTCGATTGGACCGATCGCCCCGGTGACGTGGCCGATCCTTGGTACACCGGCAATTTCGACGCCACCTACCGCGATGTACTCGCCGGTTGCACCGCTATGCTCGAGCAGCTGTAGGCAAGCGAGGTCGCAGACCACGCCTTCGGCGCGAAATGAGCGTGGATAATCTCCCGCATGAAAAATGAGCGTGGATTTTCTCCCACTTTGAGCGTTCAAGTGCGCTCTAACCGGGAGAAAATCCACGCTCGGCTACTCGTCGACGATCTCGGCGAGCCAGACGTTCAGCGTATCGACTTCGGGGCAGCAGAACTTTGCCGTACCGGGCTCGTTGCCGGGCACGGTTCCGCCATAGCGCAGGATATCGATATAGGGAAAGCCCACATGGCAGGCCATGGCGCACATCTTGCCGCGGTCTCGATCAAAGTCAAAGACGTCTCCCGGCTTGTGACCATGGTGGCAGCGGCACGCACCCAGCTGGTCCACGCAGCTCACGCGGATACGCGGACGCTTGCCCCGCGGCGCACCGAGCGGTTTATTCTCGCCCGCGGGCTTGGCGCCGCCCTCGCCAGCATTACTCATGGTCGATCACGTCCAAGCAGGCCTCGATGGGCAGGCCGGCCGACTTGTCCTCTTGATCGGCATTGCGCTCGATAAGCTCAGCCACCACACGCATGGCATCGGACGTCGCGCGCTGCAGACTCCAACCTGCCATAACGCGGCCGACGAGCACCGCCGAGAACGTGTCGCCCGTACCCGGGAAATAGACCGGAATGAGCTCAAAGGGAATCGTAAAGTACTCCCCCGCCACGTGGTCGTAACCGATAACCGCGTTCGTGCCATTGACCACGGCGCTCGTAATGACCACCGACTTGGCACCCAGCTCGCGCACGGCGTCCACAAGAGCGCGGGCCTCATCGGGCGTAATTTGCTCGGCAATAGGCTTATCGGCAAGCAGGCACGCCTCGGTATAGTTGGGCACCGCGTAGTCCGCGCACTCCAGCAGGTGCCGCATAAGGCCAATCGTGGACTCGGGCACGCCCGCATAGAGCTTGCCGTTGTCGCCCATGATGGGGTCGACGAACACCTTGGTGCCCTTTTGCGCACGGCGGTGACAAAAGTCCGAGATGATGCGCGTCTCTTCCTCGGTCACGATAAAGCCGGTCGAGATGGCGTCGAACTCAAAGCCGAGCTCCTCCCAGATAGCGAGGCTTTGGCGCACGTACTCGGTGGTGTCGTGGATGTAGAACTTGGGGTAGTTGAGCGTGTCGGAAACGAGCGCCGTCGGCAGGTTATGGATACGGTAGCCCATGTGCGACAGCACCGGCAGCATGGCAGAAAGCGCGACCTTGCCGTAGCCGCACATATCGTTAATCAGCAGCAGCTGAGTATTCTTCATGAGGGTCTCCCTTGCTTCGGGCGCGGCGCGGCAGCGCCACAGTGCGACTAAGTGTAGCGCAGGGAACACGGCAGGCGGGCGCTGGCGCCGTGGAGGTCGAATTGTTGCGGAAAGGTTACGGGAAAGAGAAAGCTAGTCGTTGGGGACGTTCTTGTTTGACTAGTCATTTAAGAACGTCCCCAACGACTATCCCAACGACTATCAGCGCAAGGAGTGTCCCCGAGTGCCGGCACATAAGGAACGTCCCTAAGTGCCAAAACGACCGGTCGGGCAACGCCGATGTTTTGGCGAAGTCAGCGAAAACCCGCCAGAGTGAGCAAGGTGCCTTGAAACAAGGCGGCATTGACCTTCTGGTCATGCCGCCGAAGTTGAAAGGCAGATTGCCGCTCTGACGGGTTTGCAGTGTCGAGCCGTTACGCGGTTTGTCAAAATCGCGTAACCACTAGTTTGGTACCTTGACATTCATTTCTCACGCTCCTAGATTAGTTAGGCACAAAACAATTCATCTACCTAACTAAAGAAAGGAGCAAGGCTTAGATATGTGTGTTGAACCACTCGCTTATCCGCATGAACCCGGCGGCGACCCTTCACGGCCGGCGGACGAGCCCGAGACCCAGTCCAAGGAGGACCGTCTCGCCAAGAGAATCCTCCATGGGCTGGGGTTTTGCGGCCATTACATGCATTTTCACGGCGGCGGCATATCTGGCAAGGCGCCCATCGTCTGCCTGCTCGCCAAGCAGCCTACCGGCGAGCTGTCCCAACAGGAACTTGGCATGCACTTCGACCTCAAGCCGGGGTCCCTTTCCGAGATTCTGTCCAAGCTCGAAATGGGCGGCCTTATCGAGCGCAACCGCAATCCCAAAGACCGTCGGCAGCTCACCATCCGCCTGACCGAAGCAGGATGGGAAAAGGCCCGCGTTGAGCAGGCGGCCCGCATCCGCTTTAGAGAGCGCGCCTTTAGTGCCCTCACTCACGACGAGCGCGAGCAGCTCGCCGAAATGCTCGAGAAAATCCGCAAAACCTGGGAGGAACTGGATGATTAAAACCCTCATGGGCAGCATCCGCGACTATATGAAAGTCACTGTTGCCACGCCATTACTCGTGCTTGGCGAGGTGCTCTGCGAGATGCTGATTCCATTTATCACCGCCAACCTGATCGACGCCATCAAAGACGGCGCCACCGTAGCCGAGATGCTTCCCACCGCGGGCTTTTTGGTGCTCATCGCGCTGACGTCGCTTGCTTTTGGTGCCGCTGCCGGCGTCACCTGCAGCCATGCGAGTTGCGGCTTCGCCAAGAACCTGCGTCACGACCTGTTCTACAAGATCCAAACGTTCAGCTTTGCCAACATCGATGAGTTCTCGAGCTCCTCGCTCGTCACGCGCCTGACTACCGATATCAACAACGTGCAGCAGGCCTTTATGATGATCATCCGTATCGCCGTGCGCGCGCCGCTGGTATTGATATTCGCCTTTACCATGGCGTTTATCATGGGCGGCAGCGTTGCCATGGTCTACCTGGTCATCATTCCGCTGCTGGGCTTTGGACTGTTCTTTATCATCTTTAAGGTGCGCCCCATCTTCTCGCGCGTGTTCCACAAGTACGACGCCCTTAACGAATCCGTCGAGGAAAACGTCACCGGCATGCGCGTGGTTAAGAGCTACGTGCGCGAAGACTTTGAGAAAGAGAAGTTCGCGACCGCCGCACGCGACGTCCAGATGGACTTCACCCGCGCCGAGAAGCTGCTCGCCTTTAACAACCCCATGATGAACATCTGCGTCAACGGCGCATTTGTCGTCATCATCTACCTGGGCTCCAAGCTCATCATCACAAGCCAGGGCACGCTGTTCGACGTGGGCCAGCTCTCCTCGATCTTTACCTATGGCTTTCAGATCCTTATGAGCCTGATGCAGCTGTCGATGATCTTTGTCATGGTGACCATGGCCGACGAATCGGCACACCGCATTACCGAGGTGCTTGCCGCCGAGCCCACGATTGCTGATCCCGCCGAGCCCGTGCTCGAGGTTGCCGACGGCTCCATCGACTTTGACCACGTGAGCTTTAAGTATTCCGCGCATGCGAAACGCCAGGCGCTCGACGACATCGACCTGCACATTACGAGCGGCGAGACCATCGGCATCATCGGCGGCACTGGCTCGGCCAAGTCCACGCTCGTAAACCTCATTGCCCGCCTGTATGACGCCACCGAAGGCACCGTGCGCGTGGGCGGCATGGACGTGCGCGACTACGACCTGGACGCGCTGCGCCACCAAGTGGCCATGGTATTGCAGAAAAACGTGCTGTTTAGCGGCACCATCGCCGAGAACCTGCGTTGGGGAGACCCGAATGCCACTGACGAAGAGGTCCGCGAGGCAGCGCACCTGGCCTGTGCCGACGAGTTTGTCGACGGCTTCCCCAAGGGCTATGACACCTGGATTGAACAGGGCGGCTCCAATGTCTCGGGCGGTCAGAAGCAGCGCCTGTGCATTGCGCGTGCCCTGCTGCGTCGCCCCAAGATCTTGATCCTGGACGACTCCACCAGCGCCGTCGACACCAAGACCGACGCCAAGATTCGCGCAGGGCTGGCAAGCTATCTGCCCAACACGACCAAGCTCGTCATCGCCCAGCGCATTAGCTCCGTGCAGGACGCAGACCGCATCATCGTCATGGAGGGCGGCCGTATCGCGCAGATCGGCAACCATGACGAGCTGCTCAAGACAAGCGAGATCTACCGCGAGACCTTCACCTCGCAAAACAAGATGTCTGCCGAGGGCGAAGGGGCCGGCGAGGCCGACACCGAGGCATCCGCAACGCAAGCTCAGACCCAGGAAGGAGGCGAGGCACATGAGTAAGGCAACGACCGCCGAGCGCGCGCTCAACCGCAAGGGCGGCACCATGTCGCGCCTCATCAAGACGCTCTTTGGCTTCTACCCCGTGCTTTTGCCCCTCGTCGTCGTCGGCGTGGTGCTCTGTGCCATCATCAACTCCATCGGCGCGACCTTCCTTCAGAGCGCCCTGCAGATTATTAGCGAATCGTGGCAGTCGGGCGATTGGGAAGCCGCACAGCCCAAGATCACACAGCTCGTGACCACCCTTGCCAGCATCTACGGCGTCGGCATCCTGTCCTCGCTGTTCTGGAACCGCGCCATGGCCATCGTCACGCAGGGCTCGCTCGAGAAGCTGCGCGAGAAGATGTTCAACCGCATGCAGGACCTGCCGATTCGCTACTTCGACACACACCAGCGCGGCGACATCATGAGCCACTACACCAACGACATCGACACGCTGCGCCAGATGATCAGCCAGTCGCTGCCCAACCTGCTCATGACGACCATCGTCATCGTCACGGTGTTCTTTATCATGCTGTACTACAGCGTTTGGATGTGCCTGGTCATTGTGGCAGGCGTCGCCTTTATGACCTTTATGACCAAGCTGCTCGGCTCCAACTCCGCGCGTTTCTTTATTGCACAGCAGACCGAGCTCGGCGTGGTCGAGGGCCACATCGAGGAAGTCATGAACGGCCAGAAGGTCGTCAAGGCATTCTGCCACGAGTCTGCCGCCGAGGCCGATTTTGACGAGCGCAACGAAAAGCTCTTCGAGGTCTCGCAGAAGGCCAACATGTACGCCAACATCCTCATGCCTATCCTTATGAACCTGGGCAACCTGCTCTACGTGCTGGTCGCACTGGCAGGCGGCATTTTCCTGGCGCTGGGCGTGCCCAACCTGAGCATCTCGGGCATGGCGCTGTCCATCGCCGTCGTGGTGCCGTTCCTCAACATGACCAAGCAGTTCTGCGGACAGATCGGTCAGATCTCGCAGCAGATCAACGCCGTGGTCATGGGCCTCGCCGGCGCCGACCGTATCTTTGAACTCATCGACGAGGAGCCCGAGGCCGACGAAGGCTATGTGACGCTCGTCAACGCGCAGGTGAACCCCGATACCTGGCAGCTCGAGGAGGCCGACCACCACACCGGCATGTGGGCATGGAAACATCCGCACCGCGCAACCGGCGAGATTGAGTACGTGCCGCTGCGCGGCGACCTGGTCATGGACAACGTCGACTTTGGCTACACGCCCGACCACGAGGTGCTGCACGGCGTGTCTGTGTTTGCCAAGCCGGGCCAGAAGGTCGCGTTTGTCGGCGCCACCGGTGCCGGCAAGACGACCATCACCAACCTCATCAACCGCTTCTATGACATCGCCGACGGCAAGATCCGCTACGACGGCATCAACGTCAACAAGATCCGCAAGGCCGATCTGCGCCGCTCGCTGGGCGTCGTGCTACAGGACGTGAACCTGT
Organism: uncultured Collinsella sp.; assembly: GCA_902465105.1. Lineage (GTDB taxonomy): Bacteria > Actinomycetota > Coriobacteriia > Coriobacteriales > Coriobacteriaceae > Collinsella. The sequence goes on from CABQLM010000064.1 coordinate 10,564, forward strand.
TCACCGGCACCGTGATGGATAACATCCGCTACGGCAACCTGGATGCCACCGACGAGGAGTGCATCGCGGCGGCAAAGCTCGCGGGCGCGGACGACTTTATCACCCGCCTGCCCGATGGCTACGACACCATGCTCACCGGCAACGGCGCACAGCTGTCGCAGGGCCAGCGCCAGCTGATTTCGATCGCACGCGCTGCCGTCGCCGATCCGCCAGCAATGATTCTGGACGAGGCCACGAGCTCCATCGACACCCGCACCGAGGCTATCGTGCAGGCCGGCATGGACAAGCTCATGGAAGGCCGCACGACGTTTGTCATCGCGCACCGCTTGTCCACCGTGCGCAACTCCGACGCGATCATCTGTCTGGACCACGGCCGCATCATCGAGCGCGGCAATCACGACGAGCTGATCGCCAAGCGCGGGTATTACTACCAGCTCTACACCGGAGCGTTTGAGCTGGAGTAGCTCAAAACAGCCCCAACGCTCCCAACGGAGTTCCCCGAGGGAGACGGGGTGTTTACTCCGTGCTCAAACATTCTCGCTTCGCTGCGAAACTGCGCGCGGAGGAAATACCCCGCCGCCCCCGGGGCACCCTCCTGCGCACAATCAGCCCGTCACTTAGAGCGGAATAAAAGATTGTGAGCCCCTGGCCAATCGGCCAGGGGCTCGTTTTGTGTGGGGGTATTTTGGCTGGCAGGTGCTGCATATTATTCGTATAATTTATCGTAAGTTCCCGTACATCGATTGGAGCCTTACATGCCTGCCATTAAACCTGTTTCCGATTTGCGCAATTACAACGAGGTGCTCTCCGATGTCCACGAGGGCTCCCCGGTGTTTCTGACCAAAAATGGGCACGGTTGCTACGCTGTGCTCGACATGAAAGATTACGACCGGTTTTGCGCCATCAGCACGCTGATGTCGGAGCTTGAGCGCGGGCGCAGCTCGGGTGATGAGAGCGGATGGGTCTCGTCGGACAACGTCGCCGAGCACTTCCGCCGCAAGGCCGCAAGCCATGCATAGCTTCGAGGTCGTCTACTCTCCGCTGGCTCTGCAAGATCTCGACGACATCTGGGACTATATTGCCGTCGAACAGGACAATCCCGCAGCAGCGGAGAGAATCGTAGAGGGCATCCTCGCTCGGATAGACCTGCTCTCCAGCTTCCCGGAGTCGGGCACGCCACTTTCATCGATCCATCCCCTACGCTCCGATTACCGGTTCGTGATCTGTGACAATTATCTCGCGTTTTACCGCTATCACCAGAAGGTCTATATCGACCGCGTCCTCCACAGAAAGCGCGATTACCTGCAGATATTGCTTGCCAAATAAAATGATAGCTAATTTGGGACGCTCTCTGAGTGTAGCCGTCAACAGTGGACGCAGCAAAGGAACGCCCCTTTGTCATGCAAAGTCTTTGGAAATCAAAACCACCCCTAAAAGGGGTGGTTTGCTCTTAGGGTATAACCCTTGGATT
>CABQLM010000065.1 GCA_902465105.1 uncultured Collinsella sp.
CTGACTATGTCAAGAACATGATCACCGGTGCTGCTCAGATGGACGGCGCTATCCTGGTCATCGCCGCTACCGACGGCCCCATGGCTCAGACCCGCGAGCACATCCTGCTCGCCCGTCAGGTCGGCGTTCCCTACATCGTCGTCTTCCTGAACAAGTGCGACATGGTCGACGATGACGAGCTCATCGACCTCGTCGAGATGGAGACCCGTGAGCTCCTCTCCGAGTACGATTTCCCCGGCGACGACATCCCCGTCATCCGTGGTTCCGCTCTGGGCGCTCTCGAGGGCGACGCCAAGTGGATGGACGCCATTCGCGAGCTCATGAAGGCTGTCGACGAGTACATCCCGACGCCTGCTCGTAACAACGACCTCCCGTTCCTGATGGCCGTTGAGGACGTTATGACCATCTCCGGCCGTGGTACCGTTGCTACCGGCCGTGTCGAGCGCGGTGAGCTCAAGCTCAACGAGCCCGTCGAGATCGTCGGCATCAAGGATACCCAGAACACCGTTGTTACCGGTATCGAGATGTTCCGTAAGTCCATGGACTTCTGCGAGGCTGGCGATAACGTCGGTCTGCTGCTCCGCGGCATCAAGCGCGAGGACATCGAGCGCGGCCAGGTTCTCTGCAAGCCCGGTTCGGTTACCCCGCACACCAAGTTCACCGGCGAGATCTACGTTCTGACCAAGGAGGAGGGCGGCCGTCACACCCCGTTCTTCGATGGTTATCGTCCTCAGTTCTACTTCCGTACCACCGACGTTACCGGTACGGTCAAGCTCCCCGAGGGCACCGAGATGGCTATGCCTGGTGACCACATCACCATCGAGGGCGACCTCATTCACCCGATCGCCATGGAGGAGGGCCTGCGCTTCGCTATCCGCGAGGGTGGCCACACCGTCGGCTCGGGCATCGTCTCCACGATCATTGAGTAAATTAGCTCTCTGATACCGATGACTTAAAGAACCCGGCACTGTTAGGGTGCCGGGTTCTTTTCTGCGCACGTCGCTCTCTTGCGTGGCGTATCGAGCGTTTATTTCCCTAAGACGTTGGGGTTGATTAGATCTCGCTGGCTTTATTGATGTGTTCCAAATATGAATGGATCCAGCGAGAACCAATTAACTCGGGGTTTTCGTTGACAGCACTTATACAGAGCTGATAAAGTAACAACTCGTGCCCGTACGGGGCGGATATGAAAGGTTCAGGATACATGCGTACTCTAGTTACTCTTGCGTGCACTGAGTGCAAGCGCCGCAACTATACGACCACCAAGAACAAGTCGACCATGCCTGATCGTATGGAGATCAAGAAGTATTGCCCCTGGTGCCGTCATCACACGCTGCACAAAGAGACTCGCTAGTCTCTAGTCACATACGCCAGTAGTTCAATTGGTAGAGCATCGGTCTCCAAAACCGAGTGTTGAGGGTTCGAGTCCTTCCTGGCGTGCCAGTCAATATTCCGTAAGCTCCCATTTGGGGGCTTACGGTTTACTCATGTTTAAGCGCAATGCGCGGAGGTAACCCAAATGGCCAACAAGAAGAACAAGAAGAAGGTTCAGCAGCCGGCGAACGCCCAGAACGCTGCTGCCAACTCCAAGGTTGAGGCCAAGAAGGCCGTTGCCAAGAAGAGTGAGAAGGCTGCGAAGTCCAAGAAGAACGAGAAGCCTGGTTTCTTCGCCCGCACTAAGAAGTATTTTGCTTCGGTTAAGTCCGAGATGAAGCGAGTCACGTGGCCCGATAAGAAGGAGCTCGTGAACTACTCGATCGTCGTCTGCGCTTCTCTGATCGTTGTCGGCGTCGTCATCGCTCTGCTCGATGCTGGCTTTGGCGAGGCTCTTGCTCTGTTCTCTGGATTGAGGGGCTAATCCATGTCTAAGCGTTGGTACGTCGTTCACACTTACTCTGGATACGAGAACCGCGTTAAGTCCGATCTTGAGCATCGCATCGAGACCATGGGCATGCAGGATCGTATCTTTGATATCGAGATTCCTATGGAGCGTGTCACCGAGATTAAAGAGGGTGGCAAACGCGAGGTCAAGGATTCTAAGATTTTCCCGGGTTACGTCCTGGTTCGCATGGAGATGGATGACGATGCTTGGACGTGTGTTCGCAACACGCCTGGTGTCACCGGTTTCCTGGGCGGCAATGGCAAGCCCGCTCCGCTTTCTCGCGACGAGTATAACAAGATGACTCGTCGTCCCGGTAAGGGCGATGCGCCCAAGCGCACGTTGGTTGACATTCAGGTCGGTACGTCCGTCCGTGTCACTGATGGCCCGCTTACCGATTTTGATGGCAAGGTCTCTGAAGTCAATCCCGAGTCTGGCAAGATCAAGGTCACGCTGATGATCTTTGGTCGCGAGACGCCGGTCGAGCTCGACTTCAATCAGGTCGCTGTCATCGCTTAAGTTTTCGTCCGTTCGCGCGAGCGTGCTTCTTCTGTGACTGCTCATCTCAGGAGTGCTTCTAACACGTGCGTGCTTACGATATAGCAAGTACTTCACACTCGTGATTCGAAAGGAATGACCATGGCTGAGAAGAAGGTTGCCAACGTCATTAAGCTCCAGATTCCTGCTGGTGCAGCTAACCCCGCTCCTCCCGTCGGCCCCGCCCTGGGCGCTGCTGGCGTGAACATCATGCAGTTCTGCCAGGCCTTTAACGCCGAGACGCAGGACAAGAAGGGCGACATCATCCCCGTTGAGATTACTGTCTACGAGGATAAGTCCTTCTCCTTCATCACCAAGACCCCGCCGGCGGCTCACCTCATCAAGAAGGAGCTGAACCTCAAGTCTGGTTCTGCTAAGCCCCAGGCCGACAAGGTTGGCCAGCTCTCCCAGGAGCAGCTTACCAAGATCGCCGAGATCAAGATGCCGGACCTCAATGCCAACGACATTGACGCCGCCAAGAAGATCATCGCCGGTACCGCCCGTTCCATGGGCGTCACCATCGCTGAGTAGCGATTTATTTTGGTAACGACGGGTGCTCCGACCGGGGCGCCCGTTAAATGTGTGCAATAGGGCACACGATACGATGTGGGAGGGCTCACGCCCGTTTAACCACAGGAGGTAATGCACATGGCTAAGCATGGTAAGAGCTATAACGCCGCTGCCGAGAAGATCGACCGCGCCACGCTCTACACCCCCCTTCAGGCTGCCAAGCTCATCAAGGAGCTCGACACCGCCAAGTTCGACGAGACCGTCGAGGCCCACTTCCGTCTGGGCATCGATACTCGTAAGGCTGACCAGAACATCCGTGGTTCCATCTCCCTGCCTCACGGCACCGGCAAGACCGTTCGTGTTGCCGTCTTCGCCGAGGGCGAGAAGGCCCGCGAGGCCGAGGCTGCCGGCGCCGACATCATCGGTTCCGACGAGCTCGTCGCCCAGATCCAGAAGGGCGAGATCAACTTCGACGCCGCTATCGCTACGCCGAACATGATGGCCAAGGTTGGCCGTATCGGTAAGATCCTTGGTCCCCGCGGCCTCATGCCGAACCCCAAGCTCGGCACCGTGACCATGGACGTCGCCAAGATGGTCTCCGAGCTCAAGGCCGGCCGCGTTGAGTATCGCGCCGACCGCTATGGCATCTGCCACGTGCCCCTGGGCAAGAAGTCCTTCTCTGAGCAGCAGCTCGTCGAGAACTACGCTGCCCTGTACACCGAGATCCTGCGCGTCAAGCCCTCTTCTGCTAAGGGCAAGTACGTCAAGTCCATCTCTGTGTCTTCCACCATGGGCCCTGGCGTCAAGGTCGATCCCGCTATCCAGCGCGACTTCCTGGCTGAGTAACTTTTTGTTACTGCCTGAGCAAAGCAAGCATTGCTAAAGAAACCCGGTTCTGCCCCGCGCAGGACCGGGTTTCTTGCTATCGCGTGCCAAAACCACCACAAAGGGGACAGGCACCTTTGTGGTGGTTTGTGGTGGTTACCAGAGGGTTCTGGCGATTGGGGATTCGATGGTTTCGTGGCGCTTGAGTTCGCGGCGCATGGTTTGTGAATTGAGCCAGGCTGCCTGCCAGCCGCGGATGGGGTAGCGTGTCTCGTCCAGTTCAAATTGCGTATAGCCGCAGGCGTTGATGACTGTCGTCCCGCATGCGTGCTGACGCTCACGTTGAAAGTCGTGACTATAGCATTGGTGAATATGTCCATGCACCATGTAGTCGGGATTCCATGCCTCGAGCGCTGTGTTAAAGCATTCGAATCCTCGATGCGGCAGATCGTCCAGATCGCCCATACCTGCGGCGGGCGCATGGGTAAGCAGAATGTCGCAGCCGCCGACCATCCTTACTTTGCGTGACAGCTTGCGTACGCGCTTGGCCATCTCGCGTTCGGTGTACATGTTGACGCCATCTCGGTAACGCATGGATCCGCCAAGCCCCGCAATGCGCACGCCGCGGTACACGTACACGCTGTCCTCCACACAAATACATCCGCCCGGCGCATGACGCGCGTAGCGGTCGTCGTGGTTGCCACGCACGTAGATGAGCGGTTTGTTGATAACGGTGACCAAAAACTCAAGATAATCCGGGTCCAGGTCGCCGGCGGACAAAATCAGGTCGACACCCTCAAAGCGCTCCTTGCGAAAGCACTCCCAAAGACATCGTTCTTCGGTATCGGCTATGGCAAGGATCTTCATAGGGCGCGGACTCCCGGCTCATTATCGAGCTGCGGAATGGTGCCCACTACGTTGTCAGCCAGCCAGTCCATTTCGACGATCTGCGTGCTCGGCAGCGGAGGGAATCCCTCGATCTGCACCACGCCGTCTTGACTGTGAAGCTCGCCGCCAAAGGGGTTGATAGAGCCCTCGACGATGCCGTTGCGGAGTAGTTGCACAAGCTTACGCGTCTGATAGGGCAGGCCCGGAGCGTAGCGGATGTCGATAACGCCCGAGCTCATGCCATACCAGTAGTTGACGGCGCGAACCTGGCTGTCGTCACTGGTCTCATCCCAGGTGCCATGCAGCAGACTTCGCACGATAAGCTCGTAGTATCGGCCCCAGTTCCATACCGGCATGGCAATGCCGGTAACCTTGCCATCGACCAGGCGGTGAAGTCCGTAGGCCGTGGGGTCTTCGAGCGACTTTGACATGTCGGCGCCGGTCATGACGCTTACACCTTCGCGGCACATGGCCTCGGCAAGGCCTCCGGCGGGCACATCGCCCCAGGTCAGGATAATTTGCGCACGGGGGTCGAGCAGCGAGGCACCGATAGCGAAGGCATTGATTTCACTGAGTGCGCCCGAGGCGAAGACCGACGCGTGGTAACCGATGCGGTGGTTGTCCGCCATGCTGGCGGCAAGGGCGCCCAGGAGAAACTTGGCCTCGTACATCTTGCCAAAGTACGAACGGACGCTTTGATGGGGAAGGCCGATGGAGCAGTTAAGGAACCGAACCTGGGGATACTCAACGGCAGCTCTGAGCGTGTATTCCATCAGGCGGTGCGAGGTCGAGAAGATGACGTTTGCTCCATGTTTGACAGCCGTTTCCACCGCGGCGTAGAACACGTCCGGATCGTGACAGTCCTCGAACGCCTCGGTGCGCACGATACCGCTAAAGTGCTCATCGAGATACTGACGCCCTTGGTCGTGCAGGCTGTCCCAGCTCGACGTCGCACAGGTGAATTCATGGATAAAGGCGATGTGCAGGGGGTTGGCCGCCGAATAGACGGTCTTGCCCATAAAGAAGTTGAGCACGCCGGAGGTGGACTTGGCGGGCGACTCCTCCTCATCGACGTTCGGTGCTTCGACAAGATCGACCTTGTCCTCGTCATTTTTGCCGGCAATGACCAGCTCGCGCCAAATCTTGCACAGGCGTTTTACAACGATATCCGTCGGCGTATCCAGCAGGCGGTCCTGGTTGTACACATTGAGGTAGACGAGCATGGCGTCGGCGGGCGTAATGTCCAGGTGGTCGCCGCCTGCGCGAAGGTAGGCGCGCTTAAAGAGCAGGAAGGTGTGGCGCAGGTAGTCGACCTTTTTCTGCGGCCATTTTTCGATAAGGTTCTGGCCGAGCATCTTGGCGAGCGTCTCGTAGCTTCCCTCGCGCGAGAACTCGATCTCGTATAGGGGACAAACGTGCCAAAACGCGCAGAACTCGCCGTACAGGCGACTTTCGACGGAATCCCATTTGCCGGGGTAGAGGCGGGTGACCTTGGCCGAAACCGTCGGGGCGTCTAGGAATTTGAGGACACTGACGCGTTTGTTGCCTTCCTGGACATAGAACCGATGCATGAACTCGGTGACGGTGATGGGGTCGCGATAACCCTCGGTTACCTGGATGTCGTAGAGGTTGGACCACTTGCGGGCGAACTCGGTGTTAAACGGCAGCAGGGGCATAAAGTTGCATGAAAATGCGGACTGACGGCCTTTGGTGACCGTGCCGACGACCATTTCGAGCGGAATGTCCCTTAGGCCGACATTCTCCCGCTGGCCTAAGGGGAGCTGGGCAACCAAACTGTCGAGGTCCGTGAGGTATGGATGCTCGCTTTGGCTAATGGCACGTCGACGCCCTTGCTCGCCGCGCTTGCGTGCTTGACGATAGGCCTCTTCCATAGTTTTGCTCCCTTAGTCGTTTAAACAACGATATGAACCATGGTACCACGATGCGAAACCACTACAAAGGTGCCTGTCCCCTTTGTGGTGGTTTAGGCAATGATGGGGGCGATGGCGCGGATGCAGGCATCGGCTGCCGTAAAGGTGGTGCTGTCGTCGCTGACGATAAAGATGATCTTGCCCTTGATGCCAAAGTCGCCGATCTCGCTAAAGAGCACGTAAGGCTCCTTATCAAAGCTCGAGATGGGAAGCACGGCCGCCTTGGTGGCGTCGGTGAGCTCATCTGCCAGTGCGTCGAGCGAGGCCCACTTGGACGTGTCCTTTACGGCAACGGGCACAGCCACGCGTCCAAAGGGCATCAAGTGCACGAGTGTGTTCTTGGAGATGTTGGAGTTGGGGACGATGATGGTTTGCCCGCAGGCGTCCTCGATGGTCGTATGGCGCCAGGTGATGTCCTGGACCACGCCCGATACGCCACCGACCTCGATATTGTCGCCGGGCTTGATAATGCCCATAAAGGTCACCTGCATACCGCCGATAAGGTTTGAGAGCGTGTCTTGAAAGCCGAGCGAGATGGCGATGCCGCCGACGCCAAGAGCGGCGACGAGGGCGTTTGCGTTAATGCCAAAACAGTTGTCGAGGATAAAACTACCGCCGATCATCCAAATGATGGCGCGCGCGATGTTGATGAAGATACTTGAGGAGGGGAGCGGATTGTCGTCGCGGTTGAGCAGGTGGTGCAGGGTCTTTGATGCGACCTTGGCGGCGACGGCGGTGCCTATCGCCAAGATGCCAGCCCAGATGATGTTGTGGACCCATCGTTGCGCAAAGAAATGAAGAATCGGCTCAAACAATTCCATGTAGGGAAAACCTCCTAAAGATTCGTTCATCCATGATACCCACCAAAAAGCCCGTCCGATCACATCGGACGCGCCGATAACTTGAGATGGAGTGGCCGCGGTGGCGTAAGCTGGGGCGCCGGCGAGCACGCCGGCAAGGAGTGCGGCGGTCAAGCAAGACGAGGAAGAGGTCTTCTCATGGCAGTTTCCTTAGTTCTTAGCCAGTGGTCCCTGCTGACGCTGGATTATCGACATAATATGCGAAAACCGCCGCAAGGGTATCTGCCCCTTTGCGGCGGTTTTGATGTTTGCGCAGATAAAACCTACCAAAATAAACCTGTCCCTTTTTGGCAGGTTTTAGCTCAGCAGCATGCGGTCGTTGGCGAGCTCGCCGCCCGAGACCTCCTCGAACTTCTGCAGCAGGTCGGCCACGGTGAGCGACTTCTTCTCATCGCCCGCCACGTCGTAGATCACGTGACCTTCGTGCATCATGATCAGGCGGTTGCCCAGGCGGATGGCATCGTTCATGTTGTGCGTGACCATGAGCGTGGTCAGATGGTTCTCGTCGACGATCTCCTCGGTCAGGTTGAGCACCTTGGATGCCGTCTTGGGGTCGAGTGCTGCGGTGTGCTCGTCGAGCAGCAGCAGACGCGGCTTGGTGAGCGTGGCCATGAGCAGGGTGAGCGCCTGGCGCTGGCCGCCCGACAGCAGGCCGACCTTGGCGTTGAGGCGCGTGTCCAGACCAAGGTCCAGGCGCTTGAGCAGCTCAACGTACTCGTCCTTCTCGGCCTTGGTGACGCCCCACGAAAGACCGCGACGCTGGCCGCGACGCTTGGCGAGAGCCAGGTTCTCGGCAATCTGCATGTCGGCTGCGGTGCCGCGCATGGGGTCCTGGAACACGCGGCCCAGGTACTTGGCGCGCTGCGACTCGCTTAGGCGCGAGATATCGGTGCCATCGAGCTCGATGACGCCCGAGTCGAGCGGGTAGACGCCGGCGATCATATTGAGCAGCGTGGACTTGCCGGCACCGTTGCCGCCGATCACGGTCACAAAGTCGCCGTCGTTGAGGGTGAGGTCGACGCCGGTGAGTGCGCGCTTCTCGGTGACGGTGCCCTTGTTAAAGGTCTTTTTGACGTGCGAGAGCTTAAGCATCTGCCTCATCTCCCTTCGCGTAGGAGCTGCGGAGCTTGTAGCGCTCCCAAACCACGGGCACGCACAGGGCCACAGCGACAATTACAGCGGAGAGCAGCTTCATGTCGTTGGCGTCCATGCCCAGCTGCAGCACGATAGCGCGGATGAGGAAGTACACCACGGAGCCAAAGACCGCGGAGGCAAGACGGACGCTAAACTGCGTCAGGCCGCCGGGCAGCAGACGACCGAGCACCTCGCCAATGACGATGGCGGCAAGGCCGATGACGATGGCGCCGGTGCCCATGCCAATGTCGGCATACTTTTGACTCTGGCAGATGAGCGCACCCGAAAGGCCGATGAGGGCGTTGGAGAGCACGAGGGCGATCATCTTGGTGGAGTTGGTGTTGACGCCCAGGGCGCGGATCATGTACTCGTTGTTGCCGGTGGCGCGCAGTGCCGAGCCGATCTCGGTGCCAAAGAACCAGTACAGGATGGCGACGATGGCCACGGCTAGCACAATACCCAGGATGATGGCGACGGTGGACTGCGGCAGGCCGGTCAAGTTGCTGACGGACGAGAAGATGGTGCCCTTGGCAAGAATGGGCGTGTTGGACTTGCCCATGATGCGCAGGTTGATGGACCACAGGCTGATCTGCGTGAGAATTCCGGCGAGAATCGCGGGAATCTCAAAGACGGTGGTCAGAATGCCCGTGACGGCACCCGCGATGGCACCAGCGCACATGCCGGCCAAGACGGCGAGCAGCGGGTCGACGTTATTGTTGACGATGAGTACGGCGCAGACGCAGCCGCCGAGGGCAAAGCTGCCGTCGCAGGTCATATCGGGGATGTCGAGCAGGCGGAACGTGATAAACACGCCAAGCACCATAATGCCCCAGAGGACGCCCTGCGAAACGGCGCCCTGCAATGCAATGAGCATGCTTCATACCTCCTAGGATAGGGTGGACACGTGAGTCACCATGATAGCGGTAACAATGCATAATAAGAGCTGCGGCCGGATGTTTTGTCTTATCCGTAACAAGCAGGGCGAACGCCGGTCTTTGGCGTTCGCCCCTGTGGCTCAGATATTGAATAGCACGGCAACGGTGCGAGCATGGGCCCTAGGCGCATCGCCGCACATGCCGCTACTCGTCCAGAGCGGAGAGGTCGATGCCCAGCGCCTCGGCCATCTCATCATTCTTAACGACGACCAGGTCCTTGCTCGAGAGGTGCTTAATCGGCATATCCTCGGGCTTGGCCTCACCCTTCAGAATCTTGACGGCCATCTCGCCCGCGGCGTAGCCCAGGTCCTCGTAGTTGATGGAGAGGGTAAACAGGCCGCCGGCCATGCACATGCCTTCCTCGCCGGTCACAAAGGGAAGCTTGTTCTCTTTGCAAATCTGACCGACCTGCGAAGCGCCCGCGGCGATGGTGTTGTCGGTGGGGGAGTAGAGCGCGTCGACCTTGCCCACGGCAGACTCGACGACGGACTGGATCTCGTTGGAGCTCGAGACGGTGAAGTCGGTGTACTCCAGTCCCAGCTTGTCGAGCTCCTTCTTGGCGGCCTTGATCTGGACGTCGGAGTTGGACTCGGCGGTGCAGTAGAGCAGGCCGACCTTCTTAACGTCGGGCAGGACCTTCTGCATCATCTCGAGCTGCTCGGCGACCGGGGTAAGGTCGGAGGCGCCGGTGACGTTGGTGCCGGGCTTGTCGTTGTCCTGGACCAGGCCCGAGGCGGCATAGTCGGTGATGGCGCAGCCCACGATGGGGATATCGGCGGTGGCGCCAGCGGCAGCCTGCGCGGCAGGCGTGGCGATGGCGTAGATCAGATTGACGTTGTCGCCCACGAACTTGTCGGCGATGGACTTACACGTGGACTGGTCGTTCTGGGCATTCTTCTGGTCGATCTTGACCTTGAGGCCGCTCTTCTTGATGGCCTTGACAAAGCCGTCGTTGGCGGCGTCGAGTGCGGAGTGCTCGGTGAGCTGCAGAACGCCGATGGTGTAGTCGGAACCGGCGGCAGCAGAGCCGGAACCAGAGTTGCCGCCGCATCCGGCGAGCGGAGCGAGCGCGAGCAGGCCGGCAGAGACCAGAAGGCTCCTGCGGCTGATGGTGATGTCGTTCATGTCTTTACCCCCAGTATAAAAAGGCTGGAAACACTGTACTTGGACAAAGTGCAAGTGGAACTATAGTAGCGCTGATGTCCAGTATTTCAACATGCTGGCGCGTTTTTTAATAGGGAATTGCGCAGACATCGACAGGGACAAATAGCGGCTGTGGGCCTATTCGGCGGGGTCGAAATCATTCCTTTCGATACCGGCAAACAGCTTCTTTCCATTGAGCAGGCGCGTGCAGACGTTTTGTATACGACCGATTTCTACGGTGCGCAGCGTGTCATCCGAGGTGTGGGCATCGCAGACCGTTCCCAATAAATACGAGATGCCGTCTCGCTGCCTGATGGCAAACGGTCGGACGGTCATTCGGGTCACCTCGGCTTTGCCGTTTGGCTGAGCGCTCGCTATATCAAAGCTGACGGTGGTTCCTTGGTCAATGGCCTGCTCGATCAATTCGCAGGTGTCGATGCAGTTGTCGGGCCGGCGCGGTGCGCGGGTGGGGCTATCACTGTCGTCTGACGACAGTTTGGGCACTTCAAGATAGTCGCGAATATCGGCGCTCGCCATGGCGACCAGGTGGCGCGCCATACGTTTCTTGGTCTCGATGGGCGTGGAACGGTTGCGCATGACCATGCCGTGGAGTCGCACGATTTCTTCGTCCGTGAGCGGTCGCGTAAGCAGGCGATAGCCCGCTCCGTGTTTGTACTCTATTTCGTATCCGGCGTGCCGAAGCGCGGAGATCGCGGTGTAGATGCTGCGACGTGCTGCCGAAATGGGCATGCGGGCGGGACTGTCAGGGTGAGCGAGGTGGTCGATTAGCTCATGGGAGCATATGGCCTTATCTTCGCCGGAATGCTCGCTGAGGATCTGCAGGACCCTGACGGCGCGGTAGGCCGCTATCGTGGCAGAACCCTTAAGCGTGGTCTCATAGTTGTCAACAGCTGCTTCGGACATGTTCTCGCTCCCCTGTTCGTTGTTGGTCGATGGCGGCTCAGAGGCTAAGTCTTTGAGGGAGTCTGAGGTCTTTTGGCGACCTGGATGGCAGGTATGTTTCGGCAAGCGGTAGATGCGGTTTTCGACAGCATGCCTTGCCTGTCCAATTGCATGTCACGAGCTTGACGGACGCTGTTGAAAAAGCGCTCCTCGGTCGGTGCCGAGGAGCGCTGAACAGTGCGGGTCGATGCGTTGGGTGGCGTTGCGGCGATTAGAAGTCAGCGTTGCCCACGGTGCGCGGGTGCGGCAGGACGTCGCGGATATTGCCCACGCCGGTGAGGTACATCACCAAGCGCTCGAAGCCCAGACCGTAGCCGGCGTGCTTACAGGAACCGTAGCGGCGCAGGTCAAGGTAGTACTTGTACTGCTCGGGATTCATATCCAGGTCCTTGATGC
>CABQLM010000066.1 GCA_902465105.1 uncultured Collinsella sp.
TCGCACGGAGAGCACATTAAGTGCTCTCCGGCTCGTGCGGAACTCGCGATCGACCTTATATATTTGCCCTCCCCGGGGCTCCCGCACAACGGGACCTCAGTTGGGTTCTATCCCGGTTGCAGTTGCTTCGCTCCTGCACCACTTGGCTGGTGCAGCGGTTTGGCGTTGGATCGGTTCTTTCTGATATATGCTGGTTGCGGCTCTTCTTTTGGGAGGAGTCGCTTTTTTGTTGCTAGGAGGTTGGCCCGTGGTTGATGGGGATGCTCGCTCTGAGCTTCTTTCTGCTGATTGGAATCAGGAATGGATGCGCCTGCAAGCTGGGCGGCGGCGGGCTGATGATTCTTTTGAGTGGGATAAGCGGGCTCGGCATTTTCGGCCGCTGGAGACTGCCCCCTATGCCCAGGATTTTATGAAATTGCTGGCGTTAAAGCCTGGTGAGTCGGTCTTGGATATGGGGTGTGGGGCTGGGTCGATTGCTATTCCGCTTGCGCAAGACGGGCATCCCGTGATTGCTGCTGACTTCTCCCCCGCCATGCTGGGCACCCTCGATGCTGGTATCGAGTATTACGGACTCGAGGAGCTCATTACACCACTTGAGCTTGCTTGGGATGATGATTGGGATCTAGTTGGGCCGGTTACCAAGGCGGTAGATGTTGCCTTTGCCAGTCGGTCGGTTACGACGACCAATCTAAAAGGCGCACTTGCCAAGCTCGACCGCACAGCTCGCCGGCGTTGTGCTGTCACGATGGTCGCCAACTCCAGCCCGCGCTATGACCTGCACGTGATGAACGCCATCGGCGCCTCGGTTACCTGCAGTAATGGCTTTGTGTATGCCTTTAACATTCTCATTCAGATGGGTGCCCTGCCGCAGGTTTCGTACTTTGAATCGCCTCGTCGCGATACCTTCGATAGCCTCGAGGCAGGCGTGACGGACTTCTCCCGCATGCTCGAACATGGCAACGAGGATAAAATCGACCGTCTGCGCGACTACATCGCCCAGCACATGATCGAGAATCCCCATGCCGGCGAGCCAGGGTCCAAGGGCGTGCCGCAGGGGCGCTATATGCTCGACCATATCCGTAAGGTCCGCTGGGCCTTTATTGCCTGGGCGCCAGTTTCTGCGCCCCGCCCGTAGCCCATCTATGGCACGTATCGTTCACTCGCCCGGCATCCGCATTCTTTGCGAACTGGGCAAACGCGCTCCACACCGCGCCGTTCCTGCGCTATCGTGGGACAGCTCACGTAGATTAAGGCCCCATCGCGGGGCGCCCCATACATAGAAAGCGAGAACCCATGGCACTGACAGGAGCCCAGGTCAAGCAGCTTCGCAGCATGGCCCATCACCTCAACCCCGCCATCATCATCGGCAAGTCCGATATCAACGAGGGCACCGTCGAGCAGACGGTCGCCTATCTGGAGAAGCATGAGCTCGTTAAGTGCTCTGTGCTGGACGGCTCCAGCCTTTCTGCCCGCGAGGCCGCCGAGGAGCTCGCCGAGCGCTGCCACGCCGAGGTCGTCCAGGTCATCGGCCGCAAGTTCTCGCTGTATCGCGAGTCCTCGCGCAAGGATATCGAGAAGATCAAACTCGTCTAATAAGCCTTGCAGCCATATTCATAGGGCGCCCGAATTACTCGGGCGCTTTTTTATCGCTCTACAATCGCGCGTTTGAGTCTGCTTTCGACCAAGCGCTCGTACAGTCGTCGGGTCTCAGGTTCGGGGATTCCTTCAACTTGTTCCTTAAGCTGGTGAATATGGCCATGATATAGCTCGACAATGTCGCGACGTCGTCCCGCTGCGCTATAAACCCGCATGGCGCAGCGCACCATATCTTCTCGCATCGTCCCTTGTCGAAGGCCCGCCTCTGCCAACCACACCGCTGACTGCAAGTCATTTTCCTCGAGCGCTGCATTTGCCCCCTTAACGATGCAGTCGATAAATTTTGACTGCAAAATCCGCTGCATACGCAGGAAAAACGCTGGATTGCAACCATCGGGAACAAACAACGGACCGGTATAGAGTTGCTCAACTTTTAGGCACAGTTCAATCAGATGAGGACCACATGCGCCTTCGCGCTTTGCCAAAACCTCTCGCGTTATGAGATCAAACACTCTCACATCGGTTTTTACGTAATTAGGATTGAGCCCAATGCAGTCATTTTGAATCACCACGCATGATTTGCCGTCAGGCGTCGGCCCCAAAGCCGATCGCAGGCGCGAGACGGTCGAATACAGATTATTGCGGGCGCTTTTGAACTCGGCATGAGGCCACAGTTCCATGGCTATGGTTTCGCGTTCGACCGGCACATCAAGCCCCAACGCGAGCCGTTCTGCGAGCGTTGCCGCCTTTTTGCGACGCCACATCTTATCCGTAATGGGAAAGCCGTCGCGCTCGGCGCTAAACATACCGAACACTCGCATCTCGACGTGCTCGACCGTCTCGGTTGCCTCGATTTCACCAGCCTGGAAGAGCCTGGCACTTTCCGCCTCAAGATCCTCCTTGAGCGAATATCGCGCCATCTCGCGAACTGGAAGTTTCTTTCGTATCCTTGCTCCTGCTTCCCCCAAACAGTGCATTGCCAGACGCGCAAACAATCGATACGAAGGATTCAGAATCCCCGCACGATTCATGGACATCCATGCTGCAAGGTCGCTATCACGACCCGCAGCAGCCAGATGAAGCGCCACAACCCACGCCTCCGCCCCACCGACTTGCGTTTGGCCCAAATCGAGCAGTTCCGCGTCTTCTCGCACCGACAACATCGATGTGTTGCGCAAATATGACGTACGTTCCAGCAACAGGGCGTTATTCTGCATATATTCGGCAATTTCACTCGAAAGCCTCATCACCTGAACCGCACGAAATTTTGCGTTAACCGGACGCCCTTCGGCCAACGATTGCCATCCTTCCAACAATAATCCGAACAATTGAATCTGATTATCGCGAACTCGTACGGCATATCGATCCAAATCGCTAAACGCCGTTTCGTCTACAACAGGCAGACCGGCTACCAGGCGTCGAGCAGCCAGGACCATCCGAGTCCAAATTGCCAGCGCTTGCAAGCCGTGCGATTCCAACACTGCCACTGCAGCAGTCATAGCGTCATCGCGTCCATCAATCTCTGAAAAGGAGCCGTCAAAAATCTCCAGGAGCATTCGGTCCATCTTCACAAAGGTGCCGGCGACATCAATCTCGCAATCGTATGCCTTGCGTGCCTCAACCGCCGCAATGACCTCCCCGCCGTCTGCATGCTCGGTCAAACGACGCTTTATTTCAATATGGGCGGACAGCATGTCGAGTGCATCGTTATGCACTGCATGCTCGGAAAAGACAACTGTTGTGGGAAGCCCCAGACCATTTCCACCGTAACAAGCAATCGTGAGAGCTTGTGCCACCTCCCAGGCAAGCGGATCCAATTCGCACGCCGCACGTTCACCATCTCGCTCGATGACCGATGCCATGTATCTGGCAAGTTTTATATTCGACACGCTCACCGCTGCCATATATACACCGAGCGCCTCGGCCGCCGTTGGCTCCCGACGCTGTTGATCATCAGTAGTTTTTTCTAGTGCCGCGCGGCAAATATCTCCACCGTGACCGGTAAGGACAAGATCGACCCCATATTGAGCGGCAAGCTCGAGCACCACGCCGCGGTCTAGAAAGGCATCCGCTAAATCCATCGCGGGATCGCACCGGCCGGCTTTTATCAGTATGCGCGCTGCCCGCTGAACAAGATCGGGACGAAGGCCCGCAATCAGTTTTCGCATCCTCAGGCGTGCATTTTCCTCCATGCCCAGGCATGTAAAGGTTCGATCGGTCGGGTCCACTCCAAAGAGCGGATAGTCACGAACAAGATATGACTGATCAATCATCGACAGCCTTACACCACAGGCTTCGAGCTCGGCAATAGTGCCCTCGCCCATCAACAGCATCAGACATGCAACGTTAAACAACGTATTACTCTCGAGCGAAGCTAGATCGGCAAGTGCGGCGCCACATACATTCACAATTTCGTTTTCGAGCAGTCGACTCGTGTCGTCTTGACCATACAACCCCACCTGTAATGCCGATACTAGCTCGGGTACGCCTTGCGTTAAGTGATAGAAGTCGAGTGAAGTGCTGATCGAAAAAGCCTCCGCCCAGGATGAATACTCGTAAGCATGAACTTTGAGCATCTGAGCGTTAACCTTTACCGAATCGCCTAGCCCATGAATGAGTAGGCGATTTGACGGACGGCACGTCACGAGAACACCTATGCCTGATGTGCGCAGACCGCGCATCTTGTCAATAAGCTCTTCAGTCTCATCTCTATTGAAATTTGGAACGTTATCAATTGCAATGAGTGAACGCGGCTTATCCTTCAGCTCTTCTGCAACCACTTCGAGCTGAACAAACACTTCTCGACCAATGGCATGATCGGCTTCGATAATGCGTACCGATCCCCTCGTCTGGTCACTTTTGACTTCTTGAGCGTATTGAAGTAACACCGACGTCTTTCCAAATCCATCAGGCGCATATATGAGCACAATTCCAGCCTTGCGCCCTTTAGCAATCAGCTCGTTCATCAAACGGTCGCGTCGCACAATATAGCCCCTGCCTGACGGCATGAACCCAAGGTCGCCCGTATTATCCAAATCGCTTAACATGCCCGCTCCTCTTCTCGACCACAAGGACACCGTAACCGCAAGACAATGCAGGCCGTCCGATAAACAGCGCGGAACAAAGATATAGATTGTCTTTTGGCATGTATACGGCAAGCTTTTGTACAGCGGGCACCGCTCGTTGCTCTTCGTTCGACAAACCGGTATTTAAGCAGGTCAATCGGCTTGCCAGTATGTCCCATCCGTTCGCAAGTGTAGCGCAACGCCAAGACCATATTTTGGTTATGCAACTCGCCAACTTAATGCTACCGTTGGCAATTATTTAATAGCAATTTTAGATTGAATCTGGTATAGCCAAATCATCGTATTCGCGACGCTTTTGGCAAGCTTATGGCAAGTCATCGCTATTAATGCCCATATGGCAAACCGTCAAGAATTGCATATTCTCAATCTCAATTGATGGACACGCCATCATCCATTTATTCAACCTTGGCAAAATAAAAGGGCCCCTGCATTCACAGGAGCCCTTGACAAGCTCAATAGATTTGCTTGATATACCCTACTCGCAGAGCGAAAGCGCAGCCTCGTCGGCGACAACAACACAGTTGGTATGCAGCTGCAGAATCGAAGCCGGGCACTCGGGCGTAACCGGACCATAGCACATGTCGTGTACAGCCTGAGCCTTAGCCTCGCCGTTGGCGACGACCAGAATCATGCGGGCGTACATGATGGTCTGGGTGCCCATGGTGTAAGCCTGACGGGGAACGTCGTCAATGCTATCAAACAGGCGGCTGTTGGCTTGGATGGTGCTCTCGGTCAGATCAACGCAATGCGTACCCTTGGAGAAGTGATCGGCGGGCTCGTTAAAGCCAATGTGGCCGTTGTTGCCAATGCCGAGAAGCTGCAAATCGGGATAACCAGCAGCGGCGACGACCTCGTCGTACTCGGAGCAAGCGGCGGCGGCATCGGGGTTGGAGCCATCGGGCACATGCGTCTTGTTCAAATCGATGTTGATGTGATCGAAGAAGTTCTCGCGCATGAAGTAGTGATAGCTCTGAGGATCGTCGTGCGAAAGGCCGCGATACTCGTCCAGGTTATAGGTGCTGACCTCGGAAAAATCGATGTCGCCCTTCTTGTACCAATCGGCAAGCTGCTTGTAGGCGCCAATCGGGGTAGAACCGGTGGCAAGACCCAGCACGCAATCGGGCTTAAGGATAACCTGCGCCGAGATGATATTAGCGGCCTTGCGGCTCATATCCTCATAGTCTTTGGCTTTAATAATCTTCATTACGCATCCTTTCTCGTGAAAGAGAGGCAAGTCTCCCCATGCAAGCACTTGCCCGCGGCCCGCGTCGGCCGCAACCAACGTGTGCGGCCACCAGGGCGAGGTCGCGTAATGTTTATGTTTCGTGTCAAACCGCGTCGAGGCCCCTGCCCGTCCACGGCGACCCGAGGCCTCTTAGCCCCGGACATAGTAATCTTGCCACGGAGGGCGCCCTCTTTCAAGGGCGCCCTCCGTAAACGTGATTGAATTGTAGATTTTAAGCCCCAAGGAGCGCTTATCGTTCGCGGGCGACGATAAGCTGATCCATCTCATCGACATGCCCGCCAACAGAGCCCTTGATGCTTGAGAACTCTACCGAGTTGCACACCAGAATGGGCACCGTCACATCGTAACCCTCGGCTTCGATCGACTCACGATCAAACTCGATAAGCACATCACCCTTGTGCACGATATCGCCCACCTGAGCATGAACGGAAAAATGCTTGCCCTCGAGCCTGACGGTGTCGAGTCCCACGTGAATAAGCACATCCAGGCCATCGACCGTACTGAGGGCCACAGCATGCCCCGTCGGGAAGATAGCCTCAACTTTTGCGTCAGCAGGAGCAACCACGCGCGCACCAGTAGGCCGAATGGCCACTCCTTGGCCCAGAAGGCCAGTGGCAAACGTTTGGTCGTTTACCTCGGAAAGCGGAATGACATCGCCCGAGATGGGAGCATCCAGCGTAAGGACTCGACCACGCATACCAAAAGACCTTAGGACTTTAGTGAACATGCTCCCCCTTGGACATACCAATAATCAAATACAGTCTTACTAGTTTACCACTTGGCACTGGTTTTTGACCATTAAGGAAGTTCGCGCTTGACAACCTCGACGATGTCGTCGACTACACGCTGGGTCAGCTCGTGTGTCTCAGCCTCTGCCATTACACGCACCAGCGGCTCGGTGCCACTCGGACGCACCAAGATGCGGCCGCGACCGTTGAGCTCCTTCTCGGCGGCAGCGACAGCGTCCCAAATGGGCTGACAATCGTCCAGGCCGGCCTTGTTGTCGGAATGCACGTTGACAAGCACCTGCGGGTACTTCTTCATGATGCCGGCAAGGTCGGTGAGGGTGCGGCCGGTGCGCTTTACGACAGAAAGCAGCTGAAGCGCCGTAACCAAGCCATCACCGGTGGTATTGTGCTCCAGGAAGATGATGTGACCGGACTGCTCGCCGCCAATGACAGCGCCGTCCGCAAGCATGCGCTCAAGAACATAACGGTCGCCCACGGCGGTCTGGACCATCTCAAAGCCCTGCTCCTTCATGGCAATGGAGAAGCCCAAGTTACACATGACGGTAGAGACGATCTCTGAGTTGACAAGCTTGCCACGAGCGGCGAGGTCAGAGCCGCAGATTGCGAGAATGTAGTCGCCGTCGATCTCGTTGCCTTCGCTGTCCACAAACAACACGCGATCGGCATCGCCGTCGTGAGCCAGGCCAATGTCGGCGTGGGTGCGCAGAACGAGCTCGCGCAGGGGCCCAAGATGGGTGGAACCGCACTCAACGTTAATGTCAGTGCCGCAGTAATCGGTGTTGATGGCATGGACCGTTGCACCCAAGCGCTGAAGCGCGGCGGGCGTGGTCTGGCAGGATGCACCATGTCCGCAGTCGACGGCGACGACGAGGCCGTCGAGCTTAAGGCCGTCGAGCGTATTGATGGCATGGTCGACATATGCCTTGCGGGCATCCTTCATCTTTACGATATGACCCACACCGGCACCGGTCGGCAGCGTATCGGCAGCCATGGATTCCTCGGACATAACCCAGGCGCTGATCTCTTCTTCGACGGCGTCGGGGAGCTTCATACCCTTGCGGCTAAAGAACTTGATACCGTTGAACTCGGGCGGATTGTGCGATGCAGAGATGACGATGCCGCCGTCGAGCTCGTTTTGGACGGTGAGCAACGCCACGGCAGGCGTGGGAATCACGCCACAGCAATGCGGACGGCCGCCCTCGGCCATAATGCCGGCGGTCAGAGCACTCTCGAGCATGGTGCCCGAAAGGCGCGTGTCGCGTCCAACGCAAATATCGGGTCCTAGGAACCTTGTCGCAGCGCGACCTAAACGAAAGGCGAGTTCGCAAGTTAGATCGGCGTTGGCGACGCCACGGACACCATCGGTGCCAAAGATGTTCTGGGGCATAGGATTGCTCCTTCCCTAGCAGACGAATCGCAGTCGCCCGCCCTAGTCGAAAAAGAAAAGCGGGACCCGCCGAGCAATCGGCAGGCCCCGCTTGTACATTGTATCTCGAAAGGAGATAAAACCTTAGCGCTTGGAGAACTGGGGAGCGCGGCGGGCCTTCTTGAGGCCGTACTTCTTGCGCTCGACCACGCGAGCATCGCGCGTAAGGAAACCGGCCTTCTTGAGGTCAGCACGGTAGTCGCCAGCGTTCAGAAGAGCGCGAGCGATGCCTAGGCGCAGAGCGCCGGACTGACCGGAGATGCCGCCGCCATCGCACAGAGCGATAACGTCGAACTGACCGGCGGTATCGGTCACCTTGAAGGGAGCAAGGGCGTTCTCAACGAGCTGATGACGGCCGAAATACTGCTCGGCATCACGCTTGTTGATGGTCACCTTGCCGGTGCCGGGGACGAGACGGACGCGGGCGACGGCGTTCTTACGACGGCCGGTACCCTGGTAGACAACGGTGTTCTCAGCCATCTTTAAGCCTCCAGCTCAATCTTCGTGGGGTTCTGGGCAGCGTGCGGATGCTCGGCACCAGCGTAGACCTTAAGCTTGGTCATCTGGGCACGGCCGAGGGTGGTCTTGGGCAACATGCCGCGAACGGCGCGCTCGATGACCTTCTCCGGGTGCTTCTCCATAGCCTGGCGGAAGCTCTCAGCCTTGAGGCCGCCGTTGTAGCCGCTGTGGCGATAATAGGTCTTCGTGTCGGCCTTGTTACCGGTAAGCTGGACCTTATCGGCGTTGATGACGACAACGAAGTCGCCGCAGTCGCTGTTGGGCGTGAACTGGGGCTTGTTCTTACCGCGCAGGATCATTGCGATCTGGGTGGCAAGACGGCCCAGGACAGCACCATCGGCGTCGACGAGAACCCAGTTGCGCTGGACCTCGCCCTGCTTGGCGTAGTGAGTCGATTTCGAAATCACTTAGACTCCTCCATGTACAGTACGTGTTGTTACAGAGATTCACGGGGCTCTGCAAGTAACCCGTCCATATTACCCCGCTCGTCGCCCGAGTCAACAGGTATTTTGGCTCTGACCAGACTTTCTGCACATGTCGTCCATCGGTCATGATGTCGCGACGCTAACGCTCGACAAATGCCTCGATATCACTCAGCAGACGCTTTGCCTCCTGACGACCCTGAATATACAGGTCGAGAAGCTTTGCCGGATTGTGCTCGACGTGACCGACCTCGACCGGCTTTTGTGGAGCAACGACCAGCGCGCGTCCCTCGCGCTCATACTTCCACAGGTGCATGCGCTGGATGTTATAGCGGTCGTGGCGCGTCTCGATAGCCTCGAGCAGGTAGGGATAGTCGGCATAGCGGGCGCGTGCGGCAGGCATAAACTCGTAGGGCTTTTTCTCGTACGAGCGGTCCTGCGTGACAATGACAACCGCGCGATCGAAGCCCGCCTCCTCCAGCACGTGCTCGATGGGGACCGAATCGGCTACGCCGCCGTCGACGTATTTGTGCCCGTCGATCTCGACCGGCGGCGTCAGCAGCGGCAGCGACGTCGAGGCGCGCACGGCATCGAGGTCGAGCACGGCGTTTTTGACCGGCAGGTATGCAGCGGTTCCAAAGAGCATGTCCGTCGCGACGGCGTACATCTCGATGGGGCTCGCGTCGAATACCTCGTTGTCAAAGGGATCCAGGCGGTCCTGGACATCGTTGAAGATAAAGTCGTAACCCACGATGGAGCCCGTAGACGCAAACGATGCGGCGCCCATGAAACGGTTGTCGTTGCAGAAGGCCAGGTTAATGCGGTTGGCACGGCCGATCTGGTGCGACTTGTAGTTCACGCCGTTGAGGGCGCCGGCCGATACGCCATATACCGCCGGAATCTCGACGCCGGCCTCCATGAGAACGTCGAGCACGCCTGCGGTAAATTGCCCGCGAAAACTGCCGCCCTCCAAGACGAGCGCGACCTTGCCGGCGTTCTTTGCCTTATCTTCTGCAGTCATGGTGACCTCCTGCCGTTGCGTTTTGGCCTTCTTCTACCCAGTTTTGGGATAGAGAGCGCATGGGTTTTGGAGTTGAGGGGACGGCCGGCGGAAAGCATGTCCCGTTCTGAGGAGCGATTCTGGGATGGACTTTCCGCCTGGGCCGCCATTGGGAAAACGCGTCCCACTCTGCGTTGCTGCGGCGTTTTCTTTACGCCCGCGCCCTGCACAGAGTTCGATTCTCCGCGGTACGGGGGAATCCGCTGATGCGGGGCACGGCAGGCTGAAATCCGATAAACATCGCATCCATATCGGGTCGAGGCTTTGCGCGGAGAATCCGCGTATTTGCTTCGCAAATACGCAACGGCTTCGGCCGCCTGCCGGCGTCCTCG
>CABQLM010000067.1 GCA_902465105.1 uncultured Collinsella sp.
TCATTCAAAGAGGACGGCATGACCAGAAGGTCTATGCCGTCCTCTTTTCATGCCAATTTGTTCGCTCTGGCGCCCGCTCGCTGGCATTGCCAAAACATCGACGTTGCCGTGGTCCAAACTAGTCATTGGGGACGTTCTTAAACGACTATTCGGACTGCTAATTTGTGCGGGTTGTGGTTTTGTAACCTGCTGAAATTAAAGATACTGTACAACTGTACGTTAATTCATCTTCGTAGTATATTGCTACCCGCAAAACTCAGCACCATTGTGCCGCGAGGCACTAAAGCGCCTACGTACAATGGTTGTCGATAGTACGATTCGATTTAACGACAGGATGGATGGTCCAAGCGTGAGTCTCGGCAGCAAACTATCCAATGCAAAGGTGTCCTTTGCGATATTTAAGCGCGACATTAAGCGACTGCTTGTGAACCCCGTCGCCCTGGTGGTTACCCTAGGCGTGTGCGTTATTCCCTCGCTGTATGCCTGGTATAACATCGTGGCAAACTGGGATCCGTATGGAAACACCCAAGGTATCAAGATTGCTATCGCCAACAACGATCGAGGCACCCAAAACGACTTGGTGGGTGAGCTCAACGCTGGCGACAAAGTGGTCGACCAGCTCAAGGAGAATCATCAGTTGGGCTGGACGTTCGTCGACTCGACGGCCGATGCCAAGGAGGGCGTCGAGAGCGGCGAGTACTATGCCGCTATCGTGATTCCCAAGAACTTCTCGGATAACCTGGTTTCGATGCTCGACGGCAACTACCATCAGCCCAAGCTCACGTACTACGTCAATGAGAAGAAGAGCGCCATTGCGCCCAAGGTTACCGATACCGGTGCAAACACCATCGAGGAGCAGATCAACTCGGAATTTGTCTCTACGGTAGGTAAGACTGTTGCCGGTATCGCCAAGGATGCCGGTGTCGATTTAAAGGACAAGGCAACCCAGACTCAGGACTCGCTGGCAAGTTCGGTGTCTGAGGCGTCCGATACCTTGGGCGAGGTGCGCGATTCGATTGGCGATATGAATGCCGCCATTGATAAGACGAGTGGCGCTATCGCCTCGGCTGATGCGGCACTTGCCGGCTTGCAAGGCCAGGCACCGTCGCTGACGCAGGCGATCTCCCAGGGCAACGACCTGCTGAGCGAAGCTCGCACCACGGCGGGCAACTCCATCACCTCGCTCTCCAAGGCGCTCTCGGAAGGCAGCCTTGCGCTCACCAAGACGTCGGCCTCTGCGAACGCTGCCATCGGCAAGCTGACGGGCGCGGTCACATCTACGACCACCCGTATCGACAACTCGCTCGAGTCTCTTCAAGCGACGATCGACCACAATAAGGCCGTTATCGGCCACTTGGAGATTCTCGCCAATGACACGTCGACAGGTTCCGAGGAAATTGACGCGCGCATTGTATCGACCATCGATTTGCTTCGAGAGCAGAATGAAAAGCTTCAGAGCATCAAGGACGGTCTGTCCGCGCAGTCGAGCGCCATGGCGAATGACGCAGCGGCTGTTTCGGGTGCCAGTGACGCTATCAATAACGCAATTCATACCGGTGCGACCAACCTTGGCCAAGCCCAGACGGACTTGGGCCAAAACGCGCTGCCGAAGGCCTCGAGCGCGCTCGACTCTTTTGCTGCCGTTTCGGGCGACCTGACCGGTATCGTCTCGGGTATGACACCTACACTTGCAAATGCGCGCGGCACGTTGGCGCAGCTTAGCGCTACGCTCGGCCAGGCCAAGACCACGCTGTCCCAGACCGATTCCTCGCTTGCCAAGGTCCAGGACAAGCTTGCAACCGCCGCCAATGACATCGCGGCGCTGCAGACCTCCGAGTCCATGGGCGAGCTGGCCGATCTGATGGGCGTCGATGTCAATGACGTGGCAGATTTCATGGCGTCTCCGGTTGAGTTGACGTCCAAGTCAATCTATCCGGTCAAGAGCTTTGGCTCGGGCATCGCTCCCTTCTACACCAATCTGGCGCTTTGGGTGGGCGGCTATGTGCTCATCGCCATTTACAAGCTCGAGGTCGACCGTGAAGGTGTTGGCAGCTTTACGGCGCGCCAAGGCTACTTTGGCCGCTGGTTGCTCATGGTGATCCTGGGCGCATTGCAGGCCGTCATCGTTACGGTGGGTGATCTGGTTATTGGCGTACAGTGCGTCAACCCGTTGCTGTTCGTGCTGGGCGGCATCGCCATCTCGTTTACGTACGTCAACATCATCTATGCGCTGTCCACCACGTTTAAGCATATCGGCAAGGCAATCGGTGTCATCCTCGTCATCGTGCAGATCCCGGGTTCGTCGGGCATGTACCCCATCGAGATGATGCCTGGCTTCTTCCAGTGGCTGCACCCACTGCTGCCCTTTACCTACGGCATCAATCTGCTGCGCGAGACGGTCGGCGGCATGTACTCGTTTAACTACCTGTTTAACCTGTGCATCCTCGGTGTCTTTCTTATCGTCGCGCTCTTTATCGGCCTGCAACTGCGTCCGCTGATGCTCAACCTCAACCTGCTCTTTGACAAGCAGCTTTCCACGACGGGTCTTATGATTTGCGAATCTAACGACTTGCCGCGCCGGCGCTACTCGCTGCGCACGGCCATGCGCGTCATGCTCGATTCCGATTCGTACCGTCGCGAACTGCTCGATCGTGCGGTCGCCTTTGAACATCGCTATCCGTACTACATCAAGGGCGGTTTCGCCGCTGTAGTCGGCGTGCAGGTGCTGCTCTTCGTTCTGTCGACGGTTCTCGATATCGACAACAATGGCAAGATCATTCTACTGGTCATCTGGATTATCTCAGTCATTGCCATCTGTGGCTGGCTCATCAGCATCGAGTACATCCGCTCGAGCCTCAACACCCAGATGCGTATCTCGGCGTTGTCGGATGAGGACCTGCGTCGCGAGATGCGCGAACACACGGCTGCCATTCCTGCCGCCCGCCGCATGTTTGGCCTCAATGCCAGCGAACGTGGCGCCAAGGGCGGCGATCAGCCCACGGACCGCTTGCCGCATATTATAGGCTCGGGCCATAAATCTCAGGGCGCTGACAACACGGCCGCAAATGATGGCGATACCGCTCCGCTCGGCAAGCACTCCAAAGGAGGTGAGGCATAAATGAAGAACATCCTGCACCTGTTTAGGCGTGATGTCCAAAACGTGTCTCGCTCCGTGATCGGCATGGTTGTCGTGATGGGCCTGGTCATCGTGCCATGTCTCTATGCATGGTTTAACATCGCCGGAAGCTGGGATCCCTACGGCAACACCGGCAATCTTAAGATTGCCGTGGTCAACACCGATGAGGGCTACGAGAGCGATCTGATTCCCGTCGAGGTCAACGTGGGCGAAAACGTGACCGCCACCCTGCGCGGCAACGAGAACTTCGACTGGGTCGTGCTCAACGATCGCGATAAGGCCATCGATGGCGTCAAGTCGGGCGCGTATTACGCCGCTGTGGTCATCCCCAAAACGTTTAGCGCCGACATGATGACGCTCTTCTCGACGAACGTGAAGCATGCCGATATCGAGTTCTACGAGAATCAGAAAGCCAACGCCATTGCCCAGATCGTGACCGAGAAAGGCTCGAGCGCTGTTCAGAGTCGGGTTAACGAGACCTTTACCGAAACCATTACGACCATCGGGCTCAAGACCGTGTCCAGCCTGCTCGATTACATGAGCACCGACCAGGTGAGTAACTTTATCGCCAACCTGTCGTCGACACTCGGCGATTCGGTCGAGGACCTGCAGGACGTTCAGGCCAGCGCAACGTCGCTTGCGGGCATTTTGAGCTCCACGTCCGATTCGCTGACGTCGGCGAGCGGTATGCTCCAGCAGACCGGTGCCGTCGATGAGTCGACAAAGCAGCTCATGGAACATGCCAAAAGCGGCATCGATGATTCCAAAGAAGCGCTTAAGGCGGCAAACGATGCCATCGATGCCGCAATCGATGGAAGTGCGGGTTCGTTCGACAATGTATCTGCCGAGCTCGCGAAGGCGTTCGATGCCGCTAACCAGCATGTCGACCTTACGGTGTCCCAACTCAACGATGCCGCTGCGGCCCTCAATGCGCGTGCCGACGATATCGATGCCACGGCCGACCAGCTCCGCAGCCTTGCCGAGCAGGTGAGTAACGAAAAGCTCCAGGAGAGCCTCAAATCTGTGGCAACATCGCTGGGCAGAATCGCGGTGGAGTATCGCAACAACGCCAAGGACCTGACGGCAACCGCGAAGTCCCTTTCTGACAGCATGGCAGAGGTCAACAGCACGCGTGCCGAGGTCGACCAGGCTATCGCCGATGCCAAGGCGGGCATCTCGGGTGCCAAGTCCGACTACGATTCCACGTTCTCGGTTAAGGCCAAGGAGCTTAAGAAGACGGTTTCGGGCATTCTGGACTCGCTGAACAGCATCTCGGGCGATCTGGATAGCGCCGTAGATGGCCTGACCGACGCATCCGGTTCGCTGGCAAAGGGCCTCTCCAAGGCTGCAAAGCTGGTCAACAAGGCTTCCGATCAGCTGGGTGAGGCGTCGGACAAGATCAGTGCATTTAAGGATGAGCTCGACGGCGCCTTGATGTCGGATGACCTCGCTGCGATCAAGACGATGATCGGCAATGATCCCGAGGGTCTGGCCGTGTCGCTTTCCGGCCCCGTCGCGCTCGATCGCAAGCCGGTCTATCCGATTCGCAACTACGGTTCGGCCATGGCACCGTTCTACACGATTCTGTCGCTATGGGTCGGCTCGATCGTACTGGCGGCCATGATGAAGGTCTCGGTCGACGATGAGCTTATCAACGAGCTCATCCCCGTGCGCTTGCACGAGATCTACCTGGGCCGCTACCTGTTCTTTGGCGGTCTGGCCCTGCTGCAGGCAACGCTCGTGTGTGCGGGCGACATCCTGTTCTTTGGCATTCAGTGCGACAACCCGCTGCAGTTTGTGTTGGCGGGCTGGGCCGCGAGTCTCGTGTTCTCCAATATCGTCTACACGCTTACGGTGTCGTTTGGCGATATCGGCAAGGCTTTGGCCGTTGTGCTGCTGGTCATGCAGGTCGGCGGTTCGGGCGGCACGTTCCCTATCGAGATGACCGGCCCCGTGTTTCAGGCGATATATCCGTTCCTGCCGTTCACCCACGGCATCAACGCCATGCATGCCGCTATGGCCGGCGCTTACCATATGGAGTACTGGGTTGAGCTGGGCATTCTGGCGAGCTATCTGATTCCGTCGCTGGCCCTGGGCGTCGTCTTCCGCCGTCCGGTCATCAAAGCCAATAACTGGATCATCGAAAAGCTTGAAAGCACGAAACTTATTTAGTGCAACAGCGTGACATTGACGAAACATTGAGGTTTACTCTGCCGACGCTTTAGCGCGGTGAATTGCGTGGGCTGCCTGGTTGTTGCTACAGTAGCGGGGCGTGCCGGGGGTCCGGCGCGTCCCGTTTTTATTTGACCATGAGGCGGCACGCAGCCATACGCGTGCGGACACCACGCCCAGTTTGAGTGTGAGGATGTTCCATGGCCCAATACGTTGCCAACGAAATCGAAAACATGCCCGATAGCCCTGTTGCTCGCGAGGATCTGGGTGCGGGCGGCACCTCCCGTGGCGCCGGTGCTCGTTCGCCGTTGTTCTGGAAGGTTCTGCTGCTTTCGGTGGCGATTATCTGGGGTTACTCCTTTACCACTATGAAAGACGCGCTCGACACCATTCCGGTGTTCGAACTGCTCTATATTCGTTTTCTTCCCGCGGCGCTGGTCATGCTTGTTATCTTTCGCAAGCGCATCGCCGCCCACCTTAACGCTCGCAATCTGATTGTTGGTTTGAGCATGGGCGCGCTCATGTGGGCAGCCTATGCCTTGCAGACGGTCGGTCTGGCTCAGACCACGGCGGGTAAGAACGCTTTTTTGACGGGCACCTATTGCATTCTGGTCCCGTTCGCGAGCTATTTCCTAAGCGGCGAAAAGCTCACTCGTTACAACTTGGGCGCCGCATTGCTCTGTCTGGCTGGCATTGGCCTGGTGGCGCTCGATAGCGTCGAGTTCAACATCGGTGATGCCATTACGCTGGGTGGTGCGGTTTTCTTTGCCATTCAGATGTCGGTGACGGCCAAATACGGCCGAAAGATGGATATCAACGTCATTACGTTTTGGATGTTTGTGGGTAATGGCGTCTTGAGCCTTATCTCGTCGCTGTTGTTCGAGACCCAAGCGCCCGCGTCCGTGTGGACGCCGAGCTTTATCGGTGTGATGGCCTTTCTCTCGGTGGGCTGCACGTGCGTGGCGCTGCTCATCCAAAACGTCGGCTTGGCGCACGTCCCGGCCTCGACGGGCTCATTGCTCCTGTCGATGGAGTCCCCTTCGGGCGTGCTGTTTTCGGTGCTGCTGATGGGGGAGGCGCTCACCTCGCGTCTGCTCGCCGGCTTCGTCCTCATCTTCTTGTCGATCATCTTAAGCGAGACGCATTTCGATTTTTTGCGCCGAAATAATTGCGCGCAATTGTAAACAACTTGTTGCGCCGTCCTCCTGGGGCGGCGCTTTTTATGTAACGCCCTTACAGTTATGCCTTGCACTTTAGACCATCAAAGTGTTTTCTGCACAAATAATACTGGAGGGCATCTATGGCACCAGCTCTGTCCGATTTTCAACCGCAACCAGCGCCCAAAGCCACCCCGGCCGCGCAAGCCGCTATCGGTGACGGTCTTGTTGCCGAGGCTCAAGCTTTTGCAGACAAGCTTGCTGCGTGGCGCCACGATCTGCATCAGACGCCCGAGTTGGGTAATCGCCTTCCGCAAACCTCTGCGTATATCCAGGCACGTCTGACCGAGATGGGCATCCCGTTTGCCACGCTCGTCGACGGCTCCTGTGTTGTGGGCCTTATCGGTGCCGGTGCGGCCGTGGCGGCCCAGGGCAACGGTACGTGCACGGACGATCAGGCCGGCACGGTCATCATGCTGCGCGGTGACATGGATGCCCTTCCCGTCGCGGAAGAGTCGGGCGAGCCTTTCGCCTCTGTCAACGGCTGCATGCATGCTTGCGGCCACGATATGCATGCGACGGCCCTGCTTGGTGCCGCTCGCCTGCTCAAGGATCGCGAGGCCGAGCTTGTCGATGCCAATGCCACGGTTAAGCTGCTGTTTCAGCCGGGCGAGGAAACCTTTGAGGGCGCCCGCGCTGCCATTGCCGATGGCCTTCTGCAGAACCCGCGTCCCCAGGCGGCTTTCGCCATGCACGTTAACAGCCAATCGCCGCTCGGCCTGGTGCTCTATGGGAGCCCTGCGCCTTCGGGCGTATACGGTTTCCGCATTACGCTGCAGGGCAAGGGCGGCCATGGCTCGAGCCCCGAGATCTGCATCGACCCCATCACGGCGGGCGTGCATGTGCACCTGGCACTCCAGGAGCTCATCTCCCGCGAGGTGCCGGCGGCCAAGGAGGTCGCACTCACCGTGGGTAAGTTTGCCGGCGGACAGGCGGCAAACGTCATTCCCGACACCTGCGTGCTCGAAGGAACGCTGCGCGGCTTTGACGTCATGCTCATGGCGCATCTTAAGACCCGCATTGCCGAGGTCGTCAATGGCGTAGCGGCAACGTATCGTACACCGGCGACCATCGAGACGCTCTCGGATGTTCCGCCGCTCGTACTCGATGACGATATGACTCAGGCTTCGCTTGGCTATGTGGGTGCGACGCTGCCCAAGGCCGTCTTCCTGCCGCTGTTCCATGCCATGGCGAGCGAGGACTTTGCGCTTATCTCGAGCGAGATACCGAGCACGTACTTTACGATCGGTGCAGCTGTGACCGATACGGACGAGCACTTTGCCCAGCACCATCCCAAGGCACGCTTTAACGATGCCGAGCTGCCGCTCGGCGCCGCGGCTTATACCGCCGTCGCTTTGGGCTATATCGCCGACCACCGGTAGCACCCAACCTTGCCTTTCAAGCCTGCGGGCATGGCCGTAAGGCCTATGCCCTTGTCTTTCAAGGCAATCTTGGGCACTACCGGCGCCCGGTGCCGGCTATTCGTTTGTTAAATAAGGAGCAGTATGTCCCAGCAGCGTAAGCTCTTCCCCGGCTGGCTTGTGGTGGCCTCTGGCTTCGTGATCATGGCCACGTGCTACACGATTTTCGTCAACTGCATGAGCCTGTTTCAGCTGCTGATCGTCAGCGACCTGGGCATTTCCCTTGCGCAGTACAACATCTCCAATGCCATCTCCACCGTGGTGAGCGTTGTGGGTTCGCTTGTGATCGGCCATGTCGCCGATAAGGTGAGCGGCCGCGTTCTGGGCTCCCTCACCGTTATCGCCACCTCTGCCGTGCTTGTCGGCATGAGCTTTGTGGGCGAGCTGTGGCAGGTCTACGTGCTCTTTGCCGTCTCGGGCTGCTTCGCCGTGGCCTCGACCCGCCTGCTCATTAGTCTCGTCACTGCCAACTGGTTTACAGCCAAGCGCGGTCTTGCTATCTCCATTGCGCTTTCGGGCTCGGGCTTTGGCGGTGCCATTCTCTCGCCGATCGTGAGCTCGCTGATCGTGAGCGTGGGTTGGCGTTCCGCCTTCTTGGTGCTTGCCGCCGTCTGCATTGTGGCGGCGCTGCCCATCACGGCGTATTCCTTCCACACCAAACCTTCCGAGATTGGTCTGATGCCGCTCGGCGATAACCCGGGCGATCCGTCTGTTTTCACCGCGGGCGATAAGGACGAGCATACGACCCCCGAGGTCAGCGTCGGTTGGTCGCGCATTAAGAAGAGCCCGGCATTCTGGCTACTCGTCGTGGCATTTCTCTTTATGGGCCTTGTCAATGGCGCCATCCTGCCCAACCAGGTTACGAATATGACGAGCGTCACCGTCAACGGCGCCAAGATCGTCACGGGTGGCCACGACCCCATGTGGGCAGGCACTGTGCTTTCGGCCTACATGGTTACCGTCGTTATCGCTAAGATCTCTCTTGGCGCCATCTATGATCGATTTGGCCTACGCTTTGGCAATGTGTTGGGGTCTGTTGCGTGCATCGTCGCCTGCGTCGCCCTGTGCTTCCCCGCAACCGACCTTGGCCCCATCGTGGCTGCCATTAGCTTTGGTATCGGAACGTGCATGGGCACCATTACGCCCACTATCGCTGCGTCTAAGCAGTTTGGCATGGCCGACCTGGGTAAGGTCACGGGCACCATTACCTCGCTCGAGATGGTCGGCGCCACCGTGGGCGCCATCGTCTCGGGTGTGCTGTTCGACGCTACGGGCTCCTTTGCGAGCACCTGGATCGTGTGCCTGGTGTGCTCCGTAGTTATGCTCGTGTTCCTGCTGGCGTCCGAGCTCATCGCTGCCAAGCTGCGCGCGAGTGTGGCGGGGGAGTAGCGCGTCGCCGCCTATTCCTGTTTGCCTGTTCTGCCCGTGGCTGCCTTGGAAGCCGAATGGATGCTCGTACCGTCATTCGTTTTCCAAGGCAGCCACGGGCCTGCGAAACGACCCCTTTTCCTCTGCCCCCAAGGGATCACGTGATCCGAAGGGGACGGAGTAAAGGGGATCACAAACCG
>CABQLM010000068.1 GCA_902465105.1 uncultured Collinsella sp.
GGCGAGCCGACCGAGTGCGCGCTCGTCAACGATGCCGGCAAGGCGGGCCTGACTGGTCTGACCGCCGAGCATCCGCGCGTGGGCGAGGCTCCGTTCGACTCCGGCCGCAAGATGATGTCCGTGGTCGTCGAGACCCTGGACGGCGAGTACGAGCAGTACACCAAGGGCGCGCCCGACGTGGTGATTGGCCTGTGCACCCATATTTACGAGGGCGATAAGGTCGTCCCGCTGACCGAGGAGCGCCGTGCCGAGCTTGTGGCCGCCAACAAGGCCATGGCCGACGAGGCCCTGCGCGTGCTGGCGCTGGCAAGCCGCACCTACACCGAGGTTCCCGCCGACTGCAGCCCCGCTGCGCTCGAGCATGACCTGGTCTTCTGCGGCCTGTCCGGCATGATCGACCCGGTCCGTCCCGAGGTGGCCGACGCTATCCGCGAGGCGCACAACGCCGGCATCCGCACTGTCATGATTACGGGCGACCACATCGACACCGCCGTGGCCATCGCCAAGCAGCTGAGCATCGTCGCCGATCGCAGCCAGGCTATCACCGGTGCCGACCTCGACCGCATGAGCGACGAGGAGCTCGACGCGCACATCGAGGACTACGGCGTGTACGCCCGTGTCCAGCCCGAGCATAAGACCCGCATCGTCGAGGCTTGGAAGTCGCGCGACCAGATCGTGGCCATGACGGGTGACGGCGTCAACGACGCTCCGTCCATCAAGCGCGCCGACATCGGCGTGGGCATGGGCATTACCGGCACCGACGTTACCAAGAACGTTGCCGACATGGTGCTCGCCGACGACAACTTCGCCACCATCATCGGTGCCTGCGAAGAGGGTCGTCGCATCTACGACAACATCCGCAAGGTCATCCAGTTCTTGCTTTCGGCCAACCTTGCAGAGGTCTTCTCGGTGTTCATCGCCACGCTCATCGGCTTTACCATCTTCCAGCCGGTGCAGCTGCTGTGGGTGAACCTGGTCACCGACTGCTTCCCCGCGCTCGCGCTGGGTATGGAGGACGCTGAGGGCGACATCATGAAGCGCAAGCCGCGCAACGCCAAAGACGGCGTCTTTGCCGGTAACATGGGCCTGGACTGCGTGGTCCAGGGCCTGATCATCACCGTGCTGGTGCTGGCGAGCTTCTTTGTGGGTGTGTACTTTGACATGGGCTACATCCACATCGCCGATATGATTGCCGGCAACGCCGACGAGGAAGGCGTGATGATGGCCTTTATCACGCTCAACATGGTCGAGATCTTCCATTGCTTTAACATGCGCAGCCGTCGCACGTCGCTGTTTAAGATGAAGAAGCAGAACAAATGGCTGTGGGCTTCCGCCGCGCTGGCGCTGGTGCTGACGGTGATCGTGACTGTGCAGCCGACGCTTGCCGAGATGTTCTTTGGCCCCGTAACGCTTGAGCTCAAGGGCGTTATCGCCGCGCTGGGCCTGGCCTTCCTGATCATCCCGCTGATGGAGGTCTACAAGGCGATCATGCGCGCGGTGGAGAAGGAGTAACGCTCTCGTCCGGGCCTGCCCCACGCCCTTTCTCCCTCACTGGTCCTTGCGCTTCGCGCTGCGGGATCGTTCGAGAGAAAGGGCTTCCGGGGCGGGCCCTGCGGTGGCTTTGCTGGTTTTTCTCCCGTGCGGATGAAAAGGGCTGAGGGAAAGTTTGTGAGCTGGTCGGGCTTTGCCCGGCCAGCTCTTTTTGATTTAAAATACCTGCTCAGTTGTGATTTGTGGTGCTGGGAGGCGCTTGTGGGCAAGGCTAAGGCGAAGGCGAAGAAAAAGACGACGGGGGCGCGGGCCAAGCGCGATCGTCGTCGGAAGCTTGCGACCGAAGTCCCCGCATCTGCCGAGGAGCTGCTGGCAAGCGTGCCGGGACTCGACGCACTGCAGGATGTTCCGGCGTTCGATGACCTGCCGGTCGATGAGGCTCAGCAGGCCGCTTTCGATGATTTTTGCGCCCAGGCCGAGGAGCCCGAGCAGATGCAGCTTGGTGCCGTGGTGCGCCTGGACCGCGGGTTTCCGCTGGTGGCGACAGCCGACGATACCTTTCGTGCCGAGCATGCTGTGGGGTTTGCCAAGTCACGTGGCGAGGACGAGGTTCTGCTGCCTGCCGTGGGCGACCGCGTGGCGGTTCGCCGTGCTCCCGGGCATGACATGGGCGTGATCGAACGCGTTCTGCCGCGACGCACGAGTTTTGAGCGCTGGCGTGGCCGCGCTCGCGGTGAGCGCCAGGTACTTTGTTCCAACGTTGACAGCGTGCTAATCGTGCAGGCGCTTGGCGCCGGCGAGGTGCTGCTCGACCGCGTGGCGCGCTCGCTGGTGTTGGCGCTCGATTGCGATGCCGAGCCGGTGGTGGTGCTCACCAAGGCAGACCGCTGCGAGGCTGCGGAACTCGAGCGCGATCTGGATCGCGTTCGCCGTCTGGTTGGTTCGGACGCACGCGTAATCGTGACGTCCTCTGCCGAAGGCCGTGGTTTGGATGAGGTGCGCGCCTGCGTACCCGCCGGAAGCTGCGCCATGATTCTGGGCGAGTCGGGAGCTGGTAAGTCGACGCTGCTCAATGCACTGTTAGGCCACGATACACTTGCTACCGGCGGCGTGCGCGAGCGCGATGACCAAGGCCGCCACACCACGGTTGCGCGTGTGATGGTGGCGCTGCCGGGTGATGCCGGCGTGATCGCCGATGCACCGGGCCTGCGCAGCCTGCCGCTCGTTGGTCATGAGCGGGGTCTGGCGCGTGCCTTCCCCGAGATCGTCGAGGCATCGCGCACGTGTCGATTTGGCGACTGTACGCATACTCACGAGCCGGGTTGTGCCGTTCGCGAGGCCGAGGATGCCGGGCAGATCGATAGCCTGCGCCTGGAAACGTTCCAAAACTTGGCGTCATCCATGCGTGTGAGTGCCCAAATGCTCGATCCGGATGTTCATCTGTAATTGAATTTATCTATGACAGCCGCCTCCCAGCTGTGTGGGAGGCGGCTTTTTTGTTGCCAACAGCATTGGAAAGTGCATTTTGCCGACGTGCTGACCAATGGCTTCCCAAGAGCTTGACGGTCTTGTTGGCGACCTAGCGATAATTGGTTTGACAGCAAAAACTAAGATTGCCATCGCGGCGTTTTGCAGGTCGGCCACCCAGACAATGGTGTCGCGGGCATTTGCCC
Organism: uncultured Collinsella sp.; assembly: GCA_902465105.1. Classification (GTDB taxonomy): domain Bacteria; phylum Actinomycetota; class Coriobacteriia; order Coriobacteriales; family Coriobacteriaceae; genus Collinsella. Next base: position 3,165 of record CABQLM010000068.1, read on the forward strand.
GCTAGCGCCATGAAGGGAGCGGCCGTGAAAAAGAGCAAGCGCATTGCCATCAGCCTGATCGCCGGAGTGCTCGCCGCGGTTCTTTGCCTTGGCTACGGATCGTCGGTTCGGTCGCAAGCCGAACAAGCCCAGGCCGAAACTTTGGCCAAATACGGTGGCGACCGCGTCGAAGTTTGCGTCGCCGCACGTGATATCGATGGGGGTGAGACCCTCGACGAGACAAACGTCGTAACTCAAGAATGGCTCGCGAGCCTGCTGCCGCGCGATGCGGCGACCGAGTTGCGTCAGGTGCGCGGGGACGTAACGACTTCGCGCATTCCCAAAAATGCCGTGATCTGCGATGTCTATACCAAGGCCGAAAGCCATGCGCTCGAGGTTCCCAGCGGAAAGGTCGCCGTGTCAGTGGGCGTCGATGCCGAGCATTCGGTTGGTGGGGCCACGGGTGTTGGCAGCTACGTGGATGTGTATGTGCAGAGGGACGGTGTGACCGACCGTCTGTGCGGTGCGCGCGTGGTCGACACCAGCGAAGATGCTGGCGCCACGCGTGAGGGCAAGATCGAATGGGTGACGCTGGCGGTCGATCCCAAAGACGTCAAGGAATTGCTGGGTGCTTCGGGTAAGGGAACGGTCAGCTTGACGATTCCCGCTACGGCACGTGGCAAAAAGAGCGGAGGCGACGAGCGATGAGGGCAATCTGGCTTGCATGTTGCTCATGCGGCGAGTATGGGCTGCTGCAGCAAGAGGTCGAAGGCCGTGATGCGGGCGCGCAGGTGCTTCGCGTGGGCGACCTGGACGGGCTGGTATCCATGGCGCGGGCGTTTCCTTCGCGTCATGGGGCGGCAATTATTGCGGCTTCGCTGTTTGAGGCCGAAAAAGTGCGAAAGACGGTCGCTCGCTTGACGTCGGAAGGCCGGGTGGGTCGCGTGGTCGTATTGGTGGAGACACTCGACCCATCAGATATTGAGGCGCTGTTTCGCGCGGGAGCAACTGAGGTTATCGCCGCGCACGGTATATGTGGCGACGGGCGCATGGATGAGGGGGCGGACGGTTCCAACCGGTGCGTACCGCTTGAGTCCAAAGCTGTTGTCGATAGGGAGTCCGGGGCGCCTCGCGCTACAAGAGGCCCGCGTGTTGGTGATTGTGGAAAAGCGGAAGCCGAGCATGATCGGCGCCCCCGGAGCCCGCATGCATGCGACGTTATCGAAAGGCAGGAGACGTGCAACGAAGACCTTTCGATTGCAGATATGGGATACGTACACGGCGTGAACCTGGCAGATGGGCTTGATGAGGTTGAGGGCTTTGCCGTAGACGTCGGACTGCAGGATGACGCGAGCATGTCGGTCGAACCCAGGGCGACCACCACGTCCGAAGAAACGGAGCGTTTGCCGTCGGTGCCGACGAATTCTCTGCCGTTGACGGATAACGTGGAGACTTCGCATCGAGCGCCGGTGGTTTGCGCCGTTTCGGGATCGGGCGGTTGCGGCAAATCGACGCTTATTGCGACTATGTCGCATGCCACCTCGTTGTTGGGGCTGCGTGCCGCGGTGCTCGATCTGGACCTCATGTTTGGAAATCTCTACGACTTGCTGGGCGTCGACACCCCGCGTGACATGGCAAGTCTCGTCGAGCCGTCTGGAGTTGGTGCCCTGACGGAGACGGATGTGGTTGCGGCTTCGATGCGTGTGGCTCCAGGCATTACGCTTTGGGGACCTGTGGCGGCGCCCGAGCGGGCCGAGCTCATGGCACGTCCGGTGGAGCTGCTGCTCGATATTTTGCGCCGTGAATCCGATGTCGTCTTTATCGATACCTCTGTCTTTTGGGGCGACGCTGTGGCAGCCGCGGTGGCAACGAGCGACCGATGTCTGGTCGTGGGCGATGCGGCGGTGTCGTCTGCGACGTCTGCCGCACGTGCCATCGAGCTGGCGAGTCGCATGGGCGTGCCGCGTACGCGCATGAGTGCCGTATTCAACCGGTTTGGCGCGCGTGGCGCCAACGAGGATGCCGCCATGCGCTTTGAGATTGCCTGCGCGTTGAGCTCCAAGATTCGTATCGCCGATGGCGGACAGGACCTGGCTGCGCTTATGGCATTTGGCCGCGCCGATGAGGCGGTGGGTCAGGCCAGCGCTTTTGCTACCAGCGTGCGCGAAGCTACACGCGAGATGCTCGTAGAGCTGGGCTGCGCCGTCGGTCCCTGGAACGATTTGATTAACGCCCGCGCCACGCACACCGAACGCCCGCGCATCCGGCTTCCCTGGTCGCGTGAGGGTGATCCGCGATGAGCGTTCGGGCGAGAATACAGGCTGCCGGCGCGACGGTCATGACCCCCGTCGATGCGGGGCGATATCGCGCGGTCAAGTGCCGTACCAAGCGATCCGTGATGGACCGTATGGGCTACGACGAAGTGGCGCGCATCAGCGCCTATCTCGATCCGGCTCTAGCTCGCTCGGAGTTGCGTCCCGCCGTGGAGGCGGCACTCAACGTGGAGGGGGCTGTCGACCTTTCGACACCCGAGCGCGAGCTGATCGTCGACGAGATTCTGGATGACGTGGTGGGTTTGGGTCCATTGCAGCCGCTCATCGAGGACGACACCGTCACCGAGATTATGGTCAACGGCTGCCGCTCGGCGTTTTTCGAACGCGGCGGCGTTCTGTATCCCATCAAGCATGCGTTTGAGGACGACGAGCAGATTCGCGTTCTCATCGATCGCATTATCTCGCCGCTGGGTAGGCGCATCGACGAGCGCAGCCCCATCGTCAACGCCCGTCTTAAGACGGGATATCGCGTCAACGCGGTGATCCCGCCTGTGGCGATTGATGGGCCGATTCTTACCATCCGCAAGTTTTCGGACCGCATCTGTTCTCTGGACGAGCTTGTGGGACTGGGGTCGCTGCCGCTTTGGTATGCGCAGCTGCTTTCGTGCGCGGTGTCGCTGCGGCAGGATTTGGCGGTTGCGGGCGGTACGGGATCGGGCAAGACCACGCTGCTCAACGCGCTATCGTGCGAGATATCCACCGGTGAGCGTATCGTGACGATCGAGGACTCCGCCGAGCTCAAGTTTGCGCATCACCCACATGTGGTTCGTCTGGAGGCTCGTGAGGCTTCAATTGAGGGCGAGGGCGCGGTGACGATTCGCGACCTGGTGACCAATGCCTTGCGTATGCGTCCCGACCGTATTGTGGTGGGCGAGGTGCGCGGTGCGGAATGTTGCGACATGCTGCAGGCCATGAATACGGGGCACGATGGGTCGCTCACCACGCTTCATGCAGGCACCGAGCAGGAGACCGTGGTGCGTTTGACGCTACTTGCGCGCTATGGCATCGACCTGCCGAGCGAGCTGATCGAGGAGCAGATTGCCATGGCGCTCGACGGCATCGTGATGTCTGAGCGCCATTCGGACGGCAGACGTTTTGTGTCCTCCTATTCGGGAGTTCGGCGCGGCGCATCGGGCGGTGTGGAACTTGAGCGCTATGTGACGTTCGATGCTGCCGAACGCACCTGGACGCTCGACCGTGAGCCTCCGTTTATCGCTGAGGGGCTGCGCTCGGGAACGCTTACGCAAGAGGAGGTGGACGAATGGAGATCGTTGTGTCCCTCGTCGTAGGGGGTCTTGCCGGGTTTTCGGTCGCGACGGCATGTGGAGTGGAGCCTCACGTTCCGAGAGTGCCGCCGGCGGAGCTGGTACGCCAGGTGTTTGAATCGGTGGTCGAGAAGTTGCCACGCGAGCTGGTGGAAAATGATCTGCTAATAAAGATCGCCCGCTCTTGGACATTGTTGATTCCCGTGCGCCGCCTCGGTCTTGTCGTTGAGGATGATGCTTCACGCTTGGCGTTCCTGTTGTTATCGAGTGGTGCCTGCTGCCTTGCGCTTGCCGTGGTATCGCTATCGCCCATCGGCTTTGCCCTGGGGTTGGTCGCGCCGTTTGGCGTGGGTGCCGCTCGCGATACCTTTGACCGCCGCCGCGAGCAACACGATGTGGAAGAGGCCATGCCTGAGGCTTTTACGGTGCTCTCTATGTCGCTTGCCTCGGGTCATTCGCTGGCCCAGGGTATGAGATTTGTAGGAACTCATGCGCAAGAGCCGGTGCATACCGAGTTTTTGCGCGTGGCTGCGGCGATTGACTGCGGTATAGCGGCGACCGATGCGCTGGACGATTTGCTTGTTCGCATCGATGCCCCCGGTCTTTCACTTGTCACGCTGGCGCTTAAGGTTTCACAGCGCACGGGCGCCCCACTTGCCGGCCTACTGTCCGAGGCGTCGGACATGGTAGGGGAGCGCATTGAACTCAAGCGCCGTCTGGACGTCAAAACGTCGCAGGCGCGTATGTCGGCGCATATGGTCTCGGTGATGCCGGCGGGTATGTGCGCAGCGCTAGCGCTGCTTTCGGCCGACTTCCGTCGCGGCCTTGCGACGCCGGCCGGTGCCGGTGCCGTGGTACTGGGGCTTGCCCTCAATGCCGTTGCCTTGATGGTCATCCGACGCATTATGCGGGTGGAGCTATGAGTGTTCTGATCATAATCGCGGCGTGTCTGTGTGCGCTCAGCGTGTTTGTCGCGACGGGCCTAGAGCGTTCGGACGCGTGCAAGATTGCCCGGGCCTGCAAATGCAAGGTGTTGCTGGTTCTTGCGGCAGCTCGCTCGGCGACCAGTGCTCTGACGGCACGATTAAAGGTTGCGCTCGGCACGGATGGCCTGACGCAAGTGTCGTTGGGCGAGGTATCCGAGATGATCGACGTGGTGCGTTTGGGGCTTTCAGCCGGTCTCTCGTTTGATGCGGCGCTCGAGGTTTTTTGTACCAATCGCCGATCGGCGCTGTCTTCCCGCCTTGAGCGAGCCTGTATGGCGTGGCGGGTGGGCGTGGGGACGCGTGAGGACGAGCTTCTTGCCGCTGCGTACGACTTGGATGTGCGGGCGCTCGAGAGCTTTGCCATCACCGTGGGACAGGCGCTTGCTCTGGGTGCCCCGCTTGCCGAGACGTTGGCGGCTCAAAGTCGCGAAATCCGCGCGGCCCATCGTGCCGCGGTCGAGCGTGAAATCGAGCGCGCGCCGGTCAAGCTGCTGGTCCCCACCGGCACGCTCATCTTGCCGGCGTTGCTTTTGTCCATATTGGGCCCGCTGCTGGGAGCAGGCGGGATGATGTAGGGAGGAATACATGAACACGATGACTGACGCTGCCGGCAAGGTCCAGAGCTGGGCGTTTTGCCCGGTGGTGCGTACTCGCCAGTACGCCAGGACGTTATTGCAGGAGGAAAGTGCGCAGGGTACCACCGAGTACGCCATCTTGGTTGGCGTGCTCGTGGTGATTGCGATTATTGCCATCGTTGCATTTAAGGGCAAGGTCCAAGATCTATGGAACGCTATCAGCGAGGGCATCAACAGCCTGTAGAGAATGGGCGGCTCGTCTGCTTGCCGTTGGTGCTCGCCTGCGCGGTCGTGGCGGTGGCGGTGGCGGTCTGGGGACTTAACGCAGTGCGGCAACAGCGTTCTGGGGTTGCCGTGGAGGCGGGCTCCGGTTTGGCTGCGACGTCTCAAAAAGACGATGCGCAAGGCACGGGCGATGCGGATACCGCTGTCACGGCGCAAACGTTCTTGCAAGCGCTCGACGAGCGGGCGAGTGTTGCGACGGGTTCATCTGCAAACAGCGCAATTGTGGTTCGGCTCGCATGGTCCGAGGACCGACCGTTGACCGAGACGGCGGCGGACATACTGCACGCCTACCGTGAGGTGTCCACAGCGCGACTTGCCCTGAGCGGTTATCTCGACATCAAGGGCAACGTGTGGGGCACCATTGTGCGTGACGGACGCGGCTGGGTCGATATGGTGACGGTCGCCGCGGATGTCGGCGATGCTTCGTGTCGCCTGCGCGTGGTCCGTCTGGCCCCGCAAACAACGAACCCAAAGGAGGGGTCGTGAAATGCATGATGTCCTGTGTGAGGAATCTGCCCAGTCGACGGTCGAATACGCCATCGTCACGGTGGCGTTGCTTTCCATCGTGCTGGCGATCGCGGGGCTTTGGCGCGCTGGCGCCGATGGACGTCTGGCGGCACTGGTCGAGCGGGCGGCGTCTCATGGCGTCACTTCGGCATCGGTTATCGACGTCGCTGCGGGCGCCAAGGACATCGCGCTGTATTGATACGACGCGCGAGGACCGGGCACAGTCTACGGTCGAGGCGGCTTTTTTATTGCCGACGTTTCTGACGCTCGTTCTGTTGGCGCTGCAGCCGGTGTGCCTGCTCT
>CABQLM010000069.1 GCA_902465105.1 uncultured Collinsella sp.
GGGCCGGGCCGGCCGACGGCACCTGCCGGAAGATCCGCTCCGCCGTGGGGCACCCCTTTAAGTCGTTGCGTTCGATCGACTGGCCGCGGGCGACCTTTCGGCCGATTGCCTCAAGGCGCCTTTTCGGGATACAGGCCCGGGCCTCGGTGGCGAGGCCGGCCTCCCGCCGCCTCTCCGTCGCCGGGCCGGTTCCGGGCGCGGCGCGTCGCATCGGCATTTCCTCACGAGTTGGCGTCCTGTCGGGCACCAGGACGCGCAGGGCCGCGTTCTCGCACCGGAGGCCGAGGTCGGCGGCCGCCTTGCGGGCGTAGGCGTCCCGTGCCTCCCCGGCCAGGCACTTGAGGCCGGCGCACCTCTCGACGGCCTTCTTATAGCGGTCCAGTGCGCCGGCGAGCTCGGGGAAGTCGGAGGCCGCCCGGTCGAGGGCCTCCCTCAGCGCGGCGGACGTCTCCGGGTGGAACCGCCTGAGGTGGGCGGCCTCAATTCTTCCGTCCGGCGGCAGCTCGATATCGAAACGGTTCCGGTCGATGCGGGAGACGGCGTCCAGCGCGGCCTCCCTCGCGAGGTCGCGCTCGATGTAGGCCTCCCGCAGCAGCGGCGCCATGGCCTTCGAGGAGATCTCGAGCCGCGCCGCCTCCATCTTCCGCTTGGGGAGCAGCGCGTCCCACTCGCCCGCGTGGTCGACCGTGAGGATGTGGACGTGGTGGCTCGTGCCGTTGACATGCATCGCCGCGTAGAACTCCACGCGGCTCTCGGGCACACCGGTCATCTCGGAGAAGAGCCTCGGCCACTCGGAGCGCACCAGCGCCTGCCAGGCGTCCAGGCGGTCGAGGCCGGCAGCTGGGGCGATGTCGTTCGGGACCGTGACGACGGTGGTGAGCACCGCACCGCCGTTTTGGGCGATGGCACGCCTGGCCTCCGCCACGGCGACCGGGCCGTCCGCGCCCCAGAGGCCGCCGGTCGAGCCGGTCCTGTTCGCGGCGTAGGCGGCCAGGCCGTCCACGCCGAGCCTCCTGCCGTCCGCCTCGCTTACCTCGATGACGACGCCGCGGCGGGTGCCGGCGTATGCCGCCAGGCCCGCGGCGGACGCCCTCGCTGACGCCCCCGCGCGGACGACGGAGTGGTTGACGATGACGGGCGGGCTAGCCATCGGCGCGCTCGCGCGCGTGGAGCTTCACCTCGTCGATCTTGCCGAGGCCCGCGCGGCTGAGCTCGCCGGCCTGCGCGAGGTAGTTCTTCCAGATGTCCGCGACGGGGACGTCGTCGAGCGAGGCGTAGGAGGCCTTGAGGACGTCTGCCGACATGAGGCCGGCCATGATGGCGGCGGTCATGGGGCGCGAGAGGACCGCGGCGATGCGGTCCTCGGCGGCGTCGAGCTTGCGCTCGATGTCGAGTGCGGCGACGTCCATGCGGGCGTCGACGACGCCGCGGATGAAGCCCGCGACCTCGTTGCCGTAGAGGTCGAGCTCCTCCGCGGCGAGCGCCGAGCACAGGAGCGACCGGATCACATCGCTGACGTTGGACTTGTCGAGCTCGGCCCGCGTCTTGAGGACGGTATAGAGCCTTGAATCGAGCTTCACGCTGACTGTTTTAGTTCCGACCATAGGGCCTCCTTATAACAAAGAGGGGCCTCTCGGACCCCATGTAATGGTCGTTTTTAATTGATGTTGGTTGACGGGCATTCAGTTCGGTCGATAGTGACTCCGATATAGCTGAGCACGCTGTCGCGGTTGATTCGCCATAACTTGCCGCACTTCACGGCTTTGAACGTCCCGTTCTGGCAGAGGCGGTAGACAGAGCGGTCGCTGATGCCGAGCAGGTACGCGACCGGCAGCGGATCGACGATATCCGGCATACTGCGGAAGTCGTCGACTCCGATACGCTTTTCTTTGAATTTCATTTCGGTCTCCTTTCTGGAATTTGCCGATTTCTCTTATTTCGCAGTCTGACACGCCGCCGCCGGCATTCGTCAAAGTACGGGCAGGGCGGACGCTATGGACAAAAAAGACGTTGAAGGGTCGAGGCAACAAGAAAAGGCCCGGTTAAAGCCGGGCCTCCGAGCCACTGTTGACTTCTTTGCTTGCGACGAAGCAAATCACTCTTTATATAAGCGTCCAAGAGTTCTCATAGCCGATGCGGTGGCTGCTGGGTCGGCACTGGCGTATCTGTCGAGTGTCATCGACGCCTTCGAGTGCCCCATGAGGCTTGCGAGAGTCCTCGGGTCGATTCCGTTGGAAACGGCGTACGTTGCAAAACTGTGCCTGAGGTCGTGGAAGGTGACGGTGTTCTTGTTCAAGACACCATGGAGCTTCAAGGCCTTTGCCAGGGCCCGCCAAGCGTCGTTGATCCTGGGCGGTTTCAAGAAGGAACCGTCCGGAAAGCCGAGGACAAACAGTTCGTCGCTGAACTCAACGCCCAGATTCGCGCATTCGAACTTCATGTCGGCCTCGCGCTTCGCAAGGTCTTTCATAAGGTCTTTCGGGCAGTTGGGGATAGCGCGCCGGCTGCTAATGCTCTTGGGGCCCTTGATATAGAACTCGTTATCTGTGTGCCCAATCGCGGCCTCGACTCGGATCGTTGCGGATTTAAAGTCCACGTTTTTCCATTTCAGGGCGCAGAGCTCGCCGCGCCGCAATCCCGTGTAGAGCGCCATCTTGGCTGCAAGCATCGCTGGGATATCTATGGAGGCGTTCAGAGTGTTCAAGACCCTGGTTCGCTCTTTGGTTGTAAGCGAATTCGGTAGACCGTAGTTCGCGTCTTCATTTTTGGGGACTTTTGCCCAAGAGGCCACGTTTTCGTCAATCCATTTCTTTCGCATTCCATATTTGAGCGAGCCTCGTAACAACCGTAGGGAATTGCAGGCGGTGGACCGTGCGTGGGTTGAGGCGATCGCCGTTATCCATTCCTGAACATCCTCTTCCGTAAGGTCTTCCAATGGGACATCACCGAGATACGGTTCGATATTCCGGCGGAGCATGCCGTGGTATCCGGTCGCCGTGGAGCGCGCGACGTCCGCGCACTCGATATCGATATAGCATGTCACGAGCTTTGAAACGGTGATACCAAGCCCCTTGGGTTTAGCTGCTTCTGCGGTGGCCTTCTCATTGAGAGATGCGCGGATGGATTCGGCCTCGAGTATGGCGGCATCGCGATGCTTATGGCTTCTGCCTTTATCGCGCCCTCGATGTTCCAAGAGCTGAGTCTTCTTATGCCAGATGCCGTTCTCCAAATAGGGGAACTGTGCGCGCCAGCGATCGTCCTTAAACTTATAAATAGACGAGGTGGTGTATTTCTCTTCCATTGTCCCTCCGTGTGCAATCGCGTGTGCAATGAGTGTGCAATTTGACTGTTTCGGAGACGTCTCAAGTGAGACTATAAGCGGAAAACGAAAGAAAAAGGCGAGGTTACGGTCGCTATAGTCGCAGATGGACGCTATTAACCAGAATGGAAAGCGATGTAATCAGTGGGTTGCAGGTTCGATTCCTGTCACTGGCTCCATGAGAGTTTCGGGCTCTGTCTCTATATGGGACAGGGCCCGTTTCTATTTAGGTGGTGCGCCATCGGGTTAGCGCTCATCCCGTTTTTGGTTTGTCTCGTCCTCCAGTTTGTCTAAATCTGTAACACCAAGACCGATATTTGGCATCTAACTGTTACAGATTGAGATGAAACTTAGGGTGTTTTAGGAATATCTTGATCTGTAACATGTAGAAGCGGAATAGGCCTCTTGCTGTTACAGATCGAGACAAGGGCGGGTGCGGACCTGGATGTCCTGCTCGAGCGTGGATTTCTGGACACGCGAGCGAAGAAAATCTCCCGACCGGAGAACGAGCGTGGATAATTAACTTGGATAGGGAGCTAAGGTAAACACCGATTGTCTATCGACGGCTTTAGAAACAACGACCCCGATTTCATTGTGGAATCGGGGTCGTTTGTGCCTCAGGAATCCGAATGGATTAATCGAGCTCCTAAGGGACTTCTTGGGTTCTTGCTAATGGTCTGCCGAGGATGTCCCCAATGCAAACAGCGGGCATCTACTCAATATAGCTGGGGTTCTTCTTGATGATTACGCGTGCAGCGATGAAAGAGACGACGATGGCGATGATGGCGACAACGCATGCCAGCACGAAGTTGCCCATGGACCCATCGGGAGCGATAAAGATGAGTGCCGAAAGAAGGCCGGGGCATGCTCCCGCAACATACTCTTTCAGAACAAAGATGCCTGCAGGGAGTCCAGCGCAGAGCGCGCCGATTGCCGTGCCGACAAGCAGGCGGGGACGCTCGATGAGGCAACCGTAGAACGCGGGCTCGGTTACGCCACAGAGTGCGGTAACGGCAACCGTGGTGACCATACCCTTCTTCTCCTTGTTTCCCTTCATGGCAGTTGCCAGGGCGAGGCTCGTGCCGCCAATGCAGAGGTTCGAGATGAATCCAAAGATAATGGGTGCCCAACCGAGCTGCGCCAGGCTCGTAACTTCGATTGCGATGTAAGCCTTATCGAGACCGAGCATGACGAAATAGGGGTTAAGGGCTGCCAGGATCGGAGTAGCGATAAATGCCACGTTGTCCATAAGCCACGTGACGGCATCACTCAGCGCGTAGCCCATCATGCTGCCGGCGGGGCCAAGGATAATCAGCTCGACGGGCACGACGATGATCATGGTGAGCAGCGGCTTCAAGAACAGTTTGGTAACGTCGGGAATGATCTTCTGAAGGCTGCGGTCGACAAAGTACATGAACACAACGCCCAGTACGATGGGCACTACCGTACTCGAATAGTCGTTCGTCGGGATGGGGATACCAAGAAAGTCGAGACCCTCGGCACCGCTAATGGACGAGCTGATCATGATCGCGCCCAGCAATGCGCCCATGATGGGCTGCATCTTCATGACGGCTGCGAGCTGATAACCAAGATAAACGGGCAAGAAGCTAAACGAAGCGCTGAAGATCGCCAGCAGAACCTGGGCGGTTCCGCTATCGGTGCTCAATCCACAATAATTGACCAGGAGATTCTTGATCGAAAGAATGAGTCCGCCAACGATGAGCGCCGGGACGATGGGCATGAATACCTGTGCAGAGACGTTCCCGAATTTCTCAATCAAGCCCATGGCGGTGTTACCGCTTTTAATGCCTTCTGCAAGGTCTTTGGCGGTTTGGGCATCGTCGGCAACCGTGCCACCGCCGACTTCGATTCCCGCGAAGTCGAGGAAGTCGTTGTAAGCCTCGGTGACGTTGGGGCCGATGATCACCTGAAGCTGGCCACCGCTGACTACTGCCCCGAGCGCCTGGTCGGCCGATTTGGCGAGCTGGAGATCGATGATCGAGGTGTCTCGTGCGTCGATGCGAAGGCGCGTCGCACAATGAGTTACCGATGTAATGTTCTCTTTGCCGCCAACAGCCTTTAGGACTGTTTCGGACATTGCCTGATATTTCATCTCTTTCTCCTAACCTTCCTGCTCCTGATACTTCGAGATAAGGTCTCGGTACCAATACCAGCTCTTTTTGGGGGTGCGCTCCAGATTGTTCTCGAAGTCGATATGGACAAGTCCGTATCGTTTTTCGTAGCCGTTGATCCAGCTATACAGATCCATCGTCGACCAGAGGTAGTAGCCCTCAACGCGCGCGCCGTCGCGCTTAGCCCTCATCATGTGCTCGATGAACTGGCCCAGAAGCTCGATGCGGTCATCATCGTGGATCATTCCGTCTGCGTCTGGTTGCTCATAGGCGCCATGTCCGTTTTCCGTAATAAAGATGCGGGGCGCGTCATAGCGCTCGTGGACATCCATGATGGTTGAATACATGCAACTTGGGAGTATTTCGCGGCCCCATTTATTGCGGGGAACATTGCTGTCGCGGGCGCTTTCAAACAAGGGCGCAATGCATTTTCCTTCGACCTTTTTGCTCGAACCGCCCTTATTGTTCGCCGAAACGGCAAGCTCTCCACCGTGCCAGTCGGTTACATACTCTCGGCAATACACGTTGAGTCCAATAAAATCGACTTTACCGTCGCTGAATTCTTCTACGTCATTTGGGGATCGATAGAGCGAGACGCCAAGTTTTTCAAGGATTTCGTCCATTTCTGGCGGCAGTTGACCCTGAAGCGCTGGTGCCAGAATCATGCGATTGGCGAAAAAGTCTGCGTATCGAAATACGTCATCGGGGTGCTCGGTTGCCGGGTCGAGTTCGACAACGCCGCCATCGTGGACGGCGCCGATGATGCCGTCGTAGCCCATTTGACGATATGCTCGGACTGCGAGTGCGCTTGCGCGCATCAGGTTGTACTGAAACTGCATGTACGACTGAACATCGAGCGATCGATTGGGGGGATAGTTGCCCAACATGTTTACGCAGTAGCTGTAGAAATGCGGCTCGTTAACGGTAGCCCAGATTTTGACGCGGTCTCCAAAGCGCTCAAAGCAAATCTTGGCGTATTTGCAGAACCACTCTGCCATGTCGTTGTTCAGCCATCCGCCTTTGCAAGCAAGCGTGAATGGCAGATCGTAATGGAACAGCGTAACGTTGGGCTCTATGCCATTTTCGAGGCAGCAATCAATGACCCGATTATAAAAATCGATACCCTCTTCATTCACTTTGCCGATACCGGTGGGGATGATTCGACTCCATGAAAGAGAGAAGCGATAGGTGTTTTGTCCGCCTTCTTTCATCATGCGGATATCTTCTTCATAGCGATGGTAGAAGTCGCAAGATACATCACCGTCAACATGGTTGATGTTCTTATTGCTTGTGTGGCTAAAGAAATCCCACTCACCAAGGCCTTTGCCGTCTTCGTTCCAGGCACCCTCGCACTGATAAGACGCCGTGGCGGAACCCCAGAGAAACGGCATGTTGTTCACGTTGCCCATGAATCCCCTTTCCATCATTCAACACGGTGGATACGTGTGGCGGAATTATGATTAAGATGACGTCAACTGATTTGAATCATAGGAGAACGACCAAAGCTGTTTGATTCAATAAATGAATCATGATTTCGAGGAGAGCGGAAAGAGGGATCACGTGAATATCAATGACTTCGATGTGCTCAATCGCATTAGCTCCATCATCAACAGCGAGTTTGGGTCAAACGATGCCGCCATCGCTCGATATCTCATCGCTCACATTAGGCGTTCGAGCGAAATCAATGTTGCCGCAATAACCCGCGATGCATTCGTGACCCGTTCCGCTGTTCGTCGTTTCTGCAATCGATTGGGCTACCAGTCTCTTAGCGATTTGAAAGAATCATTTACTCAGTCAGTCTTTCCAAGCGACTTAAGCCATCGAGAGGAGGAATTTGGCTACGAGGAGTACAGGGCAGAGCTCGACGTTCGCATGATCGAGATGTTCGCTGAGGTTGAAAGCGGCGTGTCCGATATCGCTATTAAGCATCTTGTCGACGAAATTGATGGCCATAAAAACGTTGAAATCTGGTGCACCAATAATGTGAGCGCCAATCTCGTACGATTTCAGCAGGAAATGTTTTATGCGGGCAAGATAGTTCGCATAGTTGCTGGGGCTAACGTCGCGGAATTGAAAAACATGGGAGACGCTTCGCAGTCATTGATAATTCTCGTATCGGTCTCCGGGCTATTTGCGTCACAGGCGCGTGAGTATCTTGATTGCCGTTCGGGCAGGAAGATTCTAATTACTGCGTTTAGCAACGATGACAAATCGAGGTCTTTTGACCGTGTATATCGTCTTGGTAATGCGGGAAACGGAATTGACCGACTCGGCGTTTATTCGAAATACGCCATGACTTATTTTTTCGACTTGCTATCGTCGTGTTACTTGAGTCGCTACCCCTGCACCAAGGGGGAGCCGCTCTATGGGTCTACTTTGGCCTGGCCCGAGTAGTTGCGGCTTTACAGTTCTCTCGCCTGGAGAATGAACGTGGATAATCTGCCACTTTGGCCTTAGAGCCGCGCTAAAAGTGGGAGATAATCCACGCTCGATCGTGGCGTGGAAGCCCCGATCTCGACCTATATATAGGTGCAAATAAGCTGGTATCGAAGTTCGATACTGAAGGTGTACTCCACTACAGCAAAGTGTTACCTTGGGAAACGTCACCTCAGTATCCAAAACCACTGTCCTTCATATCCAAACTCAATAAAACCGCAGGTCACGGCTATATAGATACGCCCGGCACCGTGTATCTAGAGGTTTTCGTTGACAGCCCCCAAGGTTGCATCGTATTATCTTTTTCGTTCGCGGGGGCGGAGGCCCAAAAGACCAAAGAACCTGCGGATACTTGAACGATTGGGAGTTTGCCCGAGTGGTTAATGGGGACGGGCTGTAAACCCGTTGGCTCTGCCTACATAGGTTCGAATCCTATAGCTCCCACCCGTCAAGTGCCTGTATAGCTCAGTCGGTAGAGCACTTCGTTGGTAACGAAGAGGTCACCAGTTCAAGTCTGGTTGCAGGCTCCATCCGGCGGTGTAGCTCAGTTGGTTAGAGCACACGGTTCATACCCGTGGCGTCACTGGTTCGAATCCAGTCACCGCTACCATAGGTAACACGGTGGCTTCTCAATAGTATGTTGAGAGGCCACTATGGTATAAAGGCATAGTCCCGTCCGGGGACGACCTGTTAAGAGGAGGGCTTTATGGCCAAAGAGAAGTTTGAGCGCACTAAGCCGCATGTTAACATCGGCACCATTGGTCACGTCGACCACGGCAAGACCACGCTGACCGCCGCCATCACCAAGGTTCTCTCTGAGACCGAGGGCTGCAAGGCTGACTTCACTGCGTTCGAGAACATCGACAAGGCTCCCGAGGAGCGCGAGCGCGGCATTACGATCTCCGTCTCCCACGTCGAGTACGAGACCGCTGCCCGTCACTATGCTCACGTTGACTGCCCGGGCCACGCTGACTACGTCAAGAACATGATCACCGGTGCTGCTCAGATGGACGGCGCTATCCTGGT
>CABQLM010000070.1 GCA_902465105.1 uncultured Collinsella sp.
GGCCCGTGGGTTATACCCTAAGAGCAAACCACCCTTTTTAAGGGTGGTTCTGATTTTGGAGCGGTTGTGAAAACGCACCGGCGAAGCGCTGCCTCTGAGTCGCCAACGGAATCAACCGCGATGATTGGCAAAAACGTTTTGCCGCTGGGGTATCGATATAAAATGGTAAAACCGCAAAACCGTTCGCCGAGAAGATGAAAAACCGCAGCTCACGCCTTGATAAACGTGGTTAAAGTGTTTAGCAGTTCAACGTCCATATGCAAGCGAAAGTTTTGTTGCGGTATCTGCAAGTTTTCCCATTGGGTGAGAAAAACTTGCAAGTTCGACGATGGGCAGCGGTGGTTCGTCCTTTGCTGTTACTTTCCCTGCACCATGGTGAGGGAGATCTTTTTGCGGTCGCGATCGACCTTTTCCACCCACACCTTTACCGTATCGCCGACGCGCACCACGTCGCTGGGGTGCTTGACGAAGCGGTTGGCCAGCTTGGAGATGTGCACGAGGCCGTCCTGGTGCACGCCCACGTCGACGAAGGCACCAAAGTCGACGACGTTGCGCACCGTGCCCTTGAGTTCCATACCGGGCTCCAGGTCGTCGATGGAAAGCGCCGAGCGGCTAAAGACCACCTCGGGCGCGTCGTCGCGCGGGTCGCGGCCGGGCTTTTTGAGCTCGTTGACGATGTCGATGAGCGTGAGGGTGCCGCAGTCCAGGTCGCTTGCCAGCGCCGAGATGCTGCCTAGGCGGCGCTCGATGTCGGGCACGCCGCCGCGGCTGAGCTCGCTTGCTGCAACGCCGGCACGCTCCAGGACGGACGTGGCCACCTCGTAGCTCTCGGGATGGACGCTTGTCGCGTCGAGTGGGTTCTTACCGCCGCTAATGCGCAAAAAGCCCGCGGCGTTGAGATATGCCTTGGGTCCCAGCTTGGGGACCTTCTTAAGCTGGCGGCGATCGGTAAAGGCGCCGTTTTCCTCGCGGTAGGCCACGATATTCTTGGCCACGCTCGGTGTGATACCCGATACGTATCCCAGCAGACTTGCGCTCGCGGTGTTTACGTCGACGCCCACGCGGTTGACGACGTCTTCCACCACGTGGCCCAGGGTGCGCGAGAGCTCGGCCTGGTCAAGGTCGTGCTGGTACTGGCCCACGCCGATGGACTGGGGCGGAATCTTGACGAGCTCTGCCAGCGGGTCTTGCAGACGGCGGCCCAGGCTCATGGCGCCACGCACGGTGACGTCCAGGTCGGGATATTCCTGGCTGGCGAGCTCGGAGGCGGAGTACACCGATGCGCCGGCCTCGTTGACGATGGTGTAGCGAAGGCTGGGCGCCTGTTCGGCAATGAACTCCGAGACGACTTCCTCGGTCTCGCGGCTGGCGGTGCCGTTGCCGATGACGATGGTGTTGACGCCGTCCTTCTTGACGAGGCGGGCGAGCTCGCGCTTGGTGCCGGCGACGTCGTGGCGCGGCTTGGTGGGGTAGACCACGCCGTGGTCGAGTAGCTTGCCGGTCTCGTCCATGACGGCGACCTTGCAGCCGGTGCGGTAGCCCGGATCGAGCGCGAGCACGCGTGCGCCGCGCACGGGACGCGCCGAGAGCAAGCCCTCGAGATTCTTGGCAAAGACGTTGATGGCCTCGGTCTGGGCGCGGACGGTGAGCTTGGCGCGCGCCTCGCGCTCCAGCGAGGGGGCCATGAGGCGCTTGTAACCGTCAGCGATGGCGGCGTCAAAGACGGGGGCGAAGACGCCTTGGCGGCGGGGCCAGCGGCTGCCCAGGCGCGCCGTGGCGGCAGCGCCGTCGACATTCACGCGCACACGGAGCTTGCCCTCGCGCTCACCGCGGTCGATAGCCAGCACGCGGTGGTTGGGTATACGGCGCAGTGGCTCGTCATAGTTGTAGTACGGCTCATAGGGGGTCTTCTCGGCGGGGTCGGTAGCCTCGACGACGATATCGGCGGTGTTTTGCGTAAAGGCGCGCAGGTCGGCGACGTTCTCGGGGTCCTCTGCTACCGTCTCGGCCACGATATCGGCGGCGCCGGCAAGCGCCTTCTCGGGCGTGTCGAAGCCGGCCTCCTCGTTGACGTAGGCCGCGGCGGTGTCGAGCGCGCTGCCCTTGGCAGATGCCTGCATGATGATCATATTGGCGAGCGGCTCCAAGCCGGCCTCGCGGGCCTTCTGTGCGCGGGTCATGCGCTTTTTGCGGTAGGGCTTGTAGAGGTCCTCGACACGCTGGAGCTGCGTGGCCTCGCGAATCTGCTGTTCGAGTTCGGGCGTGAGCTTGCCCTGGGCGTCGATGAGCAGAATGACGTCCTCTTTGCGTTGCTCAAGATTGCGCAGGTAGGATAGGCGCTCGTCGAGCGCACGCAGGGCGACATCGTCCATGCCGCCCGTGGCTTCCTTGCGGTAGCGCGAGATAAAGGGGATGGTGTTGCCCTCGTCGATGAGCTTGACGGCCGCCTCGACGTTGGCGGCCTTAAGGTTGAGCTCGCGAGCGAGCTGGGCGATAAGATCCATGGGACTCCTTGCGTTTAAGGTGCGTTTGCAGCATAGGGCTACCAAGGATACCACCCGTCCCAAAAGGCTGTTTTGGGGCCGCGCCACGAAAACGGCCTATCTACTACGTTTTACCCGTAGGGGTCGACCATACCTGGGTTTTCCGAAAATCGGCAAGCCGTTTACCTGTGGTTTTTATTTCGCGAAATTCGGTATGGTTGAGAGTGGTCGGTTAAACGTAGTAGATAGGCCCATTTCGTGGCGCACGAA
The DNA here is from genome assembly GCA_902465105.1 of uncultured Collinsella sp. Lineage (GTDB taxonomy): Bacteria > Actinomycetota > Coriobacteriia > Coriobacteriales > Coriobacteriaceae > Collinsella. Next base: position 2,754 of record CABQLM010000070.1, read on the forward strand.
TCAAGTCGAGGTACAAAATAGCCCCCTGCCCCAGAAAGATTGTCGGCAAGGTAGCAAAAATGCCCCGCGGGCAGGAGGCTGCTCGCGGGGCAAAGAAGAGGGGCTTATTTGTGGCGGACCGAGGGGTTCGGTATGGGGTTTCTACCGCGGCCGCTCTTAAAGCATTACAGCTCGACGAGCTGGCCGGTCTCGGCGGCCTCCTTGATGGCGTTAAGCAGCGTGAGCGTCTTGACGTTGTCGGCGGGGGTCACGACGGGCTCGACCTCGCGGCGAACGACCTTCACAAAGTGCTTGAGCTGCATCTTGTGCGGCAGCGCCGGGTCGACAGCCGGAATCTCCATCTGCAGCGGCTTGTGCCAGTTAGAGGCGCCGTCGTAGGAGAACTGGTGCAGGCGGGGCAGCGACAGGGCGCCCAGGGTTCCGCCGATAAAGTAGGCGTCGGCGTCGAAGGGGCGGTACTGCGGATCCTCGCGAGCGGTGGCCTCCCAGTTCCAGGGGCTGGCGGTGGCATCGGAGATGGTCATGCTTGCGAGCGCGCCATCGGCAAAACGGACGTTGACCACGGCGGAGTCCTCGGTCTCAAAACCGCGGGCGGCGCTGGACTGCATACCCTGGACGGCAACGGGCTCGCCCAGCAGGTAGCGGAGCAGGTCGACGTCGTGCACCAGGTTGACCAGGATCGGGCCGGCACCCTTCTTGCGGCGCCACTCGACATCGAAGTACTCGTCATTCTTATAGATCATGTAGTGAAAGCTCGACACGGTGAGCTTGCCCAGCTCACCGGACTCGATGATCTCCTTGGCCTTGTTGACGAAGGGGTTGTGGCGACGGTGCTGACCCACGAGCACGGGCACGCCGGCGGTCTCGGCCTCGGCGGCGAAGGCCTGGGCATCCTCGAGGTCGTTAGAGATCGGCTTTTCGATCAACGGCACGATATTGCGCTTCACGGCCTCGCGAGCAACGCCCAGGTGCAGGTCGTTGGGCGTGGCGATGATGACGGCCTCGGGCTTGACCTCGTCCATCATCTGGGCGGGATCGGTGTAAAACGGCACGCCGGCGGCCTCGGCCGTGGCGCGGGCGCCCTCAAAGGCGTCGGCGATGGCGACGAGCTCGGCCTCGGGCTCCTCGGTGACAAAGCGGATGTGGTTGCGGCCCATGGCGCCGGCGCCGATAACGGCAATGCGGACGGGGTTGAGCTCAGACATTTCGACTCCTTAATACTGGTGACCGGTGAAATGCGACAAAGGGGCTGTCCCTTTGTCGCATCGGTAAAACTAGGCGGACTTCTTCTTGCTGTCGGAGACCATCATGTAGACGGTGAGCACGACGGCGATGGCGGCGATCACAATAGCGCCGTAGAAGGACTGCTGGTAGGCGGCGCTGCCGGCCTCGGCGTGATACAGCACGGCGGTGATGGGCTGGCTGATCCAGGTGGAAGCGGCATAACCCAAAAACATGATGCCGTAGTTGACGCCGATGTTGCTGGTGCCAAAGGCGCCACCGGTGAGCGGCGGGTAGATGACGAGCAGAGCGCCAAAGCTAAAGCCGAGCAGGGCGAGCGCCACAAAGAACATGCCCTGCGTAAAGCTCATCGACATGATGACAAGTGCGACGATGGTGACGACAAGGCTGATGAGCAGCGACTTATAGGCGCCGAGCTTGTCGATGATCTGGCCAAAGGACAGACGTCCAACTAGGTTGGCGCAGGTGTTAACGGAGACCACCACGCCGCCGAGGGCGACGGCCGCAGCGCTCGTGGGGTCGGCGAAGAGCTGGACGGCAGCGATGGAGGCAACCTTGCCCACGAGCAGGGTGCCCGCGGTGGCGGCAAAGGCGAAGGTGACGATGAGGACCCAAAAGCGCGGGGTCTTGACCATCTCGCCCGGGGTGAGGTCGCCGAAGGTGCCGGCGTGTGCGCCGCCCTTGGGGGCCTCGAAGCCCTCGGGCAGCCAACCGGCCTCGGGGGCCTTCAGGAACAAGGCGGAGGCGGCGATTGTCACAAAGAAAATGACACCGAGCGCCTTGAGGGCGCCAAAGATGCCCAGGCTCGGGATGAGCAGCGAGGCGAGCACCGGGGACAGTACGGCAGGACCGGCGGTCGAAGCGGCGAGCGTAATGCCGGAGGCGAGGCCCTTCTTGTCGATGAACCACTTTTGGCCGGTGGTGAGCGCCGGGTTGTAGCCCAGGCCGTTGCCGATGGCGGCGACGAGCGAGAACCACAGGTAGAACTGCCACGGCTCGGTGACGGTGCCGGACATGAACCAGCCCACGCCGTAGCACACGGCGGCGGCGATTACGACGTTGCGCGGGCCGATCTTATCGGAGATGCGTCCGGCGAAGATGCCCGTCACGGCCATGATGGTCTGAAAGACCGGGAAGGCCCAGGTGAGAGCGCTGGACCACTCGGGGTAGACGGCGAGCAGGTTCTTGCTCACGACGGAATACAGCGCGATGGAGCTGATGAAGAACATGGTGACGCACGCGGCGGAAAGCACGACGGCGCGACCCTTGTTGGAGTTGGTGGAAGCCATTGGACTCTTTCTAATCGATACGGGGGAGGAGCGGTCGTGTCCGCGGGGCCTCCCTGTCAGGTTGGTTTACTGGTCAGTCGGCTTGGCGACGCCGGACTCATCGGACCAGAGCTCGACACCCTTGTTCTTGAGGTAGTTGTCGGCATAGGCGCGACGGCCGCCGGGCTTGGCGGTGAGGTCACCCATCATGTTGGAGAAGCCGCCGTCGACCTTGATGGCGTCGCCGGTGGTAAAGTCCGAGCGCTTGGACGCCAGGAACATGACGGCGTTGGCGATATCGCTGACCTCGCCGATGCGACGCGTGGCGATTAGGCGGCTGCGGCTCTTCTCGACCTCGGGGTCGGCGTAGAAATTGGCCGACATCGGGGTCTTGACGAAGCAGGGCTCGACGCAGTTGGAGCGCACGCCGTAGGGGCCCCACTCGGCGGCGAGCATCTTGGACATCATGTTGACGCCGGCCTTGGTAGAGCTGTACACGCCCGAGAACGTCTCGGGGGAGTGGCTGGCGACGGTCGAGATGTGCACCAGGCGGCCCTGGCCGGCCTTGATCATCTCGCGACCAAAGCGCTGCGAGGTGATGAAGTAGCCGGTGAGGTTGACGTTGAGCACCTGCTCCCAGTCGCTCAGCGGCAGGTCTTCCATGGCTGCGAAACGCAGGATACCGGCGGTGTTGACGAGGACGTCGACGCGACCGAAGTCGGCGATGGTGGCGTCGACGGCGGCCTGAACCTCGGCCTCGTCGGTGGCGTTCATCTTGTAGCCCTCGGCGTGGATGCCAAACTCGGCGGCGAGGTCGGCGGCTGCGGCCTTGACCTTTTCCTCGCCCAGATCGAGCAGGACGACGTTGGCGCCGTTGCGGGCGAACTCGCGGCAAATCTCGACGCCCATACCGCCGAGTGCGCCGGTCACGGCGCAGACATCGCCCTCGAGCTTAAGCCAGTTGCTCATAGGAACTTCCCTTCTTGTGCCTCCCGGTGGGCCGTTCCCATTAATCGACCCACGTGGTTTTCGCAGGTTATCGTATGCTTTGCATTTGCGCAGGTGAATTGCATATTTGTTAGAATGGCGTTAACCGCAGGTTTACACTGTGCGATGCAGTTTATGCTTAACTGAGCGCGTGACCTGCGAAAACAACCCCTCCCTGTGGCACCATGTGGCCACGGGCGCGAAAACGGGAGATTGACGTGTACGATCGACGACTTAAGGCCATATCGGCCGCCGCGGAGCTGGGAAGCTTTTCGCGTGCAGCGGCAAAATTGCGCGTGTCGACCCCGGCGCTCGTCAAGCAGGTGTCGGGCTTCGAGGCCGAGTTCGGCATCACGCTGTTCGAACGCTCGCACTCGGGCGTCAAGGTGACGCCGGCCGGCGCTCTGCTGGTGGACGACGCGCGCTCGATCATGCGGCAGTCCGAGGACGCGCTGCGCCGTGCCCGACGCGCCGCGGGCGATGGCGGTGCCGTGCGCCTGGGCGTGTCGATGATGTGCCCGGGGCGCCAAACGCTGTCGATGTGGTCGGGCATTCACGATCTGGAACCGTCGCTGCGATTTGAGATCGTGCCGGTAAGCGACCTCTACGATGAGCGCGAGACCGTCATGCGCAGCTTGGGCCGCGAGGTCGATGTGGTGCAGTCGAGTTTTTCTACCCCACGCTGGGGTGATGCCTGCCAAAGGCTCCGCATTGTCAACGTGCCGTTTTATATCGACCTGCCGCGCACGAGCCCGCTGGCGCGCAAGAATCGCATTACGGTCGCCGACTTGGAGGGGATGCGTCTGCGCGTGCTCCGTCACGGCAACGACGCTATGGACAGTCTGCGTATCGATCTGTTGGCCGACGGCGGCGTAGACGTGATCGACGTGGACAGCTTTGACTTTGCGCTCTTTAACGAGGCGGAGGAAAAGGGCGACGCGGTGCTCACCTGCGGCGCATGGTCGGGCGTGCACCCTGCCTTTGTGGGCGTGCCGTTCCTGTGCGGGCGAGAGGTGCCGGTCTATTTGCACTATCCGCTCGAGCCCACCCTCCAAGTCCAAAAATTCGTCAACGCCATGGCCCAACTCCTCAACTAGCTCATTTGGGACGGGGCTTTTTTAACTACTCTCGCTGTCCTAGAAAAATCTCAGCAAACAAATGAGGTCCCGGCCATAAGGCCGAGACCTTACATGCTTCACCTTCAGTTTTACGTTTCGAGCGGAGCAGCGCAGGAGGCTGGGGCCACGGGGTATAACCTCCGCGCGCAGTTGCGCAGCGAAGCGAGAATGTTTGAGCACGGAGGTTATACCCCGTGGCCCCAGCCTCCGGTGGGAGCTGCTCCAGCTCTACACCGGAGCGTTTGAGCTGGAGTAGCTCCCACCGGAGGACCCCCCGTCAAAACACGACAGCTTTTTCTAATGACATGAAAGATGCCGCTCGGGACATATAAGATGCCGCTCGGTAAACTCACCGCAGAGCACGGTTGTCTTTTCGGGGGGGGGGATACCATTTCTTCTACACGTACGTAGAAAAGGAGTGTCTATGCAGGCTATTCAAGACGGCAGATCGTTAAACATATGGGATTGGCTGCAGGATGTTTGCTGCTATCCCCCTTGAGTGGCTGCTCAACAAACGACAGGCCAATCGATTCCGCAGATAACACTGCATCAGATAAGGAGCAGTTCGATTGGCTTGAAGCGACGGGGACGTATACGCCCTCCGACGCTTTCAAACAAAAGGGGCTTTGGTTCACTTTTGGTAATGACTATGCAGACGGACGTGAGAGCGTTGCTAAAGACACATCGATAACGGCAATCTTTGAATTTAACGGAGACGGAACGGTTACATGTTGGAATGTATACGACGAAACGGGCTCTTCGGTGATTCGATTTAGGGACCTTGAAGGTCTTTCGGATAAAGAAGTTCTCTCGATGGCTAAAGAGCATTGGCCCATATCGCAGGACGAATTTGAAAGCAAAAAGCAAAATGTGATCGATGAGCTCTCTTCTAGTTACGAGGACCTAAAGGCCGAGGCAGCGGATAATCCTGACTTGAATGTTGAAAATGCCTACTTCTCGCGTTTTTTTGAAGACCTTAAATCTATGTCGTTGCCAAAGGAACCAGAGGGTAAATCCTATTCGCTTAAGGTTCAAACAGACGACACAGGCAACAACACGGAATATGAGAAAGTATGCTTGCCGACATGTGGATATCCTGGGGTGCTTAGCCTTAGCGGGGGAGGTGCCGCAGCATGGGGCAGAAAGGAGCTCTGGTATTTACTCCTTAGAGCCGATGACGATACTAAGTACGAATCCATATCTAACTCGTACCTCAGCTGCTACGTCAATCGAGAGGTTAATCTCATCGAAAGCGACACCAGCGATGATGTATACAGCTCAACTTATCAAGGATTTGGCGGAATAGTTACCCGAACAGGTGGCTCAGCATCTTTTGTTCTTGATGAGCCAACTTCCGATGAAGTCGAAGCTGACTGATTATAGGCATTTCCTCTTTGCTCAAGCAGCTCCAGGGTTTCACGTTAGAACTAATATTTAATCTACGTCAATTAGTGCTCATTGCCACACGGGCAATGAGCACTTTGATTACGGGCTTTAGCCTGTGCGGGGCGCGCAGCGCGCCGCATCAGAAACCA
>CABQLM010000071.1 GCA_902465105.1 uncultured Collinsella sp.
CACCGATCAGGGATTCGGCCTGCGTGTGAGCCGATTGGATTTTCTCCTCGGCCTCATGAAGACTACCCTGTTTGGCGGTGCGCATGTAAAGAACAGCAGCAACGACACCCAAAACGATGCCGATGAGCGCTCCGATTGCGATAAAAGGCATGCTCACTCCTTATTATGGATTCGTTACACAACAAAGCGAACCGTTCTCACGAACGGCTCGCGACATTTGAGTAATATGGGCGCAGCTAATGCGGGTTGGATACAAATTAACATATAAACAAACTCATCACAGATGAGCACATATCACAAAGCAAATGACAACAATCATCCTACGTTGAACGTCCTGAACTGTCAAATAAACTCAGGCCCGCACGGTACCGGCAAGCGGTGAACGGTAGTCGCGTGACGTGCATCGAATAAGCAGGCGTCAATTAATTTCATCATCGATGCGCGCTTTTGCAGCATCGGCAGCAATGGCGTATGAATATCCTTTGCCCATCAAAAAGCGAACAAGCTTTTCGAAACTGTGGGTCTCCGGGACGCTTCGTTTAGAAAGAAGAGCAGTCGCGCGCTCAAGATCGTCTTCCACGGCAAAATACTCTTCCGGATAGCCTGGAATCTCATCGATCGAAACATGGCGACGCTTGAGTTCATTCTCGATTTTGCGCTGGCCCCACCCGCGACGCTTCCGTTCCTCAATAAAGTAAACGCAAAAGCGGCGTTCATTCAAATAATGAAGTGAAGTGGCGCGATCGATTGCATAATCAATAGCGCTTAAAGAAAAACCGTAGCGCTCGAGCTTATCTCGCACTTCGCCCGTTGCATGATCGCGCCGTGAAAGCATTTCGATCACCATGGTAAGCGCGCAACGTCGCTCGAGCACGAGCACGGTCGCGCGATACTCATCCAATTCGCACGGCAGATCAGGGCAATTTTTTAAATACAAACGCGCAACTCTAACAGGGATCCAAATAATACGCTCATGACCGTCCTCCAGCTCACAGTGAATCTGCGCGCAGGGCTTTTTTAAGGAACGCCCACTCAAGAATGAGGAGGCCGCCTTTTTATCAGGAAAAACGACCGAAGCCCCCACCACAATGCATGACATGAGCACAGCCGCTATTCGTCGTCATCGTCAAGCATGGCCGAACCGTCTATGGCATAAAGCTCATCGAAATTATCCGAGGCGCTCTGATCGGTCAATTCAACTTCAGATGGAGCATCATCGTCGTACTCAAGTCCGCAAGCAAGGCGAACCTTATGCTCTATTTCGTCGGCACAATCAGGATGCTCTCGCAAGAACGCCTTGGCAGCCTCACGGCCATTTCCCAGTTTATCCTCGCCATAAGCAAACCAGGAACCGGTTTTCTTACAAATGCCGTACTCGACGGCCATGTCCAGAATCGAGCCTTCCTTAGAAATTCCCGTACCGTACATAATGTCAAACTCGGCGGCGCGGAACGGAGCGGCTACTTTATTTTTTACCACCTTCGCGCGCACGCGGTTGCCGATAACCTCATCCTTAAGCTTAATGCTGTCGATGCGTCGAATATCAATACGGACCGAAGAGAAGAACTTGAGGGCGCGACCACCCGTTGTGGTCTCGGGATTACCAAACATGACACCGATCTTCTCACGCAGCTGGTTAATGAAGATGCAAGTCGTATTGGATTTGGAAAGCGAACCAGCAAGCTTACGAAGCGCCTGGCTCATCAGACGAGCCTGCAGGCCAACAGTAGTGTCGCCAATCTCTCCCTCAATCTCGGCGCGCGGAGTCAGCGCGGCAACAGAGTCAACGACGATAGCATCGATTGCGCCCGAGCGCACGAGCATGTCGACAATCTCGAGCGCCTGCTCGCCCGTATCGGGTTGAGAGATCAGCACTTCATCGATATCCACACCAATTCGTGCGGCATAGGTGGGGTCGAGAGCATGTTCGGCATCGATAAACGCCACAACGCCGCCCATAGCCTGGGCCTCAGCAAGAATCTCAAGTGAAAGCGTCGTCTTGCCGGAGGACTCGGGCCCGTAGATCTCGACAATACGGCCACGCGGCACGCCACCGATGCCCAATGCGACATCAAGCGCAAGCGAACCTGTGGGAATAGCCTCGACTTCGAGTTCGGGGCCGCCGTCCCCGTATCTCATGATGGATCCCGTGCCGAACTTCTTTTCGATCTCAGCCTTAGTGGCGGCAATCATATCATCGCGTTCTTTGCCCGTCGTACGCTCATGAACGGTACGGACGGGACCTGAATTCTTGGCCATGGAAAGCCCTCCTCTTAACATCCTGTATCGATAATAAACGAACGGCTGTTCGTGGTCAACCGCTCAGGTATATCATATGGAGCCAACCATTCCATAGCCAAGCCAAATGCTGGCCAAATACTTGACCAGCTGCTTGACCGAATCAAGTCCACTACGTCCGGCCGCATCAAAAACATGCTATCTACCAGCACGGACTTAAAAATACCAATATGCTTGCTGAAGCACAGATAAGGGACCCGAAGGCCCCTCAAATCACTTCTATTCCATTGAATCGAGTATGCACTCAATGCGCTCTAATGCCTCTGCGACCGCACAGGCGCGAACATAGGAACGATCACCTTCAAAAGTACAGCGCGTGGAATCTGCGACGGGCACATCTCCATCAAACGTGCGACACGCCCAACCAATATAGAAGGTTCCCGCAGGATCTACATCGGTGCCACCACCGGGCCCCGCATACCCCGTGGCGCTTACGGCGATATCGCTCTGGAACAGCCTCAGCGAGCCGTAAGCCATCTCGCGCGCCGTCTGAAACGACACTGCGGTATAGCGATCGAGCGTTTCCCGCGAGACGTCCAGAACGCTATGCTTAATTTCATCGCAATAAGTCACCGCACCGCCGCGCAATACCGCCGAGGCGCCAGGTATATCGGCAATCGTAGAGGCAATTAGGCCCGCCGTCAGCGATTCTGCCGTCGACACCGTCACACCAAGGGCGCTCGCGCGCTCGACGATATCGCGCGCTAGCTCCTCGTTGTGCGCGACAATCCGCGAAATAGACTCCGTCATACCCACCAAGACCTAGACCGAAAAGACAATCTTGCGGCAGTTCCAGAAGTACTGAGCACCCGAGACGATGGTCAGGATAACGGCAACGGCATACAAGAAGCGTGACACCGAGTAGATACCGAGCGTCAGCGCCACCGGGCAAAGGTGGAGGCCCGCCATCGCAAAGACACACAGATAGCCGCAGATGGAAACCATCGTGGTCGCAGTCTTGTACTTGCCAAGCTTATCGGCCGCAACGACCACACCGGCGGCGCTTGCGACCATGCGCAATGCACTCACCAAAAGTTCGCGAAACAGAATGATGAACACGGACCACACGGTCACCGCGCCAAAATCCAGGAACAACAGCAGGGCTGAGAAAACCAGCAGCTTATCGGCGATGGGATCCAAAAACTTTCCGAAGTCGGTGATCTCGTTGCGCGAACGTGCCAGATAGCCATCAACCTTGTCGGTACACGACAAGATGACGTACAGGATAAACGCAGCGGCAGCGAGCGGGCCGTCAAAGGTGCTCCAGTCCGTACCGGCAACGCTCGTGTGAGACAGGGCCGAGACGATCATGAACACCGGGATAAAGACGATGCGCACGCATGTCACGATATTGGCGGGCGTCCAGACACTCGTCAGTTCCTTATTGCTCTCGTTAGCCACGACGCTCTCCTACTCCACAACATGACCGATTAGCTCGTAGCAGAAGCTATCGGTAAACTCGACGGTCAAAATATCGCCCACGGACGCCTCACTGGCATCCAAGTGCACCGCACCATCGGAATCGGGCGCCTGAAACCAGGCATGTCCGATGAGCTCGGCGCCATCTTCGGTCTCCTCGATGCCGTCGACGATCACCTGGGCACGCTCGCCCACATGAGCGGCCGTCGCGGCAAAGCCGAGCGACTCGGCCAAATCCATTGCCTCCTGGGCACGCTCGAGCTTAACATCCTCGTCGACCTGCCCCTCCATCTTGGCGGCCAAGCTGCCCTCCTCCTGTGAGTAGGCAAAGACGCTCGTGTAATCAAACCCGACAGTGTCCATAAAGTCGATAAGATCTCGGAACTCATCGTCGGTCTCGGTCGGGAAACCTACCATAGCCGTGGAGCGGATCACGATACCGGGAATGCGCTCGCGCAAGTCGCGGAAGAGGTCCTCGAGCTCTTGGCGCGATCCGGAGCGACGCATGGCCTTAAGGATGCGCGCATCACAGTGCTGGACGGGAATGTCGATATAGGGCAGCACCTCGGGCGTATCGCGAATGGTCTCAATAAGCTCGTCAGTCATGCCCTCGGGCTGCAGATAGAGCACGCGCACCCAAACGTTGTGCGGGCGAACAGCCTCGGAGACCGCACGCAGCAGCTGAGCCAGGTTGCGCGGCGAGCCCTCGGCGACGTCCTCGTCGGCAAGGTCGGTACCCCAAATACCAGTGTCCTGGCCAATCAGCACAATTTCGCGCACACCGCCGGCAACCAGGTCGCGAACCTCCGAAATAATGCTCTCGGCATTACGCGAATGATAACGACCGCGGATGTAAGGAATCATGCAGAAACTACAGAAGCGATTGCAGCCATCTGAGATCTTGACGTAGGCAACGGCACCATCGACGGTACGCTTGACCTGCGGGATATAGGCCGCGATCTCACGCTCCACCCCCAGTGCGCCATCGATGACGGAAACAATGTCATCTTCCTCGTCGGCCTTCACAAAGGCAGCGACCTCGGGCAGCTCGTCGGGAAGGTCGTCGCCATAACGCGACGGAACGCAGCCGCACATGACGATCGGGCAGGAGCGAACGCCGTCCTGCACCTCGTTGGCGAGCTCGAGCGTGGTCTCGATGCTCTCGGACGTTGCCGAGGCAAGGAACGAGCACGTGTTGACGATGGCGATATCGGCATCGCGCGGATCAAATGCCTCCTCATAGCCCGCGGCACACAGCAGCGAACGCATGCGGTCGGTATCGACCTCGTTCTTGGCGCAGCCAAGCGTGATGTAGAGTACGGAACCCAACGGAGTGTCCATGTTGGAAAGCGGTCCTTTCGAATGAGTTAGCGGTAGTTGGTAAACTGCAGCGGCTGACCGTAGTCCTGGTTGCGCAGGAACTGGATTACGGTCTGCAGGGCGTCCTTGGAAGCCGAGGAAACACGAAGCTTGTCGGCCTCAATGGCCACCTTAACCTTAAGCTTTTGATCCTTGATGTCCTTATTGATCTTCTTGGCGGCCGTCTGGTCGATACCCTCGACGATGTGACCGAGCACGCGCACCGTGCCGCCCGAAGCCGCCTGCGGAGCGTCCCAAAAAACGGCCTTGAGGTCGATGCCGCGCTTGATGAGCTTGGAGCTCAGCACATCAATAATCTGCTTTGAGACAAAATCGGCCGGAGCGTTAATCGTAAAGAGCTTGTCGCCCTTCGAGAACTCGATGGTAGCGCCGGAGTCCTTAAGGTCATAACGCTGAGAAATCTCTCGAGTGGTCTGCTGGAAGGCGTTGTCGACCTCCTGCATGTTGACCTCGGACACAACGTCAAAGCTGGAATCTTTAGCCATGGTTTATCCTTTCGCTGCGGAGCAGTCTAGTAGCTGTCGTACGAATAGTCGGTGGAGTCGGTGGAGTCGGTCGTCGCTTGGCCGTCGGTTACGGTATCGGTACCGTCAGCTGACTAAGCATCGGTGGCATCCGTGTCGTCAGTACCATCTGCGTTGCCAGTGTCGTCGGCAGTTTCGTCCTTTTCGGAGTCCGAGGTCTCCTTCTTGGGAACGGTAATGGTTACGCGTGCGACACCAGATGTCTTGGTATCGTAGCGAACCTTTTCACCGTTCTTGGTGACGGTAACATCTGAAGGCTTAGACGTGGTAATCTCAATCGAGGATTCAGGCGTGTACTCCTGCTCAAAGGGGCCGGTAGCCTGAGCACCATAGACCGACTTGCCATCGACCTTGACCTCAATCCAAGCGGTCTTACCCTTGGCAACGGACACCTTAACCTTCGTAGCCTCGTTCTCCTTTTTATTAGAAGCGGTTTTAGAGGCATCAGAGCCGGTGGACTCATCAGAGTCCTCATCTTCGTCGGTCGAATCGACCTTTTTAGAAGACTTTTTGGTTGTCGTCTTGCTTGCCACAGGGGCCTCCGGCGTCGTCTCGGGCGTCGAGGAGCCACAACCACGCAAAAGCACCGCAATGAGTACGATCAGCAACAAGACAATGGCACCGATGCCGGCATAGACGATACGTAGATCAAGCCCGTTATTTTGCGGCGCACGAGAGCCTCCACGCGCGCGACTTGCACCGCCCCGTGCCCCACCTTGAGGTGCACGGCCGCGAGGGCCATCAGAGCGACCACGATAGTTACCCTGTCGTTGCATGCCACGACGACCTGAGCGAGGCGCAAGCTCGTCACGACCCTGATAGTCACGCTGACCAGAGCGCGATGTCGAAGGACGTCGCCCATAAGGTTGCGACTGCGAACGAAGACGCGGCGTCACCTGTGTGGTATCGGCATCCGCGAAACCGCCGCGAGGACGGACCGTCGATGTCCCGCGATACGAACGTCCGGAATAACTACCATCGCCATAGCCTGCTCGAGGATCACGCGCAAGACCGCGAGCAGCGGGAAGTGCGCGGTCATCGGGCGCTGGCGTACTGCGAAAACGATCGCGCTGCAATCGAATCTCTTCTGTTGATCCCGTCTCTGTTATGTAGCCTGCTTGCGGAGGGCGCTGTCCATAGCGTGTCGAACGTCCTCCCTGAACCATCAAAAAACGACCGTTATCGACCGATGAACGCGAATTGACATAGCCCGCTGCGTCCTGAAAACGACCACCTTGTTGCGACGTCTCGCGTTCATATGTCATCAACTCGTCAAAATAGGCATTGACAACCTCGCGCGGGTTAAGCCCCAAAAAGCGGGCATAGCTTGAAATCATGCCCTGCGCATAGCCACGCGGGGGCATCGACGCAAAGTTACCGGTCTCGAAAAACTCGATGATCTGCGGCCTGATTTTGATGGTGTTGGCGACCTGCTGGATGGAAAGCCCCATCCGGCGACGCTGCTCGAGCAGCATGTCACCAAAGCGTGCAGCCATCAGAATCCTCCAAACTCACGATCTTCACGTGCCATCTCGGCATCGACAGACTCCAACGCGGCGAGCCCCTCCTCGTCCAGCAGGACCTCGCGCGGCTTGGAACCGTCGGGTGGGCCGACGACACCCTTTTCTTCCAGCATGTCCATAATACGCCCGGCGCGCGCATAGCCAACCTTGAGGCGGCGTTGCAGGCCAGATGTGGAGCCCAGCTGCGATTCCACCACAATATGGGCGGCTTCCCAGATAAGCGGGTCGTCATCTTGCGGCTCGGCAACGCCCGTGCGAACAATGCCGCCACCACCGGCCATGGACATGGAAGCAGGCGCCACGGCAGACAGGATCTCCTCGTGGTAGTCGGGCTCGCTTTGCGACTTAACGAACTCGACGATCTCGTTGATCTCGTCGTCCGAGACAAAACAGCCCTGGATACGGCGGGGCTTGCCCCAGTCGACCTTGGAGAACAGCATGTCGCCCAAACCGGTGAGCTTTTCGGCGCCCATCTGGTCGATAATGACGCGGGAATCGATGCCCGTAGCCACGTTAAAGGCGATACGGTTGGTGATGTTGGCCTTAATAAGGCCCGTCACCACGTTGGAGCTGGGGCGCTGCGTAGCCACGATAAGGTGGATACCGGCGGCGCGGCCCAGCTGGGCGATACGAACGATCGAGGCCTCGACATCCTTGCCGGCGACCATCATCAGGTCCGAAAGCTCGTCGATGATGATGACCAGATAGGGCATCTTTTGCGGCGGGTTATCGTAATGCTCAAACTCGCCGGCGGCCTGCTTTTCGTTATATGTCGAGATCTTGCGAACGTTGAGGCGCTCGAAGACCTTCAGGCGACGCTCCATCTCAGACACGGCCCACTGCAGCGCACTGGCCGCCTGCTTGGGCTCGGTCACCACGGGCACGTAGAGATGCGGCAGACCGTTATAGCCCGCAAGCTCGACGCGCTTGGGGTCGACCATGATCAGGCGAACGTCCTCGGGAAGGGCGCGCATGAGCAGGGTCGTGATGATGGAGTTGATCATGACCGACTTACCCGAACCGGTGGTACCGGCAATAAGCAGGTGGGGCATCTTGGCGAGGTCGGCGACAACCGGCGTGCCCTCGGCATCGCGACCGATGGCAAGCTCGAGCGGACCGCCCTTCACATAGGGAAGCACGTCGCCCAGATTAACGTTCTGACGCTTGCGATTGGGAATCTCGATACCAACGAGCGAGGTGCCGGGAATCGGCGCAAAGATGCGCACCGACTGGGCGGCAAGCGAAAGCGCGATATCGTCCTCGAGGCTCGAGATTTTGCTCACGCGCTCGCCCTCACCGGGCTGCAGCTTAAAGGTCGTGACCGTGGGGCCGGCAATCCAGCCGACGACACGGGCGCTACGGCCAAACTCCAGCAAGGTGGACTGCAACGACTCGGCAGTCTGTTCCAGCTCCTTATCAGAAGACGCGGAGGACGCCGACTGCGGATTTGCGTGCAGGATTTCGAGCGGCGGGAGTTTGAGGCCGTCCTCTTGTTCGCCCTCGGCATCGGCAGCGGTGCCGTCCACTCCCCCATCGTCGGCTGCAACAG
>CABQLM010000072.1 GCA_902465105.1 uncultured Collinsella sp.
AGTCAGGACTGTCCGAGCAGGCGACCTTATATATTTGCCCTCCCCGGGGCTCCCGCCCGAACCCTTCAGCTAGTTCTTCAGCGAGTTCAGCGGCGCCGGGAAGCGTCCACCGCGGTGGGCAAGCACGGTGCCGGCGTTGGGGTTCACCGGCATGATGGGTGCACGGCCAAACAGGCCGCCGTACTCGACGCAGTCGCCCACGCCCTTGCCGATGGCGGGGATCACGCGCACAGCCGTGGTCTTGTTGTTGATGACACCGATGGCCATCTCGTCGGCGATGATGCCGGCGATGGTCTCGACTGGGGTGTCGCCGGGGATGGCGATCATGTCCAGGCCGACGGAGCACACGCAGGTCATGGCCTCGAGCTTCTCGAGCGAAAGCGCACCGGCCTCGACGGCGGCGATCATGCCGGCATCCTCGGACACGGGGATAAAGGCGCCCGAGAGACCGCCCACGCTGGAGCTTGCCATGACGCCGCCCTTCTTGACGGCATCGTTGAGCATGGCGAGCGCGCAGGTCGTGCCCGGGCCACCGCAGGTGCCCACGCCGATGATCTCGAGGATGCGCGCGACGGAGTCGCCAATGGCAGGCGTGGGAGCCAGCGACAGGTCGACAATGCCCTTCTCGACACCCAGGCGATGGGCGGCTTCGCGGCTCATGAGCTCACCGGCGCGGGTGATCTTAAAGGCGGTCTGCTTGATTTTTTCGGCGACCTCCATCATCGATGCGGAATCGGGCAGTGTCTCCAGGGCTGCGGCCATAACGCCGGGGCCCGAGACGCCTACGTTGATGACGGCGTCGGCCTCGCCACCGCCGTGGACGGCGCCCGCCATAAACGGGGAGTCCTCGACCATGTTGGCAAAGCAAACAAACTTGGAAGCGCCGACGGAATCCTGGTCGGCCGTGAGTTTGGCGGCATCGATGATGGTCTGGGCGGCCATAAGCACGGCGTCCATGTTGATGCCGGCACGCAGGCTGGCGACGTTGACACTGGAGCAGACGCGGCTGGTGGTGGCGAGCGCCTGGGGGATGGACTGGATGACGCGGCGGTCGGCGTCGCCGATGCCCTTCTGGACGAGTGCGGAGAAGCCGCCCAGATAATCGATGCCGAGCGTCTCGGCCGCGCGGTCGAGGGCATGCGCGATGGGGGTGAGGTCCTCATCCTTGCAGCACGCGGCGATCTGCGCCACCGGGGTGACGGAAACGCGCTTGTTGACGATGGGGATACCGTACTCGCGCTCGAGGTTCTCGGCGGTCTCGACCAGGTGCTCAGCCGTGTGCGTCACGTGGTCGTAGATCTTCGTGCACATGCGGTCGAGGTTCTCGTCACCGCAACCCATGAGCGAAACACCCATGGTGATGGTCCTGATGTCGAGGTTCTGCTCCTCAACCATGCCGCGGGTTTCCGCGATTTCTGCGGGCGTGATCGCCATCCTTGCGCTCCTATCTGCCAAAACGAGCATAGTCTTATCTATTCTAACGTGCCGCACGTGCCAAGTGGCGCATGCGGCACGTTTTGGTGCTCGGTTGTTTCCGTTGTGTTACTGCCCAAAGACCTCTTCGGCGATGCGAGCGCTTTCGGCGGCGTCCTTGGCGTAGTAGTCCGCGCCGATCTGCTTGGCGTATTCGGGGGTGAGTACGGCGCCGCCTACGATGATCTTGACGCCCGGCACCTCGGCATGAAGCAGCTTAATGGTCTCTTCCATGGCCACGACGGTGGTAGTCATAAGTGCCGAAAGACCGACGAGCTTGATGTCACGCTCCCGTACGGTCTTGAGCACCTCTTGCGGATCGACGTCGCGGCCTAGGTCAAAGACGGTATAGCCGTAGTTATCGAGCAGCATCTTGACGATGTTCTTACCGATGTCGTGGATATCGCCTTTAACGGTGGCCACACAGATCTTGCCCTTGTCGGCAATCTCGCCGGCGGGCATCAGGCGCTTGATGGTGTCGAAGCCCACACGCGCTGCCTCGGCCGAGGCCATGAGCTGCGGCAAGAAGAACTTTCCCTGGTCAAAGAGGACGCCAACCTCGTCGAGGGCGGGGATAAAGTGATTGTTGATGAGGTCCATGGCGTCGTGATCCGCCAGCAGACGCTCGGTCTCGGCCGCGATCTCACCTTTGCGGCCCGAGACGACCATGCGACGGATCGAGTCGTCGTTGCCGTCGGTGCCGGCGGTGCCAGCAGCGGGCGCGGCGTCGGTCGATATCGCCTGGGCCGCCGCCGGGTTTGCGGCGATCTTGTACGGATCGGTCCAGCCGGCGTAGCGCTCGATGTATCCGGTCGAGCCCTCGTCCTCAACGCTCAGGACGCGATAGCTGTAGACGGTATCCATAAAGCGCTTGGAGCCCGGGTTCATGATGGGGGCGTCCAAGCCTGCGCCGAAGGCGGCAGCCAAAAAGACCGAGCCCAGCAGCGGGCGGGCGGGCAGACCAAAGCTGATGTTCGACACGCCGAGCGCGCATTTGACGCCCAGACGCTCCTTACACAGGGACATGGCGCGCAGGATCTGTTCGGCCTGGCGTTGATTGGTCGAGGCGGTCATGACCAGGCAGTCGATGAGGATGCGGTCCGGTCCGATGCCGTAGCGGGCGGCCTCGGCCACGATGCGCTCGGCGATGGCAAAGCGAGCCTCGGCGGTATCGGGAATGCCGCCTTCGTCGAGCGTGAGGCCGACGACGTTGGTGCCGTAATGGGCGACCAGCGGAAAGATCTCATCCATGATCTGCTGTTTACCATTGACCGAGTTGATGATGGGCTTGCCGGCGTAGCGGCGCACGGCGGCCTCGACGGCCGTGGGGTCGGTGGAGTCGATCTGCAGTGGCAGGAGCGTGGAGCCCTGGAGCTGCTCGGTGGCCTGTTGGATGACCTGGACCTCGTCGATCTCGGGCAGGCCCACATTGACGTCCAGGATGTCGGCGCCCTGTTCCTGCTGGCTGATGCCCTGACTCACGACGTAGTCAAGGTCACCGTCGCGCAGGGCTTGCTGCAGGCGCTTTTTGCCGGTGGGATTGATGCGCTCGCCGATGACGGCAATCTTGTGACCGTCACAGGGAAGGTCCACGACCGTCTGAGCGCTCGTGACCGACATGCTGGGCTTGCGGTGGCGCGGGCTGGGCGTGTGATTGTCGATAAGCGTGCGCAGGGCGGCCATGTGCGCCGGCGTGGTTCCGCAACAGCCGCCCACAACGCTTACGCCGTCGGCGATCATGCCGTCGACGGCTTTGGCGTATTCGGGGGCCTGGATGTCAAAGACGGTGTTACCGTCGTCGTCCACGTGGGGGAGTCCTGCGTTGGCCTGCACCATAACGGGCTTGTCCGTAACGGTGAGCATACGTGCGGCGAGTCCTCGGAGCTCGGCCGGTCCCTGGCTGCAGTTAATGCCCAGGACGTCGGCGCCGATGGCGTCGAGCGTGATGGCGGCCACCTCGGGACTCGTACCCAGGAATGTGCGGCCGTCCTCCTCAAAGGTCATGGTGGCAAAGACGGGCAGGTCGGAGTTCTCGCGGCAGGCAAGGACCGCCGCCTTGATCTCGGCAAGGTCGGTCATGGTCTCGATAATAAAGAGGTCCACACCCGCGGCGACGCTGGCGCGCACCTCCTCGGCAAAGAGATCATAGGCCTCGTCGAAGCTGAGGGTACCCAAGGGGCGAAGCAGCGCGCCGATGGGGCCGATATCGCCGGCGACGTAGCGGGCACCGGCCGCGCGGGCGCAGGCGACAGCGGCGGCAAAGACATCTGCCACGGTGGCGGCACCGTCGAGCTTGTGGGCGTTGGCGCCAAAGGTGTTGGCGGTGATCACGTCGCAGCCGGCCTCGACGTACTGACGCTGGATGTCGGTAATGACTTGGGGCTCCTCAAAGTTGAGCAGCTCGGGCAGGGCGCCGGCCTTCATGCCGGCCGCCTGCAGCATGGTGCCCATGCCACCGTCGAACAGCAGGTGTCCCGTGCCCTCGATGGCGGCGCGCAGGCGATCGTCCTTAATGCGAAGGTCGTCGATTGTGCGCGTCTTGTACGTGGCGCCATTGCGGCGTGCGGCATCAACGGGCGCCGCCAACGCGGCACCGTCCAGATCATGAGTGATAAGCGGAGTAAACATCAATGAGCTCCTAACCTGCCATTTGGGGACGGGGTAGAAATGGTAGAAATAAAGCTTGACAACGATGCTTGCGTGTCAGTGGCTTACCGTATTGCGATTCCGCTATAAACCGATCCACAATACGGCAAAAGTCAAGCGCTAAATCTACCATTTCTACCCCGTCCCCAAATGGCTGGAATAGCAGGTGGTGTGGGCGGCGCGGAAGCGGCAGTGCTCGCGCATGCGGCAGATATTGCAGGTGGGGCGGCTCTGGGCGTCGTGGACCTCGCCGTCAAACAGACCGATCACCGCGGTCACGCTCTTGGTGGGCATGAGCAGGCTGGTAGGCGTGACGGTAAGCCCGATGAGCCGCGTGGCGTTGAGCGCATTCACGATCGAGCGTTGTGCCGTAAGCGGGCAGTCGCCGTATCCGGGACTGAAGCGCCAGTTACCGGCGAGTCCGTGTGCGGCGGCCGCAGCCTTGACCTGCTGGTCCATCTGCTCGACGGCAGCTTCCACATAGGCAGAGCACGCGGCATCGAGCACAGCTCCCTCTAGGGGCTGCTGGGCTCCCGTGGTGCGCAGGCGACGCTCGGCGTCCATGCCGAGGGTGCATGCCATGAGCGCGGCAAATCGGGCGTCTTTGAGATGTCGATAGATATCGCGACCGCGCAGCTCAACGTTGGTGCCGACCAGACGGATACAGGGATCTCCCTGCTCGTCCACACCCGTGGCATCGACGGCAAACACGCGTCGCACGCCACGGGGCTCAATGTCCAGTTCCAAACGTTCAACGACAAGCTCAATACGCTGCGACAGCCCGGGCTCAATCTGCTGACCGCCGTAGCCCAGGTAGCGCAACATCTCGGCACGATCGACGCGGGGATGGTGGGCATCATCGATACGATAAAGCGCCGGCGACGCAAGGTCGGCCGGCACTTCGACAGCGGTTGTATCGATGTGCGGTTTTTCCATTACCCCAAGCGCTCCATAATGGTTGCGGCGATTGCAGGACGATTCATAGTGTACAGGTGCAGACCGGCGGCGCCGTGCTCCTTGAGGTCGCAAAGCTGACGGGCGGCATAATCTACACCGGCTGCCTGCAAGCTCTCGGGGTCGTTCTCGTACTTGGCGAGAATCTTGATGACGGGGGAGGGCAGCGACGCGCCGCACATAAAGACCATGCGGCTGATCTGCGACTTGCCCATAAACGGCATAATGCCCGCGGTAACGGGCACGGTGATACCGGCCTTGTCGGCAAGCTCGCGAAAACGGTAGAAGCACTCGTTATCAAAAAAGAGCTGCGTCACAAAGAAGCTCGCGCCGGCGTCCTGTTTTTGCTTGAGGTATTCGACCGAAGCGTTGAGATCCTCACAGGCAATGTGACCCTCGGGGTAGGCTGCGGCGCCCACGCAAAAGCCGGCGTCGACGAGCTCGGGGATGAGATCGCGGGCGTAGGCGTAGTCCGAGGCGGGCTTGTCGTCCTCGGTCGCGCCGGCGGGAAGATCACCGCGCAGGGCCAGCACATTTTCTACGCCGGCGGAGCGGTACTCGTCGATCTTGGCGGCAATATCGGCATGCGTGCGGCCAACGCAGGTGAGGTGTGCGACCGAGGGCGTATTGAATTCGCTCGTAATCATATGTGCGATGGGGGCGGTGGCGGCGCCGTTGCCCGAGCCGCCGGCCGAGCAGGTGACCGAGACAAAGCTCGGCGAAAGATTGCACAGATTGCCTGCCACTTCGCGAGCCGTGTCGAGGGTCAGCTCGCCCTTGGGCGGGAACATCTCAAACGAAACGGGCGCGGTGCCTTGGGATGCTGCCTGCTTAAAAACCTCGTCGACGCGCATATCGTGCTCCTTTAGATGCCTGGATGCGATGTTTTGTTGCAAGGATTCTACAGTACCACTGCGCTAAGGTGGAGTTTCTCTCACGATTTGGTGATACCAATCGAAAATGCTTCGCTATCGGCAATTCCTATAACAGAGCGGTCAATGTAGGATGGGGGCTATATTGAATGGTATCTGATGCGAAATACCAGTTAATAGAGTCCCATTCCAAGTTGACTACCCTTAAACCATGGGGAGAGGTCTGCAATTTATACAGTTGATTGGCTGTTGAGGGTGGCAACGCCGCCTCGATAGGGTAACCTCATTGATTGGTTTCGCGACGGCAACATGACGGTAATGTCGCGGAAACACGGCGAGTCTAAGCTATGACTCGTTCGTTAGTAATCAACACCGCATCTCACGCGGTGCCGATACGAAGGGAGTTCCGTATGGCCGATCTTACTGACCGCTTCGGGACCATGGTGTTCTCTGAGGAAGTCATGAAGGACTACCTCCCCAAGGACATTTGGAAGCGCCTTGCTGCAACCCTCGAGGGCGGCGAGCCGCTCGACCTGGACGTGGCCAACGCCGTTGCCCATGCCATGAAGGTCTGGGCCATCTCCAAGGGCGCGACGCACTACGCGCACTGGTTCCAGCCGCTTTCGGGTATTACTTCCGAGAAGCACGACAGCTTCCTGGAGCCCAACCACGACGGCACCGCCATTACCAAGTTTACGGGCAAGAACCTCATCCAGGGCGAGCCGGACGCCTCCAGTTTCCCCAACGGCGGCCTGCGTGCTACCTTCGAGGCCCGTGGCTACACCGCTTGGGATCCCACCAGCCCCGCCTTTATCAAGGACGATGTCCTGTGCATCCCCACGGCTTTCTGCTCCTACACGGGCGAGGCCCTGGACAAGAAGACCCCGCTGCTGCGCTCCATGACCGCGCTCTCGCGTGAGTCCAAGCGCGTTTTGGCGCTGTTTGGCAAGACCCCCAAGAAGGTCGTTCCTTCCGTGGGCGACGAGCAGGAGTACTTCCTGATCAAGAAGGACGCCTACCGCAAGCGCAAGGACCTGGTCATCACCGGCCGCACCCTCTTTGGTGCTGCTCCCTGCAAGGGCCAGGAGCTCGAGGAGCACTACTTTGGCGCTATCCGCCCCACCGTCTCGGCCTATATGAAGGACCTGGACGATGAGCTGTGGGCGCTCGGCATTCCCGCCAAGACCAAACACAACGAGGTCGCTCCCTGCCAGCATGAGCTCGCCCCTGTCTACGGCGAGGTCAACGAGGCCATCGACCAGAACCTGGTCACGATGGAGAAGATGAAGCTCATCGCCTCCCGCCACGACTTGGTCTGCCTGCTGCACGAGAAGCCCTTCGAGGGCATCAACGGTTCGGGCAAGCACAACAACTGGTCGCTCGGCACCGAGTCCGAGAATCTGCTCGATCCGGGCGACACCCCGCTCGACAACCTGCAGTTCATCGTCTTCCTCACCGCGGTGATCGAGGCCGTCGATAACTATCAGGAACTCCTGCGTGCCTCCGTTGCCTCGGCCGGCAACGACCATCGTCTGGGCGCCAACGAGGCTCCTCCGGCGATTATGTCCATCTTCCTGGGCGACCAGCTTACCGAGGTCGTCGAGAAGATCATCGATGGCAAGGCTTCCGTCCATGCCACGCGCGGCGTGCTCGACCTGGGCGCCGATACCCTGCCCAAGCTGATGCAGGACAACACCGATCGCAACCGCACCTCCCCGTTTGCCTTCACCGGCAACAAGTTCGAGTTCCGTGCCTGCGGCTCCGAGCAGAACGTCTCCGACTCCAACTTGGTGCTCGATGCCGCCGTGGCTAAGTCGCTCAAGTCCTTCGCCGACGCGCTTGAGGGTACGCCCGAGGATAAGTTCCAGGACGCCGCGCTCGAGTACTGCAAGAAGGTGCTGACCGATCACCAGCGCATCCTGTTCTCCGGCGACGGTTACTCCGACGAGTGGCCCATCGAGGCCGAGAAGCGCGGCCTTGCCAACAACAAGACCACGGCCGATGCTCTTCCCGCCTTTGTTTCCGAGAAGGCTATCGCGCTCTTTGAGGAGACGGGTGTCCTGACCAAGGCCGAGGCCCAGTGCCGCTACGACTGCAAGCTCGAGAAGTACAACAAGCTCATGAACATCGAGGCTACCACGATGGTTCGCGAGGCGCGTCGTACCTATCGCCCGGTCATTACCGCCTATGCCACCAAGGTCGCTAAGGGCCTTGAGACTATTCGCGCCGCCGGTGCTGAGGCCGCCATGCAGTGCGAGCAGAACACGCTCAACAAGCTCTGCAACGGTATCACCGCCATCAACGACTCCATCAAGGCGCTCGACGCCGTACATCAGAAGGCCGAAGCTCTCGATGGTCAGGAGCAGGCCAATGCGTATGCACACGAGGTCGTTCCCGCTATGGATACGCTACGCGCCGCCGTGGATGCAATGGAGGAGATCGTGGCCGCCGACTACTGGCCGGTTCCGACCTACGACGACATCCTGTTCTACGTGTAGGGCATAGCCAACATATCGTCACGGTATTAAGCCGGGGTCCGCATCGTGCGGGCCCCGGCTTTCTTGTTAAGACTTTAGTCTGCTGGCCGCGCAGCGGCCAGCTTTAAACCACCCGCTACGC
>CABQLM010000073.1 GCA_902465105.1 uncultured Collinsella sp.
TGGTCCGCAACCCCGCCGTTCCCGAGGGATCACATGGCATGGCAGGCAGCGTTTGCCCAGATAAAACCTGCCAAAATAAACCTGTCCCTTTTTGGCAGGTGGGCTAGTTGGCTGGGCGGAAGAAGGCTACGGCTACGGCGCCGGGGCCCACGTGGGTGCCGATGGTAGCGCCAATGGTGTGGATGGGCAGCGCGCCCTCGGCATGGCCGGCCCACAGCGCGGCGCTGTCCTCGATGTACTTCTTGAGCACGGCGTCCGAAAGGCCCGTATAGCCGAGCGCCAGCGGCATGGAAAAGTCGACGCCGCCCGCCTTTTCGACCTTCTGGTTGAGCAGATTGCGGCCGTTCTTGGAACCGCGCGCCTTGCCCAGCTGCACGATCAAGCCGTCCTCGGCGGCCACCACGGGCTTAACGTTGAGCAGCGTGCCCACAGCGCCCGCAGCGGCAGACAGGCGACCGCCGCGCACCAAGTACTCCAGCGTCTCGAGCAGGCCGATAACCACCACGCGGTCACGCACGGCCTCGACGGCCGCCGCGATCTGAAACGCACTACGACCCTCGTCCACCAAGCGCAGGGCATACTCGACCAGGACACGTTCGCCCAGGGTGACGTTATTGCTGTCTACCACGAACACGTCGCCGCCCGGCGCCTCGGCAAGTGCGGTACGGGCACTCTGATTGGTGCCCGAAAGCTTGGCGCCCACGGTAATAATCACTGCCTCGTCGCCGGCCTCACGCGCCTCGGCAATCGCCTGCGAAAACGCATACGGGTTGACCTGGCCGGTCTTGGGCAGCTCATCGCGCTCCACGAGCATCTCGTAAAAGCGCTGGTGATCGATGTCGACGCCATCCATGTACACATCGGTGCCAAAGGTAACGGACAGCGGCAGAACACGCAGAGCGGGGTGCTCCACCGGCGACATATCGCTTGCGGAATCGGTAATAATGCGGACGGACATAGCGAATCCTTTCTTGCGCAGGTCCCGCGCAGGGAATTTTGGCAGCAATGCCCCGGCACGGTATACGCGCTCAAACGGGACTATGCAGTTGTTAATGGGAAGCAAATGCCTTGGCGGCCTTAAATCTCGCGCAGGGTGTTGAGAATCGTACGCAGCGACGAATACATCTGCTCGCGCTGCTCCACACCCATGGCCTTACCGGTGGTGTCGAGCACTTCGCGGATGATGCGGTCGGCCTCGTTCATGCTCTCGCCACCCAGCGTGGTCAGGCGAACCGGGGCGCGGTACTTGACGGCAGCATCGCCCGAGTCATCAACCTCGACAAAGCCGCCCTCCTCCAGGTGCGCCAACGTGCGCGAAACGGCAGCGCGCGTCACGCCGGCCACGCGAGCCAGGTCGGCGCCGGTCATGCCGTCCTTACTGCGTTCCAGGTAGTACAGGCACATGACGTCGGAGCCCTTGAGGCCCAGCCTTGCGCCCTCGGACGTCTTGATACGCTGAATCTCCTTGTAGAGCCCGCTAATCAGTCCGACAAAATCCTCAAAACGCGTCTCGTCGTTCTGCTGCATGGGAGACGACCGCCTTTCGCTTGCATGATGCTAACGGGTAAACATCTTAGCCGCACTCAGCGACTGTCGCCTCCACGCGACCCATTTGTTAACCCATCAACATAAAAACCACCACAAAGGGGACTGGCACCTTTGTGGTGGTTTTGACCGGCGAGTATGATTTGCAGAAGTTGCTACAGCTCCACGCGGGGATTGTCGCGAGTGATAAGCGTCTTAACGACAACCGTCGCTCCCAGATAGCGCTCGAGCAGCTCGGCTAAGCGATCGATCGCGGCCTGACAGTCCCCCATGCGCTCGGGCTCTACACACTCAATCGCCAGGAACGCATCGGCCGAATCGTCGGACAGGGCCGTTCGAACGCCATCTCGCCAGTTCCAGCAGCGGCACACGGCGCCCGCGTCATCGATGTAGGCGAGCTCGCCGGGCAGCGTCGGGTCATCCGCTTCCTCGCCAAGGGGCAGGAACGCATCGCCACCGTCGGTCACCTTCAAGCGAAGGTCTCCCTCGATTGCATGCAAATCCTCGCCTCCCACGGGCAGCGCGTAGGTCAACGACACCGTGTTGTAAATATCCACCGCCGGTGTGATATGACCGACCGGCTTGCCTTTGAGCACGCGCTTGAGAAGGTTCTCAACTGAGCAACGCGCCCTTCTTGGTCTTGAACAGGCGATAGGCCTCGCGCCACGCCTTGACCGGCACGTTCTCGCTGATGGTATCGCTTGTCAGGTGGCGCTCTGCATCGATGTTGGCGCGGTCAAGCAGCGCGGCGATCGCATCCACGTCCTCCTGGGGAATCTGAGCCGTGGGCTTCATACCCTCCACGACCACCACACCAACCGCTGCCTGCGGAAACAGCTCCCAAAATGAATCCTCGGCAATAAAGCTCTTCATACATACTCCCTTCATTGTGCGCGCCCGAGCGAGGGCACCTAAACAAAAAGCGCCCTCACAGCGGCCACCTTCAAAGTCCTACGGTGCCGCCACAAGAGCGCTTAGGCTGTCCCCATCCGGAGAAGGGGACGATATGTCAGGCGTATTGTAACCCGAGTCATCCGCGCGAGCAAAACCACCACAAAGGTGCCTGTCCCCTTTGCGGTGGCTGACGATACTACAGGCGGAGTCCCAGCAGGCCGCGGCCACGATGACGGGCCTCGACGGGCACTTGGGCGTGCGGGCCGGCGGCCTTTACGGACTCGGGCAGATGCGAGTACTTCTTCTCGAAGTTCTCCTCAAACATCACCGCCAGGTTGTGCGCGGCTTCGTCGTAGCGCGCGGTGCTCTGCCAGTACTGGCGCGGCACCAAGATGCCGTCGGGCACACCGTGGCACGTAGTGGGAATGTCAACGTTAAAGATGTCGTCGTGCACGAACTCGCTATCCTCGATGGTGCCGTCGAGGGCGCGCGCGACCAACGAGCGCGTGTAGGCCAGCTCGATACGATGGCCCACGCCGTAGCCGCCGCCAATCCAGCCGGTGTTGACCAGATAGACGCGGGTGCGACCGTCGGCGATACGCTCGCCGAGCATCTTGGCGTAGACCATAGGGTCGAGCGGCATAAATGGCTCCCCGAACAGCGAGGAGAACGTGGGCGTGGGCTCGGTGACGCCGACCTCGGTGCCGGGGATCTTGGCCGTAAAGCCCGTCACAAAGTGATACATGGCGGCGTCGGCCGTCAGGCGCGAGATGGGCGGCAGCACGCCAAAGGCATCGCAGGTCAAAAACAGCACGACGCTCGGGGTGGTGCCCATGCCCTTGGTCCACGCGTTGGGGATATGCTCGACGGGATAGGCCACACGTGTGTTGTGTGTGATGGAGACGTCGTCGTAGTTAGGCTTGCGGCCCTCGTCGAGCACCACGTTTTCGCAGATGGCGCCAAAGCGAACGGCGTTGAAGATCTCGGGCTCGTGTAACGCATCCAAGCCCTCGCACTTGGCGTAGCAGCCGCCCTCGATGTTGAAGATGCCCATGTCGGACCAGCCGTGCTCGTCATCGCCGATCAGAAGGCGCGTGGGGTTGGCCGAAAGCGTGGTCTTGCCGGTGCCCGACAGGCCAAAGAACACCGCGGTCTCGTGCGTGACGGGATCCATGCTGGCCGAGCAATGCATGGGCAGTACGTCGTCCTCGACGGGCAGCAGGTAATTCATGACGCTGAAGATGGACTTTTTGATCTCGCCGGAGTAGCCGGTGCCCGCGACCAAAATCACGCGCTCCTGGAAGTTGATGACCACGGCGGCGCTGGAGTTGAGGCCCTTGATGGCGGGATCGCACTGGTAGCCCGGCGCGGCGAGCACGCAGAAGTCCGGCTCGCCGGTGCGCGCGATTTCGCGGGCGAGCGGGCGGGCGAGCATCTGCTTAATGAAGAGTGCCTGGCTGGCACGCTCGCAGGCGACAAGCAGTCGGCGCGTGTGGTTGCGATCGGCGCCGGCCATGCCGCGAGTGACGAACACGTCGCGCTCGTTGAGATAGTCGACGATACCGGCCTTGATGGCCTCGTAGTTCTCGATCGAAAGCGGTCGGTTGACGGCGCCCCAGGCGATCTTGTCGTGAACATCGGGGGTGTCAACGATAAAGCGGTCGTTGGGAGAACGACCAGTGCGCTCCCCCGTCTCGATTACCAGCGCGCCGTTGGATGCCATGCGGCCTTCTTCGCGGCGGATGGCATGCTCGACGAGCTCCGCGGCGGGTAGATCGACCAGCAGGCGGGGCTGGTTCTCGGCAGGGTCTTCGACCAGCGTAATGCCAAAGTTGGACAGAACTTCTGCAGGGGTAACACCAGGCATGGGGCCTCCTTAAAAACGCGACACTCGGACGCGGCGCGCACTTTACTCACGTAAAGCCCGTTGTACCCGATATGCAAAAACGTTTTTGCGGCAACGGCGAAGCGCCCGCTCAACGGTCAAAAATCGCACGCAAGCGGCCTAGTCATTGGGAACGTTCTTGAACGACTAGTCGTTGGGGAAACTCATGAACAGGCAACAGCCAAGGAGTGTCCCCAGATGCCGGCACATAAGGAACGTCCCTAAGTGCCGACTACTGAATGGCGCCGCCGAAATTATTGAACAACCTGTTCAAAAACACGAACGAACACCGCCGCATCTATACTAGAACGCAGTAAGAGAAAGGAACCGCCTTGAGTTTCACGCCCCTCGATAGCATCCGCCGCGCCATCGCCCGCCGCAACGGCATCGCCAACCCCGCCGTAGCGAGCAACGGCACCGCAAAGGCCCAGGGCGGACGTATCGAGAACGGCCTGTTCCCCGCCTCCCACACGGCCGAAGAGCTCGCGCGCATCCAGGAGCTGAGCCAGCGCAACGCCGGCGGCCCCGAAAGCAGCCAGGCTACGCGCCGTCGCCGTGAGCACGACCGCGAGCCCGGTCCCATCCACCGCATGGTCAACGCCTGGTGGAACCGCCTGCTCGGCGCCGTCTACGGCGGCGGCTTCTCCATGCAGGAAGCCGAATACGAGGAGCACGCCACCCGCCGCGACTATCTCTGGAATACCCTGGGCACCGCCGTGTGGGGCTTCGCGTTTCCCCTGCTCACCATCGTGTCCACGCAGCTTGTGGGCGCCGAGGAAGCCGGTAAGTTCTCCATCGCCTTTGTCACCGGCACGCTCATCTTGATCGCGTGCAACTACGGCGTGCGCAATTTTCAGGTCTCGGATATCGACGAAACGACGTCCTTTGCCTCCTACCAGCTCAACCGTTGGCTTTGCGGAGCGCTCGCCCTAGGCTGCGGCCTCATGTACAGCAGCGCCCGCGGCTATGACGCGCAGATGGCGACGATCGGTCTGGGCGTCTACCTGTATAAGGTGATCGACGGCGTGGGGGACGTGTACGAGGGCCGCCTGCAGCAGGCCGATAAACTCTACCTGGCCGGCATGAGCCAAACGCTACGCTCCGTCGGCGTCATCGTGGTCTTTAGCGTGGCGCTGTTCCTTACGCGCAGCATGCCCATCGCGGCCATGGCCATGGGTGTCACCGCCATCGCCTCGCTCGTGCTGGTCACCGCGCCGCTCGCCCTGCTCGAGACCGAAAAATCGCGCCGCGTGAGCCTGCTCGAGGTCGGCCACCTCTTCGCGCAGTGCGCCCCGCTCTTTGGTGCACTGTTCCTGTTCAACCTCATCGAGAGCATGCCCAAGTTTGTGATGGAAGGCACGCTGGCCTACAAATATCAGCTGTACTTTAATGCCCTATTCTTTCCGGCGCAGGCCATTTTGCTGAGCATTGGATTTATCTATAAACCGCAGCTCTTACGCTTGTCGAGCATTTGGGCGAACCCGCGTCAGCGTAGGCGCTTTGACTTAATTATTGTCGCCGTCATGGCGCTCATCGTGGTCATTACCGCCGCATGCGCTGCGTTTATGGCGGGCCCAGGCATTCCCATCATGAGCTTTATGTATGGACTCAGTTTTGAGCGCTACCGCACATTGGCGCTGCTGATGGTCGTCGCCGGCGGCGTAACCGCGGCCATCGACTTTATCTACGCCATTATCACGGTGCTGCGCCACGCTGGAGACGTCACCAAGATCTACCTGATCTGCTCTGCCGTGAGCGTGGTGCTCCCGGTGATCCTCATCAACCTGCTGGGGCTGATGGGTGCCGTCGTAAGCTACCTGACCATCATGGCCCTGCTGCTGGTGTTGCTGATAATCGAGTACGCCCACATCCGCCAGCGCATCGAGCGCGACCGAAACCCGTACGGCGCCTAATTAGCTGCCCCGGTCACCGGAATTTGCGATGGAATCATCCCGGCTGGGGTCTCGTTACGGGCAATACGCATCACGCAGAACTAAGTGAGTAGACTTTTACGGAATCACCGACCACGCCAACAAAGCACAAGTCTGTGACCTGCGGTTTTGTTGAGGCAAATATGTTTGGTGCTCAGCATTTCCAAAAAAGTCTACTCACTTAACCAGCGGGCAGCCAAATGATTATTTAATCCCCGTCCCAGAAAAATCAATTAGAGGGCAGAAGGGCAAAAGTAGTCAAAAAAGCCCCGTCCCAAATTCGCTACCCTTTGCAACGATTATTCGCCCGGGTTGATGTTCGCATAGAACTCGGCCCCGTCGTCCAGGCGCAGGATGCCTACGCGGCCGAACTCGGAACCGGTGGCCGCCGCGCAGTCGATGTCGATGCGGTCGGGCACGCCGGCGGTATCCTCGCCGCCCAGGCGCACAATCTGTCCGCGCCCCGACTCCTCGTCAAGTCCCGCCAGGCCGCCTACCTCGCAATAACGCCCGAGCGACACCGTGGGCGTGTGACCGCTCACCACGACCGGACCCTTGCCCTCGGCAGATAGCAGCCCCGTCGGGGCATCCCAATAGCCATGGCGAATCCACAGCAAGTCATCGGACGACTGCACGGCGAGCATTTGCTGCAGCAACTCGTTATCGGCATCAACCGCTCCCCTGTCGTCGGCGCAATCGACACCATGCTCAAGCAAAAACGCACGCGCCGCCTCGGTCTGAATACCGGCGTGCACCAGCAGATACGGCCGCTCGGCAGTCTCTGCCACCGCATAGAGCGGCAGAGCAGCAGCCCAGCGTACCAGCTCCTCGTATGCCTCAAACTCCATTTCGTTGAGCTGCTGGCGCGTGGTCCATCCGCCGTTGATATCCCAGGTCTCGGCATCGAGCGGATCCTGGCCAATAATCGCGTCGAGCATAATCTGCTCGTGGTTACCCTTAAGCACTCGCGCGTTGGGCAGCGAACGCACCAGTTTAATAACACCAACCGGATCGGGCCCGCGATCGATCATGTCGCCCAGCACGTACAGCGTATCTTCGGACGCCAGCGAAATCTTGGACAGGGCCTCGTCAAGCGCACGCACGTGTCCGTGGGCATCAGATGTCACATAGATCGCCATGGTACGCCTTTCCTCGCCTTACCTTTAAAGCTCTGTCGTCGCAACTCAAAACTTCAAGTTGAACTTAAACGTTATCCATTGTACTCCGTTGCGGTAAAGCTGAAAAGTAGGTACGAGCCGCCGCCAATGGTCTAGAAAAACGGCGCCGCCTGTGACGATATCGCGAACGCCCTCCGTTCAACCCATAAACCCACCACCTTTGGGTACGAATAACCGAAGACAGCTGACCGTGCCACGCCAACCACCCAGGAGCGGACACTATCCATGAACCAGATACTTCTCTTTATCGGCCTCGTCATCATTTTGTGCCTGACCATCAAACCCGTCGGGAAAAAACTCCCCTTCCCCACCCTGCTCATCTTTATCGCGCTGGGCATGCTGCTGGGCATCAATGGGCCGGCGCACATCGACTTTAGCGACTACGCGCTCACCGAAACCGTCTGCAGCACGGCGCTGTTGTTCATCATGTTCTACGGCGGCTTTAACACCAACATCGACCGCGCCAAGCCCGTCGCAGTACCCGCAGTGCTGCTGAGCACGCTCGGCGTCATCGCCACTGCCGTCATCACGGGCGCCTTTGCGCACTTCGCACTGGGCTTCGACTGGATCGGCGGCCTGCTGCTGGGCTCGGTTGTAGCATCGACCGACGCAGCCAGCGTCTTTAGCGTGCTGCGCGAGCACAACCTGTCGCTAAAGGGCGGCACCGACTCGCTGCTCGAGGTTGAATCGGGCTCCAACGACCCTGTCGCCTACATGCTCACCGCGGTACTCGCCACCCTCGCGGCGGGCGGCGACATTAACATCCCTGTGCTGCTGGCCAAGCAGATCATCCTGGGTGTGGGCCTGGGCCTTGCCATCGGCTGGACATCCAGCCGCCTGATTGAGTGCGCGCATGCAACGGCCGAGGGCGCGCAGACCATCTTTTTGTTCGCCGTGGCGATCGTCGCCTACGCACTGCCGAGCTACCTGGGCGGCAACGGCTTTTTGG
>CABQLM010000074.1 GCA_902465105.1 uncultured Collinsella sp.
GGCCCGTGGGTTATACCCTAAGAGCAAACCACCCTTTTTAAGGGTGGTTCTGATTGAACAAATTTATTAGGGAAGAGTCCGCTCCGTGCCGTTTGCTAGGGTAAGGGCGTGCGCGTTGCCGTGTCGTGAAAATGAAAAATGCTTGGAATATAACGTGCCTCGATGTACTCAAATTGAGTTCCGGTTGAGTCGAATGTCTGGCTGGTTACGACTGCCAGATACGAAGAAGAATCGACGCCAAGCAACCGGCAGTCCTCAGCGTCGGGCTGGGCGAGTGTTATCGTTCGTTTGCTCACGGCAATGGTGAGCCCTAGCTCATCCTCGATGTAATGGAAGAGCGACAGGGTGGCATTCTGCTCGTTTAAGCCGGGGACGGAGGAAGTTAGGAAGTAGTGGCGGTCGACAGCGACCGGTTTATCGTCGAGCATGCGGACGAGCTTCAAATGCGTCAGGTCTTCTCCTTCGGGAAATCCCGTCAACTGGGCTAGACACTTATTGGTGCTTACGTGTTCGAAATAGACGATTTTTGACGTTGGAATTGCTCCGATCGCGTGTGCCGATTCGCTGAACGAACAAAGGCCGCTTACGGTGAATGCACCCTCTTTGCTGGTGCTTGCAAGTGACGTCTCGATTACGAGGACTCCCTTGCCTTTAATGGACTGAACTAGACCTTCATTTGCGAGAAGCGAGATAGCCTTGCGCACCGTCATTCGAGAGCAGGAGAACTCTTTGGAAAGATTTTGTTCGGAAGGAAGGAGCGATCCCACGGGATGCTTGCCTTCGACAATCCGCTCTCGAAGGCTGCGGTAAATTTCACTGTATAGGATCTTTGCCAAAATGCTCTCCTTATAGAGGTGGTGCGGAATGCGTCAAATCGGCGCGATAGTCTGTTTCTACCAATTATAGGAAGTGAAGACGCTTAAAGTTACCGCTTACCGCCATAAATGAACCGTTCACCCGTGCGCTTAACATGTCTAGACAGATAGCAAATCATGTGGCTATAATTCAAGTTGTCAAGTACATGTCTAGACAGGAGGATTTGTAATGGCAAAACAGAGCTATGCGGTTACTATCGCGGGAGGCGGAAGCACTTATACACCGGGTGTTGTTCTGACACTTCTCGCGAAGCGTGATGTGTTCCCCATCAATAGGATTACGCTCTATGACAACGATGCCGAGCGTCAGGGGACAATTGCCAAGGCATGTGCCATCTACATCAGGGAGAATGCTCCAGAGGTAACCTTCAGCTATACGACCGACCCTGAGGAGGCCTTCACAGGCATCGACTTTGTACTTGCCCAGATTCGCGTTGGCAAATACGCTATGCGCGATAAGGACGAGAAGATCCCCCTGCGCTATGGCGTTCTTGGCCAAGAGACCTGCGGTCCTGGTGGCATTGCTTATGGCTTGCGCTCCATTGGCGGCGTACTCGAGATCCTTGACTACATGGAGAAATACAGTCCCGACGCATGGATGCTCAACTACTCCAACCCCGCGGCGATCGTTGCTGAGGCAACACGCCGTCTTCGCCCGGATTCAAAGATTATCAACATTTGCGATATGCCAATAGCCCTGATGGATATCATGGCTCAGATGTGTGGTCTCAAGGACCACAACGACCTCGTCGTCGGCTACTACGGCCTCAACCACTTTGGCTGGTGGACAAAGATTCACGACCGTGCTGGCAATGATCTTATGCCCACTATCAAGGCCCAAATGGCTAAAAACGGTTATGCCGGCGAGGATTCCGGCCTTGAATTCGTCGATGCGTCTTGGGACCAGACGTTCCGTAAGGCTAAGGATGTTTACGCGCTCGATCCGAATACCATCCCGAACACCTACCTCAAGTACTATCTCTTCCCGGACTATGTGGTTGAGCATACCGACCCCAACCACACTCGCACCGACGAGGTCCGTGAAGGTCGCGAGAAACGCGTCTTCGGCACCGCCCGCCAGATTATCGAAAAGGGCACGTCTGAGGGTTTCGGCCTTAAGCCAGATACCCACGCTGAGTACATTGTCGATCTCGCTCGCGCTTTGGCAGAGAACACTCGTGAACGTTTCTCGCTGATTGTTCCCAACGACGGGGCTGTGTCCAATTTTGACCCAACGGCTATGGTCGAGATACCCTGCATCGTCGGCAGCGACGGCTACGAGAAAATTTGCCAAGGTGAGATTCCGCAATTCCAGAAAGGACTTATGGAGGAACAGGTCTCGGTCGAAAAGCTTGCAGTGTCTGCTTGGGTCGACCATTCCTATCAGGAGCTTTGGCAGGCGCTGACGCTTTCGAAGACGGTCCCCTCTGCCTCCGTTGCAAAGAAGATCCTTGACGATCTCATTGAGGCGAATAAGGAGTTCTGGCCAGAACTTCACTAGTATCGGAAATCAATTTAGTGAATGATGGTGGGCGGCCGACCTTGGACAGGTCGCATGGGAGGAAAACCATGAGCGAAAGCAAAGAGCTTGCAAATCGCAAGCTCGGCGAGGACGTAGTTGGCCTCGTCGGCGGTAAGGAAAACATCCTGAGCATCTCGCACTGCATGACGCGCCTGCGCTTCAAACTGCGTGACGATACGAAGGCCGATACTAAGGCAATCGAGTCCCATAAAGGCGTCATTCAGGTAATTAACGCGAATGGCCAGTATCAGGTTGTTGTCGGCATCAATGTGATTGAGGATGTTTACGATGCCGCGGTTGCCGCTTCTGGTGTCGAGGGGCTGGGCGAGGTTAATCTTGATGGTGAGCCCGTCAAGAAAGGAAACCTTGTTAGTGCCCTTATCGATACTATTTCAGGCGTAATCCAGCCGATTCTTGCGGTGCTGTGTGCCGCGGGCATGATCAAGGGTGTTTTGAGTATTCTCGTCGCCCTCGGATGGATTACGGCAACAGACGGCTTGTACCAGATTCTATATGCGGCTGGTGACGGCTTCTTCTACTTCCTGCCGATCATCCTTGGCTATACCGCGGCAAAGAAGTTTGGCTGTAGTGAGTTCGTTGGCATGACGCTCGGTATCGCACTTACGTATCCGGCGATGGTCAACATCACATCTGGCGATGTTTTGGGAACGGTGCTTGCCGGCACTCCCTTTGCCATGAACTACTACACGACTTTCCTCGGCATACCCGTCATCATGCCGTCTTCGGGTTATACGAGCTCTGTCATTCCGATTATCATCTCTGTTTGGTTCGCGGCAAAGCTGGAGAAGTGGTGCCGCAAGCATTTCTCTGAGTATGTAAAGTTCTTCTTTGTGCCTACGTGCGTGCTCGTTGTGATGGTCCCCGCTACCTATTTGATTATTGGCCCGATTGCCACCCTGATCACGAACCTCATGAGCCTGCTGTTTAACTCCCTCTACAGCTTGCCTGTCATCGGCGGCGCGCTCGGCGGCATCGTGCTTACTGCCATTTGGCAGCCTATGGTCATCTTCGGCTTCCACTGGAGTGTCATTGCTCTCATGCTTGTGAACATTGCCTCCCAGGGCTGGGATATTGTCATGGCGCCGTACATGGTTTGCTCGTACGCTCAGTCCCTTGCCGTCCTCGCTATCCTTCTGAAGACTAAGGACGCAAAGCTCAAGCAGCTTGCATGGCCGGCGTTCATCTCGGGCTTCTTCTTCGGCATCACCGAGCCCTGCATCTACGGCGTGACCCTTCCGCGCAAGAAGCCTTTTGTCATGAGCTGCATCGCCTCTGTGCCCGGCGGCCTAATCATCGGCGCTCTTGGCACCAAGATGTTCGCCTTCACCGGCGGCGGCTTCTGCGCCTTCCCGGGCTTCATTGACCCGTCCGGTGCAATGGGCGCGAACTACCTGATTTACGTAATCATAGCCATTGTGGTTTCCAGCGTGATTTCGTTCCTGCTTACGTATGCGACGTACAAGGAGGACGTGCCGGCGGTAGAGGCTGCAAAGTAGCCAAAGAAGTGGAGCCGCGGGACAAGTATTTCCCCGCGCGCCAGCAATTAGACGAGGTCGTCCTTGGATAAGCGCCGAGGGCGACCTTGTCTTGTGCTGGTTTCGTTTGAGAGGCAGTGGTTGAGAGTGTCTAATATTATCTTTGACAATAGGATGGGCGAGGCGTGCCTTGCGGCGTGGAGGTCCGCGGGCGTGGAAGTCCGCTCGATCGTGGTTCGACAAGATGGTGAAGTCGTCTTTGAGCATGCGGCTGCGCCATTCGCCCTCGAACACGTTCACCCGCTCTATTCTGTGACTAAGTCCTTTACCTCGGTTGCTGTCGGGATGTTGGTGAATGAAGGACGGTTGTCGCTGGCCGATCGCTGGATTTCATACTTCCCAGAATATGAAGGCGAGATCGCGGATGAGCGCTTTCGCAATGTGACGGTTCGCAATTTGCTGACTATGACGATGGGGCAGGAGAGTGACCTTTCGTATATTGGCGCGGGAGACGACTGGGCACATGAGGTTCTTCATCGTGAGTTTGACTGGAAGCCGGGCGAGGTCTTTCACTATGATTCGCTGTGTTCACATTTATTGAGTATGCTCGTGCAACGCATAAGTGGAACGAAAGAATCCGATTATCTCGCCGAACGTTTGTTTACGCCGTTAGGCATTAGAAGTTGGTGGTGGGAAGAGGATCAAGCCGGTCATACGACCGGAGGTTTTGGTCTTCACCTTTCGACACCGGATTTGGCTAAGTTTGGTCAATGTTTGCTGGATGGCGGCAAGTGGCGTGGGGAACAGATCATTCCCGCGGAATGGGTTGCCGAGGCGACGAAGATTCAGGTGGAAACGAGCCCCTTTTATCCGTCTGAGGCGACTGAAGACAGCAATGGCTATGGATACCAGTTTTGGATGTGCCGGCGTGGCGGATTCAGATGCGCTGGCCTTTTTGGGCAGCTGTGCTACATACGGCCCACAGATGGCCTTGTCATCGCTTGCTCGAGTTCCACGACAGGAAGTAAGGCGTTGCTTGACCCGCTGTATGAGGTATTGTTCAAAGAGCCTAGTGTTCGGAAGACGGTGGCTTCCGAACGTGACTTCGATAGCATTCCCGTGCCAGTTGGATTGGCTTCTGGCGGACGTTTGAGTTCATTACGCCTCGAGGGCATTCATCATTGCATTTTCGGGGATTTTGAAGAAATCGATATTCGATTTCATGAAAATGAGCTGGATTTGTCTCTGTTGCGCGATGGTCGTGAGTACGTCGTGAGGGCTGGCTACGAGTCTTGGGTTTGCAAATCGGGTGATGGGGCCGGAGTTGGAGACCTCTTTCCTTTCGTGACTCATGAAGCTGAGAGGGACGATGCCCCCGCATGGGATGTTCGCAAGCTGTTTGCAGCGTATGCCTGGACTTCGCCAACAAATTTACAAATCGAGACCAGGGAACTGGACTACACGCGGCGCTGTTTTATCGATGTACGGATCGGAGGTATTTATGCTGTGTGCAGGGTGCGAGTTGAGGGAATGTGCTGTTTCCCGGCACCCTCGGAACTCACAGCGATTTTGAAGTTGGGATAGTCTTTCAAGACGTGCGATTGACAAGAAAGCTTGCCAACATTGCAACTAATGGAGGCGGAGCTGTCCCAAGCAATGTTCTTCGATGCGGACGTTTCAGATATCGTATTGTTAGGGACAAAGTTAATTACTTGTTAGGGTCGAAGCGTAGGTGCGTTTCCTCGGCTCCGCACCCTGTTGGGCTCGAATTCCGGCACGTGGGTAGCAAAAAGCCCGTCACCATGGGGGTGACGGGCTTTTTAGATGCTGTGGTGCCCCCAGCGGGATGTCCGCGGGCGGCTGGCGCCGCCCGCTTCCGCTGCGTTGCTTCGCTCCTTGCGTGCTGCGCTGGAAAACGCTCACGCGTTTCCTCAGCTCCGCACCCTGTCGGGTTCGAATCCCGGCATATCGGTAACAAAAAGCCCGCTACTGAATTGGTAACGGGCTTCTCAGATTCTGTGGTGCCCCGTCCGAACATCTTCTCGAACCGAGATCTGCACGCTCGGGACCATCGTTCTGCTTAGGATACCACGCGCTACGCTTGCGGCATAATCTCCTGCTCGCCGTTCTCG
The DNA here is from genome assembly GCA_902465105.1 of uncultured Collinsella sp. Lineage (GTDB taxonomy): Bacteria > Actinomycetota > Coriobacteriia > Coriobacteriales > Coriobacteriaceae > Collinsella. Next base: position 6,026 of record CABQLM010000074.1, read on the forward strand.
TCGAGGTACGGGATGAGGTAGACGCCGCCCTCGTCGGTCGTGAGCAGGAGGTACTCGCGGTTGTGCCGGTCGCATACGATCTGCTGGTGCACGTCCTCGGGAAGGTCGTATATGGGGCCGTCGGTACGCGCCTCCGATACGGTCATGCCGCCGTTCGCGAAGGCGCTCATCGCGCACGACGAGAAGCCGCACGCGACGAACAGCAGGACCGCGAGCAGGACGATCAGCCCGCAGCCGCCGTTCCTGTCCTCATCGGCCGGGCTCGGGTACGGCATAGCTACGCCTTAACGAGGAAGTCGTCTGCCTCGGGCTTGCCCGTGGCCTTGCCGACCGCGACGTAGCGGGTGTGACCGCTGTACGACGTGTAGCGGCCCCAAACGTAGCCGTCCGCGATCTTGTACCAGTCGTCGAGCACGACGGTCTGGCCGCTTGAGTAGCTGGTGACGACATTGCCGCCGAGGGACGGCGCGTCGCGCACGTTGAGCGCGGAGACGGTACAGCGGTACTTGCCGCCGAAGTCCTCGGTCGTATCCTGCGGCGCGGGCTGCGCCTGTGTCGAGGGCGCTGGGGCGCTCGACGCGGTGATGCCGAAGCACTCGAGGTAGATACGCGCGAGCTCGTCGATGTTGGAGTTGAACTTCTCGCGGTCACCGTCGTTGTCGATGAAGCCGTTCTCGCACAGTCGGTAGTTGATGCCTCGTGCCGCGGCTCGGTTCACGTTGGCGAGCTCGGAATGGTGCACGATCTTCTCGGCGCGGCCGGGCATGAACGCCGACAGCTTGTCGGCGAGGGCCTTGTCGTAATCGTCGGGCTCGAAGCCGGACTTGATGATGACGTGGGCGCCGTGCGCGGTCGCGATTCCGCTGGCGTCCATGTGCAGCTCCACCACCGGGGCGTCGGTGTTCAGGCGGTTGATGCCGCCGTCGGCGTACCAGTTACGGGACATGTCGCCCAGCTCGACCTCGGAGCCGCCGAGCTCCTTGATGCGCTTGCCGAGGGCGCGGACTCGCTCCGCCTCGGTATAGCCGCCGCCGCAGCATCCGGGGTCGCCGGCTCCGTGACCGCAGATGATGAACAGCTTTGCCATGGCTAGCCCTCCTTCTTCACGTCGCCGAGCGCCAGGAGCGCGTCGAGCCACTTGTCGGTAACGCCCACGCTCTTGAAGGCGGCGTATGCCACTTGCACGCCACCGACCGCGGCGAAGATGGACGTAACCCACGCCGTTGGGTCAGTCGGCATACCCCCGGCCATGGCCGTCAATGCGCCGCACAGCGCCGATACTGCAATGGCCGTCCAGCGGGCGACATTGCCAGTCATCGCCTTCGTCTTGATAGCCTGCACGATATAGGGCACCACGAGGACGGTCAGCACCGTGAGCCCTGCCTGTATATCAGTCATCTCTATCTCCCTGTCTCCTTGTCGTACATGAGGTCGACTCGGTCGTAGATATGGTCGACCTTCTCGGCCATGCCCTGGCTGCGCGCCTGACTGTGGACCAGGTCCGCGTGGAGGACGTCATTTGACGCGACAACCGACTCCATGAGCGTTTTCATTCCTTCAATCAGGGTGTTGCTGCGCTCCATCTGGGCGGCGATGCGGCCCTCCATCTGGGACCGCTCGCGGTCGCGCTGCGCCCTCTCGTCTACTTCGGCCTGCTTTCGCTCTTCGCGCTTCAGGTCGAGTTCGCCCTTCCGTTGGTTTTGGCGTTTGTACTCCTCGAGAAACTGTCTCCCGAAGTAGAACGCAACGAGCGTCAGGAGCACGCCTCCAAGCCAAGCCGGTCCGTAAGGCGCAAAAAGTTTGAGCACTTCCATCCTGGGCGCCCTCCTTCCGCCTATTCGGCCGTGTATTCCTCGCCGGTGATCTCCTTGTACTCGTCGGCGGTGATCCACTTGCACTTGACGGCCTTATGCACTCGCGCTTTGCTCCAAAGGTCTTTGTCGTAGTACTTCTTGACCTTCGCGAAGTGCTTGGAATGCTCAACGGTTTTCTTCGTAGCCATTACTGGTCACCTCCCACGGTCATGAGCAGGTAGTCGATGTTCGCCGTGTTGGTCTCGGTCTGCGTCGGCTGGGACGCCTGCTCGCGCATCTGTTCGAGCAGCGCCGGGAGGTCGGGCACCTCGCCGTTGGCGTAGGCGGCGAGCGCGGAGGTGTAGGCGAGCTTTCGCGCCTTCCGCTCCACGTACTCGTCATCGTCGATAACGCCCGCGTCGTGCGCCGCGTCGGGGTCGCCGATCTGCGACA
>CABQLM010000075.1 GCA_902465105.1 uncultured Collinsella sp.
CGGACTCCGTTCCGGACCTCAACGGTCCAACTTTTTGTCCGCAGTCCCGAGGCTCATAAGGAAAGCGCATCCCGTTTCGAACACGGATTTCGGGCCGAGCTTTCCGGTGGACGCCCTTGCGGAAACTGCATCCCGTTTTGAGCGTAAAACCGAGGTGCGGCTTATGCCGACAGTTCGTTCCGGGCTAGCTCTTGAGCCGCGCCCATTCGCGCGGGCCGTAGATTGCGATGCGCTTGCTGGGCATGCGTTTCGGCATTCATCATCCATGAAGGATGAGTATGTACCTTCACAGGTTCTTCACGAGTTGGCTGGAATCGGGGCATTTTTAAAAAAGTCATTTTTAAGACTTGCGCCATTGCGATATTTCCCGTATATTTCTTTCTTGCGCAAAGGCACAGCCGAGCGCAGCGATGCAGTCATTGGGATGTCGTCTAATGGCAGGACAGCGGATTCTGGTTCCGTCAATGGGGGTTCGACTCCCTCCATCCCAGCCATTGCATTTGCTACATATGGCCCGTTCGTCTAGCGGTTTAGGACGCCGCCCTCTCAAGGCGGAGATCACCAGTTCGAATCTGGTACGGGCTACCATGTTTTAGATACCCGGTCTTTCATTAGAAGGCCGGGTTTTTTATTGCAAGTGGTCTGGTCTGTTAATCCCATTTGCTCATAGCTTTCCGTTTTGCTCATCTCTCATACGGGTACAATAGGCCAGATACTTAGACGGTTAAAAGGAGCCTCATGACGGAGTCCTCTCAGCATGCGCCCAAGCCTCAGGTCGAGGTTTCTGGCGGCGATGACAACAAGAGCGCGCGTCGCGGCGCCATCTTCATCGGCGTTGTGCTGATCGGCTATATCGTCTATCTGGTCGTTACCGGGCAGATGGGGCAGTTTTGGGCCGCTATGTCCAGCGTTCAGATGCCTTGGCTTTTCGCTGCATGCTTTTGCATGTTTTTGTATCTCGTATTTGGCATCGTGGCGTACGCGATCGCCGTTTGGCTCGACCCCGATTCGCCCGTCGGCATCCGCGACCTCATTTCGGTCGAGGCGAGTGGAATCTTCTTTGGCAACCTGACGCCCATGATGATGGGCTCTACGCCTGCCCAGATTTATCGCCTGACCAAAGCCGGACAAAATGTGGGCGAAGCGGGTGCCACGCAGTTCACCCGCTTTATCGTGTACCAGTTTGGTTTGGTGGCATGGGGTGCCATTCTGCTGCTCGCCCGCATGCCGTTTTTCGCCGAGCGCTATGGCGACATGACGCTGCTGTGCGTCTTTAGTTTTGGTGGCCACTGCTGCATCCTGCTCGGTATCTTTGCCGTGGCGTTGATGCCCAAGACCGTCACACGCGTCGCACATTGCATTATCAACTGGCTCGAGCGCATGGGTGTTTCCGCCACTAAGATCGAGGGCTGGCGTACCTTTGTCGATGGCGAGATCTACTCGTTCTCTGAGAAATTCAAACTCTCTGCCGGCCATTTTTCATCCATGTTGCTCACGGTCGTCATCACTATGCTTCAGCTGGCGTTTTTCTACCTGGTTCCCTACTTTTTGATGCTTGCCTTCGGTCAACACGATGTCGACTTTTTCTCGGTCATGGCCGCAAGTGCCTTTGTTCAGCTGCTGAGCTCCGCTGTTCCGCTGCCCGGTGGCACTGGTGGTGCCGAGGGCGGCTTCGCGCTGTTCCTAGGACACTTTTTTGGCACGGCATCGACTGCCGGCTATCTGCTGTGGCGTCTGATCACCTTTATCGCGCCGACCATTTTGGCCGCGCCTTTGCTGGGCCTTAAGAGCGCTCACAACGAGAGTATCCATGCGCGCTGGGACCGTGTGATGCGCAAGCTCGGACGCACGCCTCAGAAGCCTTCTGCGCCTGTTAAGGCACATCCTGCGTGCCAGGTTACCGTGGACCCCAATCAACGTGCTCAAAAGGCTGCTGTGGCCTCTATACCGGTACGGAAGACCTACGTTCGTCAGACTGTCGACGGTATCCGCGTTTCCCCCGCGGCACTCAATAAAAAGAAGCGGCCCTAGAGCTCTGTCGGCGAGACGTGCGTTCTTAATGATGCTCGTCATTGTTATGCGAGATGTAGGATAATCCTCTTACGTTGATTATCTCCCACTTGTACATGAGTGATAGGTGGGCAGTTGATATGAAGGGGACACGTCTATGGCTACCACCAAACCGCGCCTTGACCGCCGTATCGTCCGCAGTCGCAATGCGATTCTTTCGGCGTTTGAGCGACTGCTCATGGATAAGCCCCTGGCCGATATTACGGTGAGCGCCATCGCGCGCGAGGCAAACGTCGACCGCAAGACCTTTTATGTGCACTTTGGCACGGTCGATGGATTGCTCGACGCCATTGCCGTCGATGTGGTCGAGATGATCGTCGATTCGGTCGAGAGGACGCTTTCCTCCATGGGTGGCGACACCAACGAGCGTGCACTTGGCGCTGCGGCGTCCTTTTTCAAGACCGTTAACGAGGCGCTGTGCAATAACCTGGTGCTCAATCGCCAGTTGATTGAAAACATTCCGCTCGACGACTTTATGGCTCGCCTGCGCGTGCCGCTCGAGCACGAGATCGCTGAGCGCGATCTGCTGCCCGAGGGTCTAAAGGACGAGTTGTTCGATTACTACCTGGCGTTTCTGCTGTCCGGCATTATCGGCATCTATCGCACGTGGGCATTGTCCGATGGCTCGGTTCCCATCGAGCGCGTCTCGGCGGTCGCCAACGATCTGACGCTCAACGGCCTATCAAGTCTGGAGTCTCGATTGGATTAGACCAACTGTTGGCAACTTACCCCAATCGACCCCTAAATGACTTGCGGTGAAATAGTGTCTGTTTTTGCTGGTAGAAGACATGGTCAGCCCCTATCTCATCGCAACTTAGGGGATATATGCCATAGATGGTGCGGGCGCCCTAAAATACCTTGGGGCGCCCGCACTTTTTATTCTATCGATGATGGGGTACTAGCAGTTTGATTTAAGCTTGCGGCCCTGCTTTTCAAACTTGTGCATATCGCTATCGGCCATGCCCTGTGTCATATCGTCATGGCGCTTGGTGTAGAGCGGATCTTTGGGGTCGTTCCAAATGCGCTCTGCCACGGATGACCAAGCTTTTGCGGCGGTACTGGTCTTCTCGCGCAGTTGTTCGGGAGATTCCTTCTCTACCAGGTCGGTGCTCATGGCGCCTGCCTCGGCGACCATTTTGGGCAGTACATCGGGGTTCTCGAGCATGGGGCAAGGCTTGAGGTAGTTGTCGTTAAAAGGCTGGCCTTCGTAATACTTCATAAAGAGGGGAGAGCGAAGTGCGTCGAGCAGGCTTACGTCGTGGATATTGGCATTGGAGTAGTGAATGAATACGCACGGCTCCACGTCTCCCGCCGCGTTGATATGTAGGTAGCGTCGCCCGCCGGCGATGCAGCCGCCCACGAACTCACCGTCATTTTGGAAGTCGAGGGTAAAGAGCGGCTTTTTCTCGCGCATCTCGCGAATAAAACGGTACATGTGTTCGCGCTGCTCAGGCGTGGGCATAAGCTCGTTGGTTGCACTGCGGCCGACCGGCATAAAGTAGAAATACCAGCAGAAGAGGGCTCCCTCGCGTATCATCCAGTCCATATTTTCCTCGGTGGCGACAGTATCGGCGTTGGCGCTGGTCCAGCAGGTCGAGATACCAAACGGCAGATTTCGCTCACGCAGGAGTTTCATGGCGTGTTCGATCTTTTCGTATGTGCCCTTGCCGCGGCGGGCATCGGTGGTGTGCTCGTTGCCCTCGGCGCTGATGGCAGGGACAAAGTTTGCAACGCGGATCATATCGTCACAGAACGCCTCGTCGATAAGCGTGGAGTTAGTGAAGCAGAGAAACACGCAGTCCTGATGCTTTTCGCAAATTCTGATCAGGTCGTGCTTGCGGACGAGTGGCTCGCCGCCGGTATAGATGTAGATGTGCGTGCCGAGTTCTTTGCCCTGTGTGACGATGGAATCGATGTCATCGAAGGATAGATTTTGCTTATAGCCATACTCGGCGGCCCAGCAGCCCGTGCAATGCAGGTTGCAGGCACTTGTAGGGTCGAGCAGGATGGCCCACGGAATATTGCACTGGTATTTCTCGCGGTTCTTTTCTTGCTGTGGCCAGGCGAGCAGGTTACCGTCGACAATGAGCGCTTTGAGCAACTTGGTGCGCATTTTGGGATTGAGGCTAAAGATGCGCATGATCAAGTCATACCAATTGCCGCGGCTCTTGACGACGTTGGTGAACGCCTCGCGTTGCACGGGAAATACGCGGCCGGGGACCAGCTTGTTCACGAGATCCATGATTTTGTCGATGTTTTCTTGCGGGTTGTCGTTGAGATGATCGATAAGTTTGTTGAGCGCTGCACGCTCCGCTGACTGTGTAAGCGACATGGGCATATCCTTTCACGTGTGCTTTGTGTGTGATAATACCCATATGTGGAATTAAAAACGTGTAAAGAATCCCTATTGTGTCTATTCAACGAATCAATTTGATTTGGGGTGAAGCGTTATACCAGACGCTCTCTAAGTTGCGGTGAAATAGGGTTAGATATAGCCTATTAACAGCATAAACAGTCCCTATTTCACCGCAACTTATTGGTGCTGGCTTACTGGTAGCGGAGGCACTCGACTGGATCGAGCTTTGCGGCGCGGCGGGCGGGGTAGAAGCCAAAGATCACGCCGATGCCGACCGATACGGCAAACGCGATCAGCACGGTCGTTATGGAGAAGCTCGGCGTAATCGACCCGGTTGCTCCAAACTCGCTCATAATGCCCGAGTTGGTGGCAAAGAACGTGAGCCCCCAGGCCAGCAGATAGCCAATCACGACACCCAAAATGCCACCGGTGATGCACAGCGCCGAGGATTCGGCCAAAAACTGGGCGGTGATATCGCGTCGGCTTGCGCCCAGGGCGCGGCGAATGCCAATTTCGCGGATGCGCTCCGTCACGTTGGTGAGCATCATGTTCATAATACCGATTCCGCCCACAAGCAGCGAAATGCCGGCAACCGCGCCCATGATGAGCGAGAAGGCGCCCATAAAGGAGTTGAGGGCGTCGATAGCGCTCTTCATGGAGCTTGCCGACACGCTCTCGTACTCGTCGTCCTCCGAGATGCCCTTCATGCTTCGCACTTTGGACTCGATTGTCTTGCAGAGCTCGTCCATATCGGTGCCCTCGGCGGCGAGCGCCGTCACGCTGGGAAACGACGGATTGTCATCACCGTAGAGCTCGGAGATCGTTGCTCGTGGCATGTACAGGCTCAGCGAACCCATGGAGTCGTTTCCGCCATCGATAACGCCGACGATCTGCACGTCTCCGCTCGAGACCTTGATGGTCTTGCCGATCGCGTCCTGTTCATTGCCGTACAGCTGCTCGGCGCCGCCGCGGCCGATGAGCGCTACGCGCGCGCCGGATTTTGACTCGATGTCGTTATAGGTGCGACCGGCCACGATCTTGCTGGCGCCCACGGCGTCGAGCATCTCGCTATCGACGCCCTGGGCCATGACGGTATAGCTTTTATCTCCAACTTTGTACTCGGAATAGGCGCTGTCGACGATGCCGATTTGCTCGATTTGCGGCACCATCTTGCGCAGTTTCTCGACGTCCGAATCGGTGAGCTCTTGGGACGAGTAGATCTGCACCATGCGAGCTGCGTTGAGGCCCAGACTGTTGACCAGGCTGTTTTGAATGCCGCCGATGAGCGAGGTCATGGCTATGACCGAGGCGATGCCAATGACGATACCCAGGATGGTGAGCAGGCTGCGCCCCTTGTTGGCCTCGAGCGAGTGCAGGGCTTCTTGAACAAGATCGCGGGTGCTCATGCCTTCTCTCCTTTCGGCGCTGTAGAAGGTGCAGAAATCGTGGGTAGGTTGTTGACGGCCCCGCGTAGCGTATTCGATGCGTGTGCGATATACGCGCCGTCATGGATGTGCCCGTCGCGAATGGTTACGGCTCGGTCTGCCTCGGCGGCAATGCCCGGGTCGTGCGTGATGAGCACGATGGTCTTGCCGCGCTCTTGGAGCTTGTGGAAGGTTTCCATGACGAGCGCCCCGGTTGCCGAGTCCAGGTTTCCCGTGGGCTCGTCGGCCAGGATGATGGGCGGATCGTTGACGAGGGCGCGCGCGATGGCGACGCGCTGCATCTGTCCGCCCGAGAGTTCTGATATGCGGTGATCCCAATGGTCGACCGGTAGCGTGACGGCCTGCAGTGCGTGTACGGCACGCATCTCGCGCTGGTTGCGCGGCACATTGGTGTAGGACAGCGGCAGCATCACGTTTTCGATAACCGACAGGCGCGGCAGCAGGTTGAAGCTCTGAAAGACAAAGCCGATGCTTAGCGCGCGTACCCCGGTGAGCTCATCATCGTCGAGTTCGGCGACATTGAGCCCCTGCATGTAATAGTCACCCGCCGTCGGTTTGTCCAGGCAACCTAGGATGTTCATGAGCGTCGACTTGCCCGAGCCCGAGGGGCCGGTGATGGCCACAAACTCGCCCGGCTCTACAGCTAGGCTCACGTTATGGAGGATGTGCGCGCAGCCTGCCTCGCTCTCAAAGATGCGATGCACGTTGCGGATATCGATGACGGGGCGCATTACATGCCCTCGTCGGCGGGCATTCCGTCGTTGCCGTCTGCCGTTATGCCCGCGCCGGTATCCATAACGATAGTGTCGCCATCGCGCAGCTTGGTAACCGGCACGTCGGGGTTGATCTCATTGCCCTGGTCGTCGCGCTTGACCTGCGTCTTGCCGACCACGGCGTCGTTGTCGTTTTGCGTCACGACGGTCACCTTCACGCGGCGCGTATCCTTTCCTTCGTCATCGGTGGCCAGATTGACGTAATAGTGCTCGCCGTCTTCGCTCATCAGTGCCATGGTCGGCACCATCACCACGTCGTCGAGCTGCTCGGTCACCACCGAGACCTCGGCAGTCATTCCGGCCTTAAGGCGGCTATCGGGTGCTTCGATGAGGATGTCGACGTTAAAGGTCACGCTGCCGCCGCCACCGTAGGTGGAGTCGGAGTTTGCCACCGACGCGATAGCCGTGACAGTGCCCTTGCTAACGATATCGGGAAACGCGGGATAGGTCACGTTGGCGCTCTGACCCACGGCAATCTTGGCGATGTCCTTTTCGCCCACCTGAACCGTCACCTTCATCTTTGAGAGGTCGGCGATCTGCATGCACTGCTTGCCGCCGCTCACGTCGCCTTCGCCCATAACCATGCCTCCGGCTACCGTGGCTCCAACTTTGGCATTGAGTTCGACGATGCTTCCCGAGCTGGGGGCCTTTACGGTACGCTCGGCCGCCTTCGCATTTGCCTGTTCGAGCGTTGCCTGAGCCGAGGCAAGGTTGCGCTGGGCGCTAGAAACGGCGCCGGCGTCGGCGGTTGCATCCGTTGGGGCAGTCGCCTCGTCGACATCCGTCTCCGGTGCTGTCTGTGCGGCGGCGAGTGCTGCCTGTGCGTTTTTCAAGTCTTCCTGAGCGGCCGTGACCGCACGCTGCGCCTCGGCAACGGCGTTGTCGAGTTCGTCGTTTTTGATTGTCATGAGTACGTCGCCCTCGTTGACGCTCTGTCCGGACTGCGCGTTGATCTGTGCCACCGTACCGTCGACAGAAGGGGAGACGACTGAGGCCGAAATGGGCTTGAGCTGTCCTTTTGCCTCGACGGTCGTGGTAAAGGTGCCTTCCATGGCCATATCGGTCACGGGTCCGCCTGCAGATTGCGGTTGCGAATTGAGGACAATGCTCGCGATAATGGCTATCAGGATAATGCCGCCCATGATGCCGGCCGCGATACCGCGTCGGATGAGCTTCTTATGTCGGCGCTCGGCGCGCTTGGCCTTGAGTTTGGCATAAGCTTCATCGTCGGATATCCCGGCGCTACCTTGTACGTTATCGTTTTGCTGCGTATTGGGGACGCTTGTAATAAGCGGTAAGGTTTCGGTTACGTTTTCCGGTGTGTGTTCGGTATCGTCTGGGCCCGGGGTGATGGTGGGGACATTCGACATAGCGTCTCCTTTATAGAACGTATCTTGAT
>CABQLM010000076.1 GCA_902465105.1 uncultured Collinsella sp.
CCCGCCGTTCCGGCCACGACCACCAGCTCGCACGTCTTACCAGCCTTCAGGGCGCCAAGCGCTGCATTCACCACATCGAGCTTTTCCATCGCCGCTTCCTATCCCCTAAAAACGTCGGTGAGCATGGCGAGCGCCTCGAGCACGCCGCCGCCGACCGACGTCGCCTTGTCCGAAATATAGTTGATATAGCTGGCATCGCTGCGCGGGTCGACGTCGGCACATTTAAAGCCCTCGGTCACCTGAACGCCGTCGGCCAAAAGGCCGCGCAGGCAGCCGTCAATCTGCGTGACCATGGGAGTATCACCCGCATACCCGATCACATCGCCGGCACTCACGATGTCGCCGATTGCGCGGTCGGACCTAAACACGCCGGCGGCGGGGCTGTGGATAACGCGCTCCTTGCCATACCCGGCGATGACACCCGGCACCCCCGTGTTGGGCTGGGGCGAACCTTGGGTAATGACACGGCCGAGGAAATGACCGCGCATGGTCTCGACTGCGGCATCGCAGTCAACCGGCGCGGTAAAGCCCGGCCCCACGGCGATGACGACAGGCGCCATATCGCGCGTGGTGCCCAAGTTGCGCTTGGCCAGAATCGCGTCGACCACGGCAGCGGGCTTCAGTTCGTCGAGCATCTTGGCCTGGGGGTCTACCACAACGGCGACGTCTCCGGCCTCGATAATTGCAAGCGCCTCTGCCGGCGTCTGCGCCAAGCGAGCGCGAATGCCCTCGACCTGGACCTCGCCCAGGCGAATGGCCTCGCAAAAACTGATTGTGCGACGGATGCACGTGGGAACCGCGATATCGGCCATGACAACCGACACGCCGGCGCGTACCAAACGGGCAGCGACACCCGTGGCGATATCGCCGGCGCCGCGAACATAAACGAGCATTCCCGGGGCACCTCCCTGTGCTACGGTTTGAGCAGAGCAAAAGCGGTTCGACCGCTACTCTGATGATTATTTATTATCACAGTATTATACGGCGGTGAACAGATGGAAACGGTTAGCGGCAATCTTGCCTCGGCGCTCAGGATCGAGCCGGGCATTACCGCGATTATCGGCAGTGGCGGCAAGTCGACGTTGCTGAAGACGCTGGGGCTCGAGCTCATGCGCGCTGGCGGCCGCGTGCTCCTCTGCACCACCACGCATATGTTTCCCGTCGCCGGCGTGCCATGGGACGGGTCGAATCGTCGCCTGGACGCCGCACCTTGGAAACCGGGCGCCGCACATGTCCCCGGTTGCACCTGCGAGGCCTGCGCGGGCCTTGCGCGCGGAAGCATCTGCCAGGCAGGCGTCTTGGACCCGGAGACAGGCAAGCTCTCCGCCCCCGCCGAGCCGTTCGACCAACTGGCGCAGCGCTTTAACTACGTCTTGGCCGAGACGGATGGCAGCAAGCGGCTCCCGCTCAAGGCCCACGCCGCCTGGGAGCCGGTGATTCCCTCTGGCACGACCAACATCGTCTGGATCGTCGGCGCCTCAGGTTTTGGCAGACCCGTCGATGAGGCTGTCCACCGCCCCGAGCTCTTTTGCGAACGCTGCGGCTGCGAGGCCACCGACATCGCCACGCCCGAGCGCGTCGCCCGGGTGCTCAATGACGAGCTGCAGGAGCTGGGGCTCAGCACCGCTCGCATCATGCTCAACCAGGTCGACACGCTCAACGACCCCACAATGGCCAACCGCTTCGAGGCAGCCCTCAACCGCCCCATCATCGCCACCAGCCTCAAATAGCCAGCGCTGCCCCAGCAGACCTATAAGTTGCGGTGGAATAGTTCCTGAAACGGCCTATTTGGCGGCTAAACAGGAACTATTTCACCGCAACTGCGGAGGGGATCCGGTGAACTTCTTGCTAGCGGGGCACGTAACGACCGGGCTGGGCTCCGGTGGGTTCGCCGTCGCGCGCCACCAGCACGCCGTTGACGTAGACGGCCTTGGCGCGGCCATGTGCCTCAAAACCCTCGAGCGGCGTGTAGTCCACGGCCTGATGCTGCGTCGCCGCGCGAATGGTCCAGCGCGCCTGGGGATCCCACACGCAGACGTCGGCATCGGAGCCCTCGGCAAGACAGCCCTTGCGCGGGTACATGCCAAACACGCGCGCCGGGTTCTCGCTCATCAAGCGGCAGAGGTCCTCGGGGCCCAGCTGCCCCTCAAAGCTCGTGGCAATCGCGACGGGGCGATGCTCCACGCCGGGTCCGCCGTTGGGAATCGCACGGAAGTCGTCGCGGCCGCGGTCCTTTTGCCCGTGCAGGTTAAAGCTGCAGTGGTCGGTGGCGATAGTATCGATCTCGCCGGCCACAAGCGCCTCGCGCAGCGCAGCGCGGTCGCCTGCGTGGCGAAGCGGCGGGCTCATCACATACTTGGCGCCTGCAAAGCCGTCCTCGCCCTGCTCTAAATAGCAGGTGTCGTCGAGCATCAGATACTGAGGGCAGGTCTCGACATAGATATTCTTCTGCCCGCGCGCCTTGGCCGCACGAATGGCCTCGAGCCCCAGCTTGGTCGAAAGATGCACCACGTTGACCGGGGCGTCACCGGCAAGGTGCGCTAGGTACAGCAGACGGCTCACGGCCTCGCCCTCGCACACGTCCGGACGGCTGAGCGCGTGGCCCTCGGGCCCGTGAATCCCCTGCTCGAACACGCGCTTCTGCAGCGCGTTAACCAGCGTGCCGTTCTCGCAATGCACGCACAGGATGCCGCCCACGCGCTTGAGCTCCTCCAACACCTCAAGGGTCTCGGCATCGTCCAGGCGCAGGTGGTCATAGGCAAAGTAGGTCTTAAACGACGATACACCCGCCTCGCGCATGGCCGAAAGATCGGCGCGGTTGCGCTCGTTCCACTCGGCAAGTGCCATATGGAAGGCATAGTTGGCCGTGCAGGTGCCGTCGGCGCGATGATGCCACTCGGCAAGGGCATCGGGCATGGTCACGCCGCGATCGGCCGTCGCGTAGTCGACGATGGTCGTGGTACCGCCGCAGGCAGCCGCGCGTGTGCCGGTCTCAAAGCTATCTGCCGTCCAGTCCATGCCGGTCCAACACTGCATGTGCGTATGGCCGTCGATAAAGCCGGGGAATACCCAGCAGCCCGTGGCGTCCTGGACGGTATCATCCGTGCCCGGCTCGATCGTCGCGGCGATCCGCACGATCTTATCGCCATCCATGGCAAGGTCGGCGCGACGAAGCCCCTGGGGCGTCACGAGCGCGCCGTTTTTGATGATGATCATGTTGCTCCTTATCGATTCATACAGTTGGCCACGCGATCAAAATACGAGCAGGCCGCGATATGCTCCGTTATGCGGCGCTGGCCCTTGGCGGTATCGACATCCCACAACTCGTAGGCACGCGCTTCGACCAACGCAATGTCGGTGCGGCCCCTGAGAATCGAGCCTCCGCCGTCCTTGCCCTCAAGACGCATAAGCGTATCGAACAGCTGCGCCGGGAAGAGCACCGGGCTCGAAGGCTCACCATTGCACGCCAAGCGCACCGGATGCTTGCGGCCACGCTCGTCAAATGCACGAACCATGGCCTTAAAAGAATCCGAGCTCACGAGCGGCTGGTCACCCGGCAAAAACAGGCAACCCTTCCAGCCGCGATCGGCTCCCCAGGCAAGGCCGGCACGCACGCTCTCGCTCCTCAACGTGCCATCGTGCAGCACGCACGGGCAATGCTTGTCCTCGCAAATCTGGACGACCTCGGGCCAACGCGTCGAAACCACGACGTCAAAGCCCCGGGGAACCGAATCGATGGTCCGGGCAATCAGCGGCTCGCCATAGATGTCGGCAAGCATCTTGTTAGAGCCAAACCGCTTGCCCTCGCCCGAAGCCATAATGACGCAACCGAGTTTCATCTCCGCAAACCTCCCCTGGCTGCCTTGGACACCATAGTTGCTATACCCACCATACCAAGCTCGCACTCCGTCGGAACAGGCACGCGCTCGTTTTTTCCAGCGAGCGCCCCTCGGCTCTCTGTAGCACAAAGGAGGGCATCCCGCGGCGCAGGACACCCTCCTCTACATCAGTGCGATATGCCTACTCGGCGTTGCCGGTAAACGTGGTACCGGTCTTGCCGGCAAGGCCATCGCGCGCCTTCTCGAGCAGCGTGATGAGCGCCGTGCGGCCCGGCTTGCTCTCGGCAAACGTCGAGGCGGCCTGAACCTTGGGCAACATGGAGCCGCGACCGAGCTCGTTGGCCTCGGACAAACGCTTAACATCGGCAGCGGTCAGCGTGTCGAGCCACTGCTCGTGGTCGGTGCCAAAGCCAATGGCAACCTTCTCCACGGCCGTCAGGATGATCAGGGCATCGGCGTCGAGCTGCTCGGCGAGCTTCTCGGCCGCAAAGTCCTTATCGATGACGGCGGCGGCACCCTTAAGGTGGTTGCCCTGGGACTTGGTGACGGGAATGCCGCCACCGCCGCAGGAGATCACCACATGGTTGGACTCGACGAGCGACTTAATGGTGTCGAGCTCGACGATGTTCACGGGCTTGGGCGAGGCAACCACGCGACGGAAGCCCTGCTTCTCGTCGTGGATGAACTGATAGCCGCGGTCGGCCTCCAGCTCCTTGGCCTCGACCTCGCTCATCCACGGACCGATCGGCTTGACCGGGTCGGCAAAGGCCGGGTCGTCTGCCGCAACTTCGACCTGGGTGAGCACGGTGGCGACACCCTTGTCGATATTGCGGTCGAGCATTTCCTCGCGCAGGGCGTTTTGCAGGTCATAGCCAATGTAGCCCTGGCTCATGGCGCCGCAAACGGACAACGGGCAGGGAATGTACTTCTGAGGATTAGAACGCGTGAGCTCGGCCATCGCATTGGCGATCATGCCCACCTGGGGGCCGTTGCCATGCACGACGACGACCTCGTTACCCTCCTCGATCAGGTCGACAATGGCCTTGGAAGTCGTCTTGACGGCCTCCATCTGCTCGGGAAGGTTGGCGCCAAGGGCGTTTCCGCCCAAGGCGACAACAATACGCTTAGCCATTTCTCAGCCCAGCTTTAGGCCTGGAACCAACGGGCGGTGTTGCGCTCGTCGAGGGCCTTAAGGGCGGAGGCGGGATCGGCAACCTTCTGCAGGAACATCATGGCTGCGATGGCATACGGCTTGTAGCTGGCCTCCTTGTACATGCCCACGCGGTGCATATCGAAGACGTCAGCGTTGACCTCGCCGTGCTCGCAGGAGACACCGGAGATGTCGGCGGGCAGCGGGTGCATAAAGATGGTGTCCTGGCCGTTGGCAGTCTTCTCCATGAGCTCGGTCGTGGAGCACCAATCCTGATGGGTGGCGTTCTGGGCGAGCAGCTCCTTCTCGAGCGCTGCGATGCCGGCGTCGTCGCCCTCGGCGTACAGGTTGGTACGCTTCTCCATGGCGGCAAACGGAGCCCAGCTCTTGGGGATCACGATGTCGGCGCCCTCGAAGGCCTCAGCCATAGTGTTGACCTGCTTAAAGGTGGTGCCGGACTCGGCGGCATAGCTCTTGGCGCGCTCGACGACCTCGGGCATGAGGTCGTAGCCCTCGGGGTGGGCCAGGGTGACGTCCATGCCAAAGCGGGGCAGCAGGCTGATCAGCGACTGCGGGCAGGACAGCGGCTTGCCGTAAGAGGGCGAATAGGCCCAGGTGACGGCAACCTTCTTGCCCTTGAGGTTCTCAAGGCCGCCAAACTCGTTGATGAGGTAGAGCATGTCGGCAGAGGACTGCGTGGGGTGGTCGGAGTCGGACTGCAGGGAGATGAGCGTGGGACGGTGATCCAGAACGCCGTCCTCGTAAGCCTGTTGGACAGACTCGGAGACCTCGGCCATGTAGGCGTCGCCCTTGCCGATGTACATGTCATCGCGGATGCCGATGACATCGGCCATGAAGGAAATCATGGTAGCGGTCTCGCGGACGGTCTCGCCGTGGGCGATCTGGGACTTCTTCTCGTCCAGGTCCTGCAGCTCAAGGCCGAGCAGGTTGGCGGCCTTAGAGAAGGAGAAGCGCGTACGGGTGGAGTTGTCGCGGAACAGGGAGACGGCCAGGCCCGAGTCGAAGATCTTGGACGAAACGTTGTTCTCACGCAGCTCGCGCAGGGCGTCGGCGACGATGTAGAGCGCCTTGAGCTCATCGGTGGTCTTGTCCCAGGTGTGCAGGAAGTCGCTGCCGTACATACCCTTAAAATCGAGGCCGTTCAGCTGCTCGACGAGCTCGGTAAACTTGGCGTCCATGTAAATGTCCTTTCTAAAGATGCGAACGATGTTAATGGGTAGATGCGCCCCGTCATGCGCGTGTGGCAAAACATGCGGAGCGTATGACAAGGACCAGCCACTGCTAAGGAAGCATGGAAGACAGCGTTAGCGGGTCCCAGGTCATCGAAAGGTGCCGGGGGCACGAGCAGCCCCCGGCTCAACAAAATCGAGGAATGGGACTAATCGATCTTGTTGTTGGTCAGACCGGCGCGGAACACGGTGGCGTCGCCATCGGCCTGGCTCGGATCGTAGAGGTTCAGGGCAGCCACATACATGGCGGCAGCGGTGACCAGGTCGTCCTTGTAGGTGACCTCGTTGGGGGCGTGAGCCTGAGACTCGGCACCCGGGCCAAAGCCCACGCAGGGGATACCGTAGCGGCCCTGGATGGAAACGCAGTTCGTGGAGAAGGTCCACTTGTCGCACAGCGGGCGACCGGTGCGCTTGTCCATGCTGGGCTCGCAGCCGATGCGCTCGTCACCGAACATGGCCTTGTGGGCGTCGACGAGGGCCTTGACGTGCGGAGCGGTCTCCTTGTTGATCCACGTGGGGAAGTAAGCCTCGGTCTCGTAGACCTCGCCGGTCCAGGACGGACGGTCGTACATGTACATGGAGACCTTCACGTCGTCGCCGTACTTCTTGGCGGCCGGCAGGTTGCGGATCTCGTCCAGGCAGGACTCCCAGGTCTCGCCGGCGGTCATGCGACGGTCGATGGAGATGGCGCAGGAGTCAGCGACGGCGCAACGGCTGGGGCTGGTATAGAAGATCTGGCTGACGGTGCAGGTGCCGCGACCCAGGAAGCGAGCATCCTCAAAGTGCTCGGGGTTGTACTTGGGGTCGAGCATCTTGACGAGGCCCTTGATGTCGGTCGACTCGTCGCAACCGTTGTTGTTGAGGGCGCGGACGTCGGCGATGATGTCAGCCATCTTGTAGATGGCGTTGTCGCCGCGGTCGGGAGCGGAGCCGTGGCAGGAGGTGCCGTGAACGTCGACGCGGATCTCCATGCGGCCGCGGTGGCCACGATAGATGCCGCCGTCGGTGGGCTCGGTGGAAATGACAAACTCGGGCTTAATGCCGTCCTTGTTGTAGATGTACTGCCAGCACATGCCGTCGCAGTCCTCTTCCTGGACGGTGCCGACGACCATGATCTTATAGCCCTCGGGGATAAGACCCATGTCCTTCATCATCTTGGCAGCGTAGGTGGCAGAAGCCATGCCGCCCTCCTGGTCGGAGCCGCCGCGGCCGTAGATGATCTCGTCGGTCTCGTAGCCCTCATAGGGATCGGCATCCCAGTTCTCGATGTTGCCGATGCCGACGGTGTCGATGTGGGAGTCGATGGCGATAATCTTGTCGCCCTCGCCCATAAAGCCCATAACGTTGCCCAGGCCGTCGACCTTGACCTCGTCATAGCCAAGGCTCTCCATCTCGGCCTTGATACAGGCGACAACCTCACCCTCCTCGCAAGACTCAGAGGGATGGGAGATCATAGCGCGCAGGAAGCGAGTCATATCAGCACGATGAGACTCAGCAGCAGCCTTGATAGCGTCGAAATCGAGTTCTTTAGCCATTGTTCATAACCTTTCAAACGAAGGGATCTACCTGTGAGGTGGCGGAGCGATACCTATTTACTCCGCTGCTCGGACAGTCCTGCGCAAGACGGAAAGCACATTAAGTGCTTTCCTTTGCGTGCGGAACT
>CABQLM010000077.1 GCA_902465105.1 uncultured Collinsella sp.
TACCCTGCACGTGGGCGATACGCTGGTCGCCGGCCTTACCTACGGCCGCGTCCGCGCCATGCTCGATCCCAAGGGTAACGCCGTCACCGAGGCCGGTCCCTCCGACGCCGTCGAGATCCTGGGCCTGCAGTCCGTGCCCAACGCCGGCGACGAGTTCCGCGTTTTCGAGGACGAGCGCGAGGCTCGCGCCCTGGCCGATGAGCGTTCGCTCAAGGCCCGCATCGAGGAGCAGAGCCGCGTGAAGCACGTTACGCTCGAGAACCTCTTCGAGACCATCGCCGACGCCGAGGTCAAGGAGCTCAACCTGATCATCAAGGCCGATGTTCAGGGCTCCATCGAGGCCCTTCAGGACTCGCTCGACAAGATGGACCAGTCCGAGGTTCGCATCAATACAATCCACTCCGCGGTTGGCGCCATCAACGAGACCGACGTTGTCCTGGCCGACGCCTCCAATGCCATTATCATCGGCTTTGGCGTGCGTCCCGACGGCAAGGCTCGCTCCGCCGCCGAGCGCGAGGGAGTCGAGATCCGTTGCTACGACGTTATCTACAAGTGTCTCGAGGAGCTTGATGCTGCTCGTATCGGCATGCTCAAGCCCACCGAGGTCGAGGTCTCCACGGGTACCGCGACCGTCCTTGACACCTTTAAGGTGCCCAAAGTTGGTATCGCTGCCGGTGTCCGCGTCGAAGAGGGCGAGATCGCCGCGACCGATTCCGTGCGTTTGGTGCGCGACGGCATCGTGGTCTTCAACGGTAAGATCGCGTCGATGCGCCACTACAAGGATGAGGCCAAGAGCCTCAAGAGCGGTTCTGAGGGCGGCATTGGCCTGGAGAACTTCCAGGACATCAAGCCCGGCGACCAGATCGAGGGTTACCGTATCGACCAGGTTGCCCGTACCGAGTAGGGGGTAGCGCTATGAAGCAAACGCAGGCAACCCGCCGTTTGGGCGAGCAGCTTCGCGAGAAGCTCGGTTATATCCTGCTCTTTGAGGTTTCCGATCCGCGTCTCGACCTGGTCACCCTGACCGCGGTCGAGGTCGCGGTGGACCGTTCGTTCGCGCGCGTGTTCGTGTCGTGCGATGCGAGCCGCTACGATGAGGTCATGGAGGCGCTCACTAGTGCCAAGGGCCGCATTCGCAGCCTGTTGGCTCGTTCGCTCGATTGGCGCGTCACGCCCGAGCTCGATTTTCGCATCGATCGCTCGACCGATGAGGCCGAGCGCATCACGCGTGCGCTGGAAAACGTTCCGGCCACGCTGGCGATCGAAAAGGACGAGGACGGCTACCCCATAGCGGATGCCGCCCAGGAGGCAGCTTTAGATGACTAATTCCGCCGATCTCGCTTCGTGCGAGTCTGCAGATATTAAACGACGCATCCTTGAGCTCATCGAGGATGCGTCCTCCATTGCGATCTCGGGTCATACCTCTCCCGACGGCGACGCCCTGGGTTCCGTGTTGGGTCTGGGCCTTTCGCTCATGAAGGTGTTCCCCGACAAAGATATCGCCCTGCTACTGGCAGACGACGATCCCGTTCCGCGCATTTACCGCTTTATGGAAGGCGCCGATCGTCTGGTGCCGGCTTCGAGCTTTACGGGCGATCCCGACCTGTTTATCTCGGTGGATGTGCCGGTTGTCGAGCGTTTGAACAACTCGGCCGACGTGCTCCGCCGCTCCAAGCATGTGGTGTGCTTTGACCATCATCCGGCGCGCGAGGAGTTTGCCGATGTAAGCTTGAGGCGTGTCGATGCTGCTGCTTGCGCCATGATCATCGATCGCTTTTTGGATGATTGCGGCATTGTCGCAAGCGACAGCATCGCGACCTGCCTGCTGTGCGGCCTGGTCACCGACACCGGTCGTTTTCAGTATCAGAACGCCGACGCCGCCGCGTTCCATGCGGCATCGCGCTTGGTGGCGCACGGTGCCGACCCGGCGCGTGTCGCGCTCGAGGTCTATCAGAGCATGCGCGTCGAGTTCTTGCACCTCAAGTCCATCGTCATGGGTCGTATCAAGACGGTCGCGCACGGGCGTGTGGCGTATAGCTATGCGTACGAAAGCGACCTTAAGGAATGTGGCGTCACCTCGGATGAGTGCGACGGCTTGGTTGATGTGGTGCGCTCGGTGATGGGCGTCGAAGTCTGCCTGTTCCTTAAGGGCATCGAGGGCGATACCAAGGTGCGCGGCAACCTGCGCTCCAAGGGCGACATGGATGTCTCCGAGATTGCGGCCAACTTTGGCGGAGGCGGACATCACGCTGCCGCCGGCTTTACCAACAACGGAACGATTTTCGAGACGCTCACCGCGGCACTTCCCATGCTCGCCGAGCTGGTGGGGGAGGATCCCGCTTCGGTGACCGTCGAGCTCTAATTATTTTTGGATGGTACATGGCTCGTCGTACGCCTTCTCAATTGAATATGCTGCTCGCCGTCGATAAGCCGGTAGGCTGCACGTCCCACGACGTGGTTTCGCAATGCCGACGCGCTCTCCATGAGCGGCGCGTTGGTCATGCCGGCACACTCGACCCCATGGCGTCGGGTGTCATGGTGGTGGGCGTGGGCCAGGCCACGCGTCTGCTGGGCATGCTTACGCTCGATACCAAAAGTTACGTCGCCGACATCTCGTTTGGTGCCGAGACCAATACCGATGATGCGGAAGGCGAGGCTGTCCGTATGGCGGCCATTGCTCCCGAGCTGCGCGATCCGGCCTATGCCCGTGAGCGCTTGAGTGCCATGCTGGGCCCGCAGATGCAGGTCCCGCCGGCGTTTTCGGCCATTTCGGTCAACGGCGTGCGCGCCTATAAGTCTGCACGTGAGGGCAATGCCGTTGAGTTGCCTGCGCGCCCGGTCGAGGTTTATTCTGCCGACCTGATCGCCGTGAGTGGCGAGGGCGATTCCTGCATTTGGACCGTTGCCTTCTCGGTGAGCAAGGGCACCTATATTCGTGCGCTCGCTCGCGATCTGGGTCGTGCTTGCGACAGTGCCGCGCATATTTCTGCACTGCGCCGTACTGCTTCTGGCATTGTCTCCATTGGTGTTTGCCATGCGGTCGAGGAGCTTTCTGCCGAGTCCGCTGCCGGCTTTGCATTGGACCCCATTGCGGCACTCGGCGCCACGCGCGTCGACTTACCGGGCAATCTTGCCGACGATCTGCTGTGTGGACGTCGTGTTCCTATTGATTGCGCGCTCGCCGCCTTCGATGCGTCTAAGGCGCCGTTTGCGCTGGTGCTCGATGACGAGCTCAAGGCTTTGGCGCGCATCGAGGACGGTCGCTTTGTGATGGAGCACGTCTTTCCGCAGGCAATCGGCGGTGTTCGCTGATGCTGGACCCTCGCGAGCTCGCGCGCACATTTTTTGTGGGCGCGGCGGCGGAGGCCCGCATCGTTTTGGCCGATGCTTTTTATGACTGTAAGTCTATGGGTGCCGCCTCGATTGCCATCGGTGTGTTCGATGGCGTGCATAGGGGACATCGTGAACTGATTGACGCGGTCATTCGTGATGCGCGTGTCCATGGCAGCAAAGCGGTTGTCGTAACGTTTGACCCCGATCCAGATGTTGTGGTGAGCCCTGCGCCCGCTCAAAAATTGATGACGACGGCCGACCGTCTGCATGCCTTGGCTCAGACTGGGGTCGATGCCGTGGTGGCTGTTCCCTTTTCGCCCGCGGTGGCGTCGCTCGACCACGTTGGCTTTCTTGAGCTGTTGGCGCATGTTGTCGACATTCGCTCCATTCGCGTTGGGTGCGACTTTAGGCTGGGCCGCGGGGGTGCCTCGGGCGTTGCCGAGATGCGGGCATGGGGCACTGAGCGCGGTGTTGACGTGTATGGGCACAATCTGCTGTGCGAGGGGGGCGAGGCTATCTGCGCCACCCGCATTCGTCGTGACCTGAGCTTGGGCCACGTAGACCTTGCCGCTGAGCTGCTCGGCCGCCCCTATATGGTGCGCGGCGGTGTGGTCCGTGGTCGTCATGAGGGCTCCGATATGGGCTTTCCGACGGCAAATCTGCAGGTTCCAAATGGAATCCAGCTTCCTGCCGATGGTGTGTACGAGGGCTTGGTGCTGGTCGATGACACCGTGTGGCCTGCCGCTGTCAACGTTGGCCTGCCGCCGACGTACGCGAACGATGCGGCGTCGGCACATCTCGAGGCCAACTTGATCGGTTATACGGGCGATTTGTATGGACGCTCGGTTTCGTTGGCGTTTACGCGTTGGCTGCGCCCTTCGCGCGTGTTTGATTCTTTGGATGAGTTGATCGCGACTGTCGAGGGTAACATTGATGATATCCGCCATAACTTGGGTGAGCAGGGGGTGAGTATTTGTGATTAGCGACGAGGAAAAAGACCAGGTACGTGCTGCATCCGACTTGGTTGCCATTGTGCAGGAGACCGTCGAGCTCAAGCCTCGCGGCCATGAGTTTTGGGGGTGCTGCCCCTTCCACGGCGAAAAGACGCCTTCGTTCCACATCATTCCCGCCACACAGGTGTGGCACTGTTTTGGCTGCGGTGAGGGCGGCGACGTCTTCACTTATATTATGAAGCGCGAGAACCTGAGCTTTCCCGAGTCGATCCGCTATCTGGCCGATCGCGCCGGCATTGAGCTTCACGACACCGGTGCCCGTCGTGAGCGTGGCACTAAGCGTGCGCGCATCTACGACCTGTGCGCCGAGACCGCCCAGTTCTATCACACCATGCTTATGCGCGGTAAGGACAGCCGTCCGCGTGAGTACTTTGCCAGCCGTGGTATGGGCGGTGACGTCTGCCGCCGCTATTCTTTGGGCTTTGCGCCGGGCCGCAATATGCTGGTAGCACATCTGTCGCAGAAGGGCTTTACTCCGCAGGAGATGATTGACGCCAACGTGGCTGTGAGCCGCGGGCGCGGACAGCTCGTCGATCGTTTTTACGACCGTGTGATGTTTCCCATCTTTGATGAGCAGGGTCACAACATCGCTTTTGGCGGTCGCATTATGGGAGACGGTCAGCCAAAATATCTCAACACCGCCGAGACGAGTGTGTTCCATAAGAAGCGCAACCTTTATGGCTTTAACTGGGCCAAGGAGTTTATCGTCGCGCAGGATACCGCCATCGTTGTGGAGGGTTATACCGATTGCATCGCCTGTTGGGAGGCGGGGATTAAAAACGTCGTGGCTACGTTGGGTACGGCGTTGACGGAACATCACGTGAAGACGCTCACCCGCTTTGCCAAGCGCATTGTCTATATGTTCGATGGCGACGCCGCCGGGCAAAAGGCAGCCCGCCGTGCAATCCAGTTTATCGAGCAGGACTCGATGGACCTGCGCTGTGTGGTATTACCCGACGGCAATGACCCCATGGAGTTCATCACCGCGCATGGCGGCGAGGCGTTGCAGGCACGCATCGACGCGGCCGAGCCGCTCATGGACTTTGTGTACCGCTCGCTGCAGGAGTCGAGCGACATCACCACGCCGGGTGGGCGTGCAAAAGCGCTCGAGGATGCGCTGACGCTCGTCTATCCGCTGCGCGATAGCTACATGATCGATACGTACTTTATCCAGATTGCCGACCTGTTGGGCTTGGATTTGGAGACGGTGCGCTCGAGCTCGGGCCGTGTGTTTCGCGATGTTGCCAAGCGCGAGGACGCCGAGCGTCGTCGCGAGCAGAATTACGAGCGTCAACGGGCGCAGGCTGAGCGCTCCGGTGGCGCGGGCGGGCGTTCTGCCGGTTCTCAAGGGGCGTTTCGCGGTACGTGGGCATCGGGTGCTACGCCGCTGGTGTCTGCACCGGAGGAGGAGCCACACGATTACGTGCCGCTCGAGGCCTATGGCGCAGCGTCAGTCACGGTTGTTGACGACCTGCCGCCGATTGATGTGCCGGCTGGGACGGCTGCGCCCACTGGGGCTGCTTCGGACGCTTCTATGCCCGCGGCGCCCATCGTGCTGACCGATCTGGAGCGGAAGTCCCTGGCGGGGGAGCGCGAGCTGCTGACAATGCTCACCAGCTATCCCGACCTGTTCCGCACGCACGCCGACCGCATCTGCTCGATTGAGTGGGTGGACCCCCGTCATGAGTCCATTGCGTGGGCTGTGCTCGCGACGCCGCCGGGCACCGATCCCGTGGCGTGCATGGATGCCGCGCGTGTGGTGTGCCCCGAGGCGGCTTCGCTCGTCAGTGCCGGGCGCATCTCAGCGACGAGCAAGCACCCCACCGAGACTAACATCGTCTTTATGCTTGATACGCTTGAGCTCTACACCATTAAGCGCCGCATGCGGGCTGCTCAGGCCAAGCTGCGCCAGGACCATTCACTCGACGATGACGCGCGCCGCGCATTGACCATGCAGGCCGCGCAGGATTCTTTGCGACAGCGTGAGCTCCAGAAGTCGATTGGCGGCGTGGCCGATCCGTTTCGTTTGATTGGTTTGGAGACCGCTGGTACCGATCAGACCTAGATGTTGTGGTCAACCGGCATTTTGTCTGCTATATCCAGTTTGAATTTTGGGTATAGACGTGTATGTGTGTGCTAAAGTAATGAGTCCTGTGGACTACGAAGGGAGAATCTGTGCCAAATAAGACTGAGAGCACGGGTACTGGGCTGGAATCCTACGTTGCAAAGCTCATGGGCAACGGCTCAAACAGGACTTCGGTAACCGAGGACGAAATTCAGGTCGCCCTGAAGGATATCGATGTTTCTGACGAGCAGCTCACTGCGGTCTATTCCGCGCTGCGCAACAGCGGCATCCAGATTATCTCCGCGAGCGGAAACGACGACGCTCCCATGGACGTCGACGATGATGATAACGATACCAACGATTTCGATGACGACGAGGAACACGATTCTGGTTCACTCGACGATCACGAGCTTAAGATGGCCCGTCAGGCCGACGCTGAGATGGGTTCTTCTAAGAGTAAGAAGAAGCGTACCGTGCGTACGTCCCGCTCTCGTTCGCGCGTGCGTGGCATCGATGCCTCTACGGTTATGCTGACCGGCGACCCGGTCCGAATGTACCTCAAGGAGATCGGCAAGGTTGACCTGCTGACTGCCTCTGAAGAGGTTGACCTTGCCATGAAGATCGAGGCGGGCCTCGAGGCAACCGAGAAGCTCGAGGCTAACGAGGCGGGCGAGATCGAGCTCACCCGCGGCGAGATGCGTCGTCTTACGCGCATTGAGAACGTGGGCCTCGAGGCCAAGCAGGCGCTCATCAGCGCCAACCTGCGTCTGGTCGTTTCCATCGCCAAGCGCTACGTCGGTCGCGGCATGCTGTTCCTGGACCTGATCCAGGAGGGCAACCTCGGTCTGATTCGCGCGGTCGAGAAGTTCGACTACCAGAAGGGCTTTAAGTTCTCTACATACGCGACGTGGTGGATCCGTCAGGCCATTACGCGCGCTATTGCCGACCAGGCCCGTACTATCCGTATTCCCGTGCACATGGTTGAGACCATCAATAAGCTCGTTCGCGTGCAGCGCCAGCTTCTTCAGGACCTGGGTCGCGACCCGACCCCAGAGGAAATTGGTGCCGAGATGGACATGAGCGCCGACCGCGTTCGCGAGATTCAGAAGATTTCGCAGGAGCCCGTGTCACTTGAGACTCCCATCGGCGAAGAAGAGGATTCCCAGCTTGGCGACTTTATCGAGGACTCGCAGGCCGTCGTTCCTCCCGATGCAGCTAGTTTCTCTATGCTGCAGGAGCAACTCACTCAGGTGCTCGACTCGCTAGCCGATCGTGAACGAAAGGTTATCGAGCTTCGTTTTGGCCTTGTCGATGGACATCCCCGCACGCTCGAGGAGGTCGGTCGAGAGTTTGGCGTCACGCGTGAGCGTATTCGCCAGATCGAGTCCAAGACCCTAGCCAAACTCCGTCACCCCAGCCGCAGTAGCAAGCTCAAAGACTACATCGAGTCTTAGGAGTTACGCGGTTTTACCAAACCGCGTAACGGCT
>CABQLM010000078.1 GCA_902465105.1 uncultured Collinsella sp.
TTCTCACCTTTGCTCGATACAAGTTCCGCACGAGCCGAAGGCCACTTAATGTGGCCTTCGTGCGAGCAGGACTGTTCGCAGTAGCGAGTAAAGGTGAGAACGCCCCGCCCCAACCCAGCTAACAAAGGAGCTGATATGTGCGATTGCACAGATCATAAGGACGAGATCCCTGCCTACGACGCGCAGGCCATTGAGTCCAAGTGGATGAAGGCCTGGGAGGACTCCAACCTCTTTGCCGTCGACACCGATGACAGCAAGCCCAAAAAGTATGTGCTCGAGATGTTCCCGTATCCTTCGGGCGACCTGCACATGGGCCACGCGCGCAACTACACCATCGGCGATGCCATGGCCCGTCAGGCTCGCATGCGCGGCTTTGACGTGTTACATCCCATCGGCTTTGATGCCTTTGGCCTGCCTGCCGAGAACGCCGCCATCAAGCACAACACGCAGGCTGCCGCGTGGACGTATAAGAACATGGACCAGGCGCTCGCCACGATGAAGCGCATGGGCTTCTCCTACGATCTGGATCGCATGGTCAAGACCTGCAGCCCCGACTACTACCGCTGGGGCCAGTGGATCTTTGAGAAGATGTGGGAAAAGGGCCTGGTCTACCGCAAGAAGAATCCGGTCAACTGGTGCCCCACCTGCAAGACCGTTTTGGCCAACGAGCAGGTGACCGAGGGTAAGTGTTGGCGCTGCGGCACCGAGTCCGAGAAGCGCGACCTCGAGCAATGGTACTTCAAGATTACCGAGTACTCTCAGGAGCTGCTCGACGATCTGGAGAAGCTCCCCGGCTGGCCCGAGCGCGTTAAGCAGATGCAGGCCAACTGGATCGGCCGCTCCGAGGGCGCCGAGGTCGACTTTACCCTGTGTGACGCCAACGGCGATCCCATCGAGGGCGACGAGGGTAAGATCACCGTCTTCACCACGCGTGCCGACACGCTCTTTGGCGTTTCCTTCTTTGTCCTGGCTCCCGAGTACGCGCGCCTGCACGAGCTCGTCGAGGGGACGGAGTACGAGGAGGCCGTAACCAAGATCGTCGAGGACTCCAAGCATATCTCTGCCGTCGAGCGTGCTCAGGGCACCCTCGAGAAGCATGGTGCCTTTACGGGCCGCTACGTGGTGAACCCCGTCAACGGCGAGAAGGTCCCCGTGTGGGTTGCCGACTATGTCGTTGCCGACTACGGCACTGGCGCCGTCATGGCCGTTCCCTGCGGCGACCAGCGCGACTTTGAGTTCGCCCGCAAGTACGACCTCCCGATCGTACCGATCATCCTGGACGATGACGATCGCGCTGCCGTCGAGGCCAGTGGTGAGACCATCGATACCTTCCATGCCGAGACCGTCGACTGGGATTGCGCCCACGCTGCCGAGGGCACGCTCGTCCAGTCCGGCAAGTACACCGGTATGCGCGGCGGCAAGCACTCCGAGGGCGAGGCTGCCATCGTGGCCGACCTTGAGGCCATGGGCTGCGGGCGTCGTAAGGTCGAGTTCCGCCTTCGTGACTGGCTCATCAGCCGTCAGCGCTATTGGGGCAACCCCATCCCGGCTATCCACTGCGAGCATTGCGGCATTGTGCCCGTGCCCGAGGACCAGCTGCCGGTGACGCTGCCCGAGAACCTGGACCTGGGCGCCGGCGAGACTCTCGCCGAGTGCAAGGACTTCTACGAGACCACCTGCCCGGTCTGCGGCCGTCCGGCCAAGCGCGAGACCGATACCATGGACACCTTCACCTGCTCCAGCTGGTATTACCTGCGCTATACCGACCCACACAACACCGAGCTGCCCTTCTCCCGTGAGGCCGCCGACCGTTGGATGCCCGTCGATAACTACATCGGTGGCATCGAGCACGCCATTTTGCACCTGCTCTACAGCCGCTTCTTTACCAAGGCCCTGCGCGACCTGGGCCTGCTGAGCGTGGACGAGCCTTTTACCAACCTGCTGTGCCAGGGCATGGTTAAGGACGAGAACGGCGACACCATGTCCAAGTCCAAGGGCAACGTCGTGCCCCCGAGCTCGGTTATCGAGCCCTACGGCGCCGACACCATGCGTCTGGCGATTCTGTTTATCGCCCCGCCCGAGAAGGACTTTGACTGGGATCCCAAGGCCGTCGAGGGCGCCAACCGCTTTATCAAGCGCGCCTGGCGTATTGTGTGGCAGCTTGTCCAGTCGGGTGACGCCAACGTTGCCTTCGATAAGGCTGCTCTCGACGAGACCGCGATGAAGCTCTATCGCGAACGTCACCGCACCATCGCCAAGTGCACCGAGGACTTTGACCGCGGTCAGTTTAACACCGCGATCTCGGCTGTCATGGAGCTCGTCAACGCGGCGAGCGCCTACCTCAACGCCACCGAGGGCGCTGCCCGCGACAAGGCGCTGTGCTACGGCGTGGCCAAGGACATTGTGAGCGTCCTGGCGCCCATCTGCCCGTTCTGGGCCGACGAGCTGTGGCACGAGGCGCTCGGCTGCGAGGGCAACGCCTACACCGCCGCCTGGCCCGAGTTCGACCTGGCCGAGTCCGTTGAGGACACGGTGCAGATCGTGGTCCAGGTGCTCGGCAAGGTTCGTGGTCGCATCGATGTGGCCCGGGATGCCTCCAACGAGGAGATGCAGACTGCCGCCGAGGAAGCCGTTGCCAAGTGGCTCGAGGGCAAGACGGTCGTCAAGGCCATCTGCGTGCCCGGCAAGCTGGTCAACCTGGTGGTCAAGTAAGCACTGTGAGCATAACTTACGCATAAAAGACGAGGGGCTATTCCGTTGGGGTCGTCCCTCGTCTTGCGTTATATGCACTGCTTGGCTTGTGCCTAGCGTCAACATCTACGGAATGTGTACCAAGTCCCTAAAGTAGACGTTGCCGGTTTGCTCCTCAAACATCCAGATGTTGAGGTAGATGTCGTTGAGGTCATTGTTCACATCAAAGTCCGGGTCGTCGTAGGTGCCCGCAAAGGTGAGCATGGCACGCGTTTCCTCGCCCGCCGCGACCGGCTGGCGCATGTGCACGTCACGTATCACGCCGTTTACGTAGGCGTAGGAGTCCACGTCGCCAAACATCATGTCGACACCGGTGTTGTTGGTCACCGTAAAAACCAGGACGGCATCGCCGTAGCCATCGGTATCTTTACTCACGCAGGCGACGTGGACGTTCTCGTCCGCCTCAAGGTCGATGGGGAGCTGTTCTTGGGGTTCTGGGCCCAGGCCCTGGGGATCGGTTTCGTCTTCGTTGATTTTATCGAAGCTACCCTGTGGCGTCGTTTCCTCGGCAGCTTCGGTGCTTTCTGTATCCGGCTCACATGGTCCGGTTTTGCCATCGATGTTGCTGCATCCCGTCAGGGCGAACGAGCAGGCTGTGATGGCGAGCACAGTCGTGCAGAGGGCTCCTAGACGTCTCATGGTTCCTCCTTGCCGTAGAGGTTATGGAAGGGCATGCGGGCAATACGAGCGGCCGGCGCTCTTGCTGCAGTATGCCCCTTAGCACCAGTCTGGCCGATAGGCGCCCAAGGTTGGAATGCCCTTAGGGCCCGATTCGCCTTATGGGCTGGGACGCATGGCCCGTTCTGGGGCTTTTTTGGGGGCGCCATATGGGGGTTCTCGTCCAAATATCCATTTCTTGTGGAGAAGCTGTGGGCACGCTGACCTGCGGGTTTGCGTTGTGCTTGCACGTTTTCGCAGGTATTGGTATAATTTGCTTGCAAATGAAGTTGTAAATGAAAGAAGTGGGGTTTCGACCCCGCTTCTTTTTTGTATGGATGGAGGTGCCGCAATGGTCAAGACCAAGACCGAGCAGGTGATCATCGACGCGCTCGAGGCCGTCGCTCCCCAGCACGATGTCGACATCGTCGACGTTGAGCTCGTGGGTGCCACCAAGGCCCCCTGCGTACGCGTGCGTATCGAGGGTGCCGAGGGTCAGAGCCTGTCGCTCAACGACGTCACGGCCAACACCAAGTGGGTCGGCGATGTGATTGAGGAGCTCGACCCTATCTCTTCGAGCTACACGCTCGAGGTGTCGAGCCCGGGCATGGCGCGCCCGCTGCGCCGTCCGCGCGACTTCGCCCGCTTTGTGGGCGAAGACTGCGAGCTCACCTCCACCGCCACCGAGGGCCGTCGCAAGTACACCGGCAAGATTGCCGCTGCGACCGAGACCAACGTGACTCTCGAGCTCGAGGACGGCGAGTCTGTCACCCTCAATTTCTCTGATGTTAAAAAGTGCAAGTTGAAGCCCGTCTATGACTTCAAGCCCGCGAAGGAAGGAAACTAACATGGCAGCATCCGACATGATGTCCGCCCTGATGGAGCTTTGCCAGGAGAAGCACATCGACCAGCTCTACCTGATCGACCGCCTGGAGCAGTCGCTCGCCAAGAGCTACGCCGAGATCCTGCATCTTGAGTGGGGCGCCAAGGTGACCATTGACCGCACCACCGGCAAGATCTATGTCTACCGCCTGGAGCCGATCGACGATTCCATGGACGAGGAGGGCAACTTCACTGAGTTCGAGGAGATCGACGTCACCCCCAAGAACACCAGCCGCATCGCCGCCCAGCACGCCAAGGCCGAGATCAACGCCATCGTGCGCAATTCCGCCCGCGAGCAGATCTACGAGGAGTTCTCCGGCCGCATCGGCGACCTCATCAGCGGTACCGTGTTGCAGTCCACGCCCGACTTCACGATCGTTAAGATCCGCGAGGGCGTCGAGGCCGAGCTGCCCCACTTTGACCAGCGCCGTTACGAGAACGAGCGCAACGAGCGTCCTATGGGTGAGCGTTACCTGCACAACCAGCACATCAAGGCCGTGATCATCGACGTTCGCGACCCCAACTCCACCCTTCCCCCGGTCCGCGGTGAGCACAGCCGTCCGCCGATTGTCATCTCGCGCACCCACCCCGAGCTCATGCGCCGTCTGTTTGAGCAGGAGGTGCCCGAGATCTATGAGGGCACCGTCCAGATCAAGTCGATCGCCCGCGAGCCTGGTCAGCGTTCCAAGGTCGCCGTCCACTCGCTCGACGACCGCTTGGATCCTGTGGGCGCCTGCGTCGGCCCCAAGGGCAGCCGTGTGCGCGCCGTCGTGGGCGAGCTGCGCGGTGAGCGCGTCGACGTCATCCTGTGGGATGCCGATCCGGCCGTCTACGTTGCCAACGCCCTGTCGCCCGCCAAGGTCACCCGCGTTCTCATTGATGAGGAGAAGGCCTACGCCGGCGTCATCGTGCCCGATGATCAGCTTTCGCTCGCCATTGGCAAGGAGGGCCAGAACGCCCGCCTCGCCGCACGCTTGACCGGTTGGCACATCGACATCAAGTCCGAGACCCTTGCCGCTGACATCCTCAAGAACGTGCCCGTTCACGAGGAGCCCGCTGCCGACCTGATCGGTGACGAGGGTGACAACGATGTCCGTCGTTGCGAGTATGTGTCTGAGGATGGTGTCCAGTGCCGCAACCAGGCCCGTCCCGGCTCCCGTTTCTGCGGTGTCCACGACACCGATGCCTTCGATGATGCGGAGGACCTGATCTAGCGCGCGGTCGCGTTGGGCGGGTCCCGACGCACATCCCACGCTCGTTCAGTATCTAGGCACCGCCGGTGCCAGAAAGGGTAGGTGAAGTCATATGGCAAAAGTCCGTGTGTCCACCCTGGCCAAAGAGTTCGGCATGACCTCCAAGGAACTGATGGGTCATCTCGCCGAAATGAAGATTCCCGCTAAGTCTGCTTCCTCCGCCCTGGAGGACGCTTATGTTGCCATGGTCCGCAAGCAGCTTGCCCCGGTGATCGCGGCCCGCGCCCAGGAAGTCGAGGCCGCCAAGCAGGCCGAGGAGCAGGCCGCTGCCGCCGAGGAGGCAGCACGCGCTGCCGAGGCCGAGCGCGAGCGCATCGCCGCCGAGAAGGCACGCGAGGAGGAACGCCGCCAGTTTGCCGCCGCCCAGGCAGCCGAGGAGGCAGCCCGTGCCGAGGCCGAGGCCAAGAAGAAGGCCGAGCAGGAGCGCCTTGCCCGCGAGAAGGAGGAGGCTGCCCGCGAGGCTCAGCGCCGCGCCGTTCCCGCTTCTGACTCCGGTTCGCGCTTCCGTTCGCTGCTCGACCAGATCGCCGCACAGGAGACCGTGCTCAAGGAGAAGAAGGACGCCGAGGACAAGGCTAAGGCCGAGCGCGCCGCCGAGCGCGGCAACCGTCGCGGCGGCAACAACGATCGTCGAGGCGGCCGTCGTAACGACCGCAACGGCTCCGATAACTCCGAGCGCAACGGCTCCGAAAACCGTCCGCACAGCCATCGCACCAATGCCAGCAACAATGTTACTGCTGGCATGAATTTTCCCAACCCCGATAAGCAGGGTAAGGGCAAGAAGCGCAAGGGTGGTCACAACAACGAAGAGGACCACTACAGCCGCATGGCGCGCGAGGCCGAGGAGTACAGCCGCGAGAAGGTCCTCGAGGAGGCTCGTGCCGCCGTCGAAGAGGCCTCTCGCGAGTCCACCGGTCGCCGCAAGAAGCGCAAGGAGAAGCGTGAGCGCGAGGCTGCTAAGGCTCAGGAAGAGCGCAAGATTGAGGAGGCGCTTGCCCAGGGCGTGAACCCCGAGGAGCTCGACGCCATCAAGGTCTCCCAGGGCGTTACCGTCCAGGAACTTGCCGAGGCACTCGACGTTCCGGCCAACGACATCATCAAGCGCCTGTTCCTGCTGGGCACGCCGCTCACCATGACGCAGTCCATGTCCGACGACCTCGTCGAACTCGTTGCCGACGACCTGGGCCGTCAGATCAAGATTATTACCCCCGAGGAGGAGAACTCCTTCTCGTTTTACGACGATCCCGCCGACCTTAAGCCGCGCGCCCCGGTCGTCACCGTCATGGGTCACGTCGACCACGGCAAGACGAGCCTGCTCGACGCCATCCGCCACACCGGCGTCGCTGCCGGCGAGGCGGGCGGCATTACGCAGGCCATCGGCGCTTCGCAGGTCATGATTAACGACCGCAAGATTACCTTCATCGATACCCCCGGCCACGCGACCTTTACGGCCATGCGTGCCCGCGGCGCCAAGGTGACCGACATCGTCATTCTGATCGTGGCTGCCGACGACGGCGTCATGCCTCAGACTATCGAGTCGATCAACCACGCCAAGGCTGCCGGCGTACCTATCGTCGTTGCCGTCAACAAGATCGATAAGCCGGGTGCCAACCCCGACCGCGTGCGCCAGGAGCTCACCGAGTACGGCATCATCCCCGAGGAGTGGGGCGGACAGAATATGTTCGTCAACATTTCAGCCAAGCAGAAGATTGGTATCGACGACCTGCTCGAGACCGTGCTTCTCCAGGCCGACGTGCTCGAGCTCAAGGCCAACCCCGACACCTTTGCCTCCGGTAACGTCCTCGAGGCTAAGCTCGACAAGGGCCGCGGTTCGGTTGCCACGGTGCTCGTGAC
>CABQLM010000079.1 GCA_902465105.1 uncultured Collinsella sp.
GGCAAGCCCGCCGATAAAGGCGCGGTTGACCTTGCCATCGGCGCCCACCACCGTGGACGAACCGATCTTTACCACCATCGTTTTATAAGAAGTCGTCATACGTCAAACCAATCAACTGTTCAGCGAACGAGCGAGCAAAGAACAGCAGGCACGGGACAAGCGATAATAATTCGTTTTCCTCCGTCCCCTATGGATCATTTTGCCCAGGGGAAGGCCGAAGCCGCGGCCATGTTCTTGCGCACGAGCTCGTCGCGCACCTGAGCCAAGCCCTGCTCCATGCCCACTACGTAGGTCTGCGGATACAGGAAACGCTTGTACGCCGCGTCCAGATGATCGAGCGACCAAGCGCAGCGGTCGCGCGCATCCTCGATGTTCTCACGCGGAGCCACGGCGCCGCCGTTGCGCACGATCGGCACCAGCAGCTCGCGATATTCGAGCTCGGACACATCGGTCACCAGGGCGGCATCGTTCACGGCTACGAGGGTATTGCCACGCGCGGCGCCCTCCCCTGCCAGATGATCCTCGTCATAGATCATGTCGCAGACCGGGCCGCCAAAGCCGTCGTAATAACGGCGCACGCGCTGCACGCCCGGGATCGTGCGCTTGTAGGGCTGCTCGGAGAGCTTGACCACCGGCGTCCACGGATCTGTCTCACTCGCACGACGGGCCGAAAGCTTGTACACGCCGCCCAGCGCCGGCTGATCGTAGCAGGTCGCGAGCTTGGTGCCCACGCCAAAGCTATCGATGGGCGCGCCCTGGTCGATCAGTGACTGAATCGTGTACTCGTCCAAGTCGTTGGAAACCGAGATCCCCACATAAGGCAGGCCCTCGGCATCAAAACGACCGCGGACATACTTGGAGAGCTTGGCCAGGTCGCCCGAGTCAATGCGAATAGCCGACAGGCGCTCTCCCGCCGCCTCCATCTCCTTGGCAACCGTAATGGCATGCTCGCAGCCCTCGCGCACGTCGTAGGTGTCGATGAGCAGCGTGCAATTCTTGGGGCTCGACTTGGCAAAGGCGCGGAAAGCCTCAAGCTCGGAATCAAAACTCATCACCCAGCTGTGCGCATGCGTGCCAAAGACGGGGATGCCGTAACGGCGTCCGGCAAGTACATTGGACGTAGAGGAACAGCCGGCAACGTAGCTCGCGCGCGCAACGGCCAGACCGCCATCGGGACCCTGGGCGCGGCGCAGGCCAAACTCGGCGACGGGACGACCATCCGCCGCCAGCACCACGCGCGCCGTCTTGGTGGCAACGAGCGTCTGGAAGCCGACGATGTTGAGCAGCGCGGTCTCGAGCAGCTGGCACTCCAGCGCCGGGCCGGTGACGCGCACCATGGGCTCGCGCGGAAACACGAGCTCGCCCTCGGGCACGGCGTCGATATTCACGTGCGCGCGGAAGTTGCGCAGATAGTCGAGGAATGCGGGCTTAAACATCGCGCCACCGGCCGGAGCCTGGAGCGAGGCCAGGTACTCGATGTCCTCGGACGTAAAGTGCAGGTTCTCGACGAGCTCGGGCAGCTCGGCGGTGCCGCACATGACGGCGTAGGCGCTGCCAAACGGATGGTCGCGATAAAACGCGGTAAAACAACCCTGCTCATTGGCCTTGCCGCTCTCCCACAGGCCCTGGGCCATAGTGAGCTCGTACAGATCGGTGAGCATTGCAATGTCGGTGGGATGTGAGATGTCGGTCAAAGCCATGGGGCGACCTTTCGGATGTGTGGTACAGAGGTTGAGGGTTGGTTGGGACGGAATATATGGTCATGGCGGCCGGCGTGAATCGGCTAGCGCAGCCCCATGCTGGTCAGGATCGTGTAGCCCATAAAGACGACAAAAGCGATCAGGGCGAGCACGATGATAATCTTTTGAGCCGGAGCCATACCGGGAATCTCATTCTCGGCCGTAGGCTCCTTAGAGGTGACCATGCGCTGGGCAAACGTCATCTCATCACGGCTCGGCTTGGAATCGACGGGCTTAGGACGAGCGGCTTTTTTAGGCTGAGGTTTGGGCGCGGCGGGCGCAGGTTTCGCAGCGGCGGGCTTGGGCGCAGATGCAGGCGCAGGCGCGGCCTTCGCAGCGGCCTCATCGACCTTCACGCGCTCGGCGCGCAGGGCGGCTAGCTCCTCTCGCTCGCGACGAGCCTTTTCCTGCTCCTCGCGGCGGGCCTTCTCGGCGCGGAGCTCTTCCAACTCGGCGCGCTCCTCGGCAGACAGTGGTTGGGACTCAAGCTCGGCCATAGTTCAGCCCTTTCTTTTTAAAAAAAGCCGCCGACACAATGTCAGCGGCTTATCAAATCCAAGGGTGGAGACGAAGGGAGTCGAACCCTCGGCCTCTGCCATGCGACGGCAGCGCTCTCCCAACTGAGCTACGTCCCCAGGACAAGTCGATATTTTACCTACGGCTCGCCAACTGTCAACGCCCAATACCCAGTCTTTTTGGGACGCGGCTTTTTTGACTACTGTTCGAGCAAGCGAACCAACCGATGATTTTTCTGGGACGGGGATTAAAAAATCATTTTGATTGATACATGACGGAGGACAGCCCCGTCCTAAAAAGAGTGTTCTCCCGTCGCGTACCTCCTAAATGATTTATAATCTCCGTCCCAGAAAAATCATCGGCGAACGCACTACTTTGCGCTGGTGAGAACGCCGGTGGTATCGAAGGCTGGGGTAAAGCTCTCGTCTACCGCACCGCCCTCTTGCCAGAACATCGTCGTAAAGCCCAGATCATCGGCATGGTCGAGCACCTGCTCGTACTCCTCACGCGTCACGGCCCGCGCCAAATCGCCGCCTTGTTCGCGCATGAGCGCGTTGGGCGTGTACTGGTTCATGACCGAGATCGGCACATCGCCTACCGTCTGCCACACCAGGTCCAGCACACGGCACGAATCGTCCGCATGCCCCGGCAGCACCAGGTGGCGCACGATCATGCCGCGCTTCATGAGCCCATCATCATCCACCAGCTCTCCCCCGCGGCGCTCGATCTCGCGCGCCATCTGCGCCAGGCCCGACACGGCAACACGTGGATAGTCCTTAATATGAGAGAGCGACTGCGCAAGCCCAGCATCGGCATATTTAAAGTCGGTGAGCCACACATCCACCAAATCACCCAACGCCGCCACGGCACTCGCTCGCTCATAACCGCTCGTGTTGTAGACGATTGGGATGACCAGCCCGCGCGCCCGCGCTGCGGCAATCGCCGTCGGCAGCAGGTGCGCGTAGTGCGTCGCCGTCACCAGGTTAATATTGTTCGCGCCCTGGTCCTGCAGCTCCAACATAATCTCGACCAAGCGCTCAGGCGAAATCTCAAGACCGAAATTGCCCGTCGAGATCTCGTGGTTCTGGCAATAGACGCATTTGAGCGAGCAGCCACTAAAGAAGATCGTGCCCGAACCGGCCTCGCCCGAGATAGGCGGCTCCTCCCACATATGAAGCGCCGCGCGGGCCACCTTGAGCGTGTCGTTAGCACCGCACACGCCGCGCGCACCCTCATCGCGGGCCGCACCGCAACGGCGCGGACACAAATGACAGGCGGGCGAAAAAAGTTCCGTTAAGGAAGTCGACATGAAAACATGCTCCAAAACACAGGTTTAACAGCTAAAACACTGGGGCAAAGGCTGCGCAAAAGACCCGAAGCCCAAGGCGCCGTAATCGTCCGACACGATTTTTGTAATGTCAAGACTGGAATCGATAAAGTGCCGCATTATGATGTAAGTATTCCGCCCCCCGCGGAGCAACTGGGTGAACCGTCGCGTTTATTTAGGGAGCCCACACAGTCGTACCTAGTACAGGTATCCTTCGTTGTTAAGGACGCTGGAACAGTCGATGAGGGCACCCACCTGTTTTAGGTGGGTTCATTTTCGTAACGTGGGGGGTGGTTTTCTTTTGCCGAAAATCACCATTTTGCAGCTCACCGAGATCCCCAAAAGGCGCCAGGCAGAACCCCGCCATCACCCCAATATCTGGTAAGCACGTGATTATCGTCCCGCGTAATTCCTCACACCCCCTTTGGTCGAGTATCATGGGTCAGCTATACCCTTTGCGGCATGGCTCTCTCTGACCTTTACCTTCGACGCTTGGCGGGTTTTCGATTCATGGCTTCTTCCACGAGCTACATACCGTACCTATGCGTGGCGGTCGCGGCCTTTATCACGACCTTCCTTACGGTTCCCCTTGTAAAGCGCATGGCAATCAAGCTCGATGCCGTCGACTATCCCTCAAAGCGCCGCATCAACACCAAGCCCATCCCACGCATGGGCGGCACGGCGGTATTTTTGGGCCTGGTCGTGGCCTGCATCGTGCAGATTCTGGGCACCTGGCACTTGGGTTGGCCACCCGTTTTGGTGCCCCACCCTCGCCTGCACATCAGCTACCCCGTACTCGCGCTTTCCTTTACCGTCATCTTTGCGACCGGCGCGATCGACGACGTCTTCCAACTCAAGCCCAAGCAAAAGCTGGCAGGCCAGGTGCTCGCCGCGCTCATCGCCTGCATCGGCGGCCTAAAAATCGGCGCCATCGTCAACCCGTTTGCCCCCGGCGAGATCATGCTCGGATGGCTCGCCTACCCCATCACCGTGATCTATCTAGTGGCATTCACCAATATCATCAACCTGATCGACGGCCTCGACGGCCTTGCGACAGGCATTTGCGGCATCGCATCGTTCACCATGTTCTCGGTCGCTATGCTTTCGGGGCGCATCGACGCCGCAGCGCTTTCCATTGCGCTCTTCGGCTCCTGCTTGGCCTTTCTGCGCTACAACTTTAACCCCGCGAGTATCTTCTTGGGCGACTCGGGGTCGCTGCTGCTGGGATTTGCGCTGGGCTCCATCTCGCTGCTCAATGTGAGCCGTACCGCCGCGCTCACCTCGCTCATCATCCCGCTCATCGTTGCCGGCGTGCCCATCATCGACACGTTTAGCGCCATCGTGCGCCGCAAGCGCGCCCATATTAGCATTGGGCAGGCCGACAAAGGCCACATTCACCACCGCCTCATTCAAGAGGGCTACAACCAAAAGCAGGCCGTCCTTCTCATCTACGCCTGGTGCATCATGCTTTCCGCGGGCGCCGCGACCATCAACCAAGTCGAAGTCCCCATGCGCGTGCTCATCTTTACCGTGCTCGCCATTGGCTCGGCGGCCTTCGCCAAGCATCTGCACCTGTTTGAGCCCGTACTGCGCCACCACTACAACAAACGCACGCACGAGGACGAGCTCGTAACTCCCGATGACCCCGCGTTTAAACAGGAGGAACAGGCCGCCGAGGAGCGTAAGGACGAGCGTCACCACAGGCGCTAGGGATTGCCGTCGACGGCTTGCCGAGCAACCACTCGTCTTCTGGCGTTCCGCGCGAACGGACAAGACGCGCTTTGCCGACCCTCGTTCGCTTACGATACACCCCGTTCAATAACACGCTATTATCTTGACCAATCGCACTTAGTAAGGAGCAATCATGCCTAACGAGAACAGCTACGAAGTCGCGCTGCAAAAGAGCAACGCCATTCGCGAGGATCTGGCCAAGACGCCCGAGAAGTTCACCATGCTTACCGGCGACCGCCCCACCGGCCGTCTGCACCTGGGCCACTACTTTGGCACCCTCAAGGGCCGCGTTGAGCTGCAGAACATGGGCGCCAAGACCAACGTGCTCATCGCCGACTACCAAGTCATCACCGACCGCGACACCACCGAGCACATCCAGGACAACGTGTACAACATGGTCATGGACTACCTTGCCTGCGGTATCGACCCCAATAAGACCATGATCTACGCGCACTCCGCCGTGCCCGCCGCCAACCAGCTCATGCTGCCGTTCCTGTCGCTGGTGTCCGAGGCCGAACTGGCACGCAACCCCACGGTTAAGGCCGAGATGGAGGCCTCGGGCCACGAGCTTACCGGCCTTCTGCTCACCTACCCGGTGCACCAGGCCTGCGACATCCTGTTCTGCAAGGGTAACGTGGTGCCGGTTGGTCGCGACCAGCTGCCGCACATCGAGCTCACCCGCACCATCGCCCGCCGCTTTAACAACCGCTACGGCAAGGTGTTCCCCGAGGTCGAAGCGCTGCTGTCCGAGACCCCGCTGTTGCCCGGCCTGGACGGCCGCAAGATGAGCAAGAGCTACGGCAACGCCATCAATATCTCGATGACCGCCGAGGAGACGGCCAAGCGCATCAAGAAGAGCCAGACTGACTCCGAGCGCATGATCACGTTCGATCCCGAGAACCGTCCCGGCGTGTCCGGCCTGCTTTCGACCGCCGCCATCTGCACCGGCCGTTCCGAGGTCGAGATTGCCGAGGAGATTGGCATGGGCGGCTCCGGCCAGCTCAAGAAGTACGTGACCGAGGCCGTCAACGAGTACTTCGCGCCGATTCGCGAGCGTCGCCAGCGCTACGAGAACGATCTGGACTATGTGAAGGACGTGCTGCACGAGGGCAACCGCCATGCCAATGAGATCGCCGAGCGGACCCTGGCCGAGGTTCGGGACGCCATGGGCATGGTGTACTAGACCGATCTGCTGACTTGAGCTTTCAATTGCTATAGGGCGGGCGCTACGGCGTCCGCCTTTTTTGGAACCCGACCGGCTCGGCTCCGCCCATTGCACTCCCCCGATAAACGGAAACGGGCCCGCCGGCAGTCAGTTGCCAGCGGGCCCGTTCCCGAAGTACACCGTTGAATCGCACAGAGGGGAGGAATGCGAATCAAACTCAACAGGGCAGGCTTTTTCATCGCCTATTGCCTGCTCCGTTGCTGAATACAATATAGTTCGCCGTGGTTTACTTTCTGACGGCAAAGTACGCCGCCACACCTTCTCCATAAGTTAACCCCGGTAAACCTTCCAAAAAGGGACAGGTTTATTTTGGTAGGTTTTATCTGGGGAAATGTCGACGATAACGACGTTCCACCACGATGGGGACAGGCACCTTTGTGGTAGTTTGGCCACGGCAGAGCTGTTAGAGTCCGGCCGGCCAGCGACAGGCGCCCAGATCGACGTGCATGGGATCGGTAAACGTCGCGCCCTCCCCCATTAAGAGCTCACGCTGAGCATCGGGGCCGCCAAAGGCAAAGCCCTCACAGATACGGCCGTCGGCAAACACCACGCGATGACAGGGAATTTGACCAGGGCGCGGGTTGCCGTGCAGCGCATAGCCCACATAGCGCGCACTCCGCGGACGACCGGCGAGCAGCGCCACCTGACCGTACGTGGCGACCATCCCCTCGGGAATCTGCTCGACCACCTCGTACACCCGCTCAAAAAAGCCCTCAGACGCCATCGCGCGCTCCTTTCAACCGAAACCAGCATAAAGCAAATGATCCCTCGGGGACGGCGGGGTTGCAGATCATTTGCGGCCTCCGTGCGGCCGATGGTCCGC
>CABQLM010000080.1 GCA_902465105.1 uncultured Collinsella sp.
GCGGGCCGCATTTGGACAATCTGACGTTCAACTTCAAGGGCGCGACCAGAAGGTCGGCGCCCTTTCGTTTCGCGTCACCTTGTCTCAAATGCGACCCGCTCGCTGTCCGTCCTCTACCTGCGGCGTTGTCTTGCTCCGGATGCGACAGTTAGGGACGTTCCTTTTCTGCCGGCAGTCAGGGACACTCTTTGGGGTAGTCATTGGGGACGTTCTTGTTTGACTAGTCGTTTAAGAACGTCCCCAACGACTACCCCTCGCGTATCGTATGCGCGCCGGGCTTCGGGGGCCAGGCGCACTCTGTTAAACATGCCCTCGGGTCGCACGTTTCACTTCGAATCAATCATACAAGCCCCCCCAATCTGTTCGGTTTCCCCAGATTGTGAGCCCGCACACCCAAGCCGCACGGCCCGCCGTTCAGCTGAAACCACCTGCCAAAAAGGGACAGGTTTATTTTGGCAGGTTTTATCTGGGCAAACGTCCAAACCGCCGCGAGAGAGCTGCCTTCCCTCGCGGCGGTCTTCTAGCAGAAAAACCAAGTGAGTAGGCTTTTTGCAGAAGGCCGAGCACACGTCAAAACGATATAGCTCTGACCTGCGGTTTTATTGAGTATTTGTCGCGATGTGCTCGGCAGGTTCAAAAAAGTCTACTCACTTGTATCTGAGACGCATCAGGTTGGCAAAAACCGCCGCGAAAGGGTCCCCGGTCCCTTCGCGGCGGTCATACGCCTCTGATTTTGCGACGGTTTTTCCCGCTTGTTACTCGCTGTAACGGGTGGCTATGGCAGCTCGCACCATTCCGGTACTCATAAGGTAGGTCACCAAGAAGTAGCCACCATAGGCTGCCAGGAAGATTGCACAGGTGAGGCCCACGGTGCCGCCGATGCTCATATTTCCGAAAATGCTCACCAGCTCGATGATCACCTTAAGTGCCACAAAGGAGTGTGCCAGGCCCACTGCCAGCGGGAACAGGAAGAATACCGCTTGCTGCGCCATCACCGAATGGCGAATCTGGCGGTCGTCGCAGCCGATCTGTGCCAGCACACGATAGCTGCGGCTGCCGTCGGCCACGTTGGAGAGTTGCTGGATCGACAGAATCGCCGCGCATGCAACGACCAATACAAAGCCGATGTAGATGGCTAGGTAGCTAATAAGACCGTTCATTTGCGCTGCTTGCGTGTACATCTCGGAGCGTGTGATGAAGGTTCCCCACAACCCCGGCTCTTTGCCGTCAACGAGCAGATTGTCGAGCAAAGTGTATTTAATGCTCTCGTCTGCCTCGGTCGTATCCATCCCCTGTTTGTAGTTAACGAGCAGGCTACTGGAATACGGCTGCAGATTAAGTTGGGACAACAGCTCGTCGGCAACGACGACGGTACCCGGATTACTGCCCATCGCCGAGTTGGCGATGGCCGCCGTATCTTCGTCCGACTTATCGGTTACGGGCTTGAGCGTATGCCCGCCCAAGGTAAGGGCATGGCCGCCAGCCATATACTTGGTGTACAGGTCGACCAGCTCGCCGCCCATATCACACGTGAGCAGATACTGGTCGTGACCGATGTGCACCGGCTCCTCGCCCATCATCTGACGCAGTTTGTTGTACTGGCTCGCCGGCGTCACAAACAGACCCATCGCATCGGCATTGCTACCCCCGAACGCCTTGGGAAGCTTTTCGCCCATGATCTTGCACATCTCGCTTGGGGTCACCGAAGGATCCGAACCGCCAAGCGGGTAACTCAGATACGAATCGATCTGCACATGCTCACCGGCAACATCGGCAATATTGACCTTCTTGCCGGTCTCGTCGTTGTTGTCCGCCGACTTGCCCTTACGATCGCCGTGCCATGGATCGCCGTGCCATGCGGAGTACAAATCGACCGTACTATCGGCCAGCACCATGCGATCGGCTTCAGACGGATTGATGTACTCTTTGTAGTAGTCGAGCGTATCGGGCGTGTAATAGACATACGTCTGAGACACGTCTACAGGGTTATAGCGCTCCAGGTTTTCGTTCATCACGTTGGCAATCGACATACCGCACGTCACCGAGGTGATGGCCAAAAACAGGAGCATCGCGATGACGCCCATCGAAAAGCACACCGTATTAACCTTGGCCGCAAGCTGGCGCACGGTAAACATATTGAGGCCGCGCCAATACACGCTGCGCAGGCTCTGCAGCAGCTTGATAAGCATGCCCGAGAGTCCCCAGAACAGCGC
The DNA here is from genome assembly GCA_902465105.1 of uncultured Collinsella sp. Classification (GTDB taxonomy): domain Bacteria; phylum Actinomycetota; class Coriobacteriia; order Coriobacteriales; family Coriobacteriaceae; genus Collinsella. The sequence goes on from CABQLM010000080.1 coordinate 2,214, forward strand.
AAAGGTACCCACGGTAACCATAGCGGTTGTAATGCCAAACTGGCTCATGGCCTCTTGCAGCTTGCTGTCCGTCGCGGTTAGCGGGAACCCATCACGTAGCAGACGGTAATAGGCCACGCCCACAAGCACCACGCCCACGGCAAAGATGGCAATCGCGATCCAGGGGTTGCGTGTCTTGATGCTCTCGTTGCGACGCTCGGCACCCATAAGCTCGATGAGTTTGGTACGACGCACGGCACGAAGGTTCAGCAGTAGCGTGAGCACAAACATTACGAGCATGCAGGCAAGGGTCAGGTTGAACGCATGCACCGAGAAAAAGAAGTGGAAATTGGCGATCTGTGTCTTAAAGAGCGAGGCCGTAAAGAATGTCATGAGCTGGGAGAGTCCCACACCCAGCACAATGCCGACGACAAAGGCCACGACCGATACCATCACGGTCTCGAGCGCCATGATCGTGGCGACGCGCCCGCGCCCCATGCCGAGCACCTGGTACAGGCCAAACTCCTTTTTGCGGCGTTTCATGATGAAGTTATTGGCATACACCATCAAAAAGGCCATAACACCGGCCAAAAAGTACGTCAGGTCGCCGAGCATGCTGCCCATAACCTGCGCCAAGCCCTCTTCATCGATTCCGGCGATGTCGACCTGCATCGAGATGGTGTTAAAGGCATAGAAGACCGTGACGCCCAGAGTGAGCGTCAAAAGGTAGACGAGGTAGTCGCGGCCGGCGCGGCGGACGTTGCCCCAAGCGAGTTTACAGAGCATCGGATCCCTCACCGCCCATCATGGCAACGACCTCCATAATGCGGTCGAAGAACTCTCGGCGATCGGTGTCGCCGCGGCGCAGCTCGGTGAAGATCTTGCCGTCGCGGATAAACAGCACACGGCTCGTGTAGCTGGCGGCAAAGCTATCGTGCGTGACCATGAGCACCGTGGCGCGCAGGCGGCGATTCAGGGCCTCCAGGCTCTCGAGCAGCAGGCGAGCGCTCTTGGAATCGAGGGCGCCGGTGGGCTCGTCGGCCATGATCATGGTGGGGTCGGTGACGAGCGCGCGAGCCGCGGCAACGCGCTGCTGCTGACCGCCGGACATCTGGTAGGGATACTTGTCGAGCACCTGGCTGATGGACAGGCGCGCGGCCACATCCTGCACGCGGGTCGAGATCTCTGCCGAGTTTGTGCGGGCGATAGTGAGCGGCAGGGCGATGTTCTCGCGTGCCGTGAGCGTATCGAGCAGGTTGGAGTCCTGGAAGATAAAGCCGAGCTCCTCGCGGCGGAACTGCGAGAGTTTGGCCTGCTTCATACGCGTCACGTCCTGGCCGTTGATGCGGATCATGCCACTTGTGGCGCTATCGATGGTCGACACGCAGTTGAGCAACGTCGACTTGCCCGAGCCCGAAGCGCCCATGATGCCCACGAACTCACCGCGGTTGACGGTAAAGCTGACGTCGTTGAGCGCACGGGTCACGTTGCCCAGCGCTCCATATACCTTTTCGAGATGCGCGACCTCCAGTACCGGGGTCGCCATGTGCGTGGTTTGCATACCGAGTCCTTTCTTGCGATTAGTCTACGGCATCTATAGTCGCAAGAAGCCGAGTCGGCTACCATCGATATGGCTTACGCTTGCCTTACCGTTGTGTAAGGTACGGGTAGCTAGCCTGCCACGTGTTGATATTGAGAGAGGACTCCTGTTGAAGACTGTTCATGTTGCCGCTGGGATCATTCGCAAGGAAGGATCTGACGAGCTGCTTGCCGTGCAGCGCGGCTATGGCGACATGCAGGGACTTTGGGAGTTCCCCGGTGGCAAGCTCATGCGCGGCGAGACGCCCGAGGACGCCGTACGCCGCGAGCTCATGGAAGAGCTGCAGGTCAAAGTCACCAACCTGCGCGATTTCTATACCGTTGAGTACGACTACCCCGATTTCCATCTCTCCATGGAGTGCTACTACTGCTCGCTCGCCGATGAATCCGATGAGCCTCAGAAGCACGACCGTCAGCTCGATATCCGCTGGATTCCGCGCACCTCGCTTGCCACGGTGGAATGGATGCCCGCCGACAAGGGGCTCATTGATGCCCTAATTGAGCTGAAGGAAGACCGGCTTGAGGCAAGCGCCGCCGATAACGCCGAGGCCGCCATGGCCGACGAGTCTGCCGCCAAACCCAAGCGCGCACCTAAGCGCCGTAGCAAAAAGCGCCCCAAGCCCGGCCTGCTGGACGGCATCGATACCTCGGACCTTTCTGCCGACGAGCGTGAGCTCGTGCGCCGTCGCGCCGCTATAAAAAAGTCCATGAAGGGCAACAAGCGTGCGAACACCAAACCCGAGCTGCTCGTTCGCCAGCGCCTGCGCGCCGCGGGCCTTACGGGCTATCGTTTGGAATGGAAGGTACCCGGCAAGCCCGATATCGCCTTCCCCGGACGCAAGATCGCCATCTTCGTCAACGGCTGCTTTTGGCACCGTTGCCCCAAGTGCAACCCCAGCCAGCCCAAGCGCAACGTTGAGTTTTGGGAGGCAAAGTTCCGTCGCAACGTCGAACGCGATCGCGCCGCCGTGGCAGCGCTCACTCAAATGGGCTGGACACCCATAACCATCTGGGAATGCGAGCTCAAAAAAGACCGCATCGACGCCACCATGGAAAAGGTCATCGAGCAGGTGCGCGCCGCAGAGCCGCAGCGCTAACAGCGAGCATTCACACGCTCCGCACGTCCGCGCCACATCCACGTCACAAACCTTAGAAAGCCCTTAAGCTCAAAACCTTTCAAGAGTGTTACTCGATAGCTTTGACCTGCGGTTTCATCGCAACGTCAAACCTCATTAAGCCTTTCTTTAGCGCTTCCTTATCTGCGCTCGCGGCATAATACTGCCAACGCACGGGATCTAGCAGCACACCCCGTGCGCAAACTTTTGGTGGACATCGAGGAGGCCGCATAAGCATGCATTCTTCCAATGACGCAGCACAGCAGCCATCCCTAAATCATGCGAACCTTTTCTCCTTCCCCCCGACACAGAGAAACGGCTTCCTCGACTCCCCCACCACAAAAGCCAAACGCTCAACCGACCAGAGCCACAACTTGCGAGCATCGTTCGAAAAGCTCCAAGCATCCCTAGACAAGGCGTTCCCCGAACAGGCAAGAGCAATCTAAGCCCATCGCGCTTTATACTGATGCCATGCGAAACATGGATCACATAGAATTGCACCGCGGAGGACGCGAGGAAGCGTTTCCCGAGACCGCCGAAGACTGGCCCTATATTGCCGAACGCGCAGAATTCGCTCGCTATCCGGGCAATTCCGTCCCCTGGCACTGGCATTCCGAAGTTGAGCTTTTCTACATGGAGCAGGGAGCGATTGACTATCGAACGCGCGCGGCTCATGAGCACGTACGCTTTGAGGAAGGGTCCGCCGGCTTTATCAACGGCGGCGTTTTGCACAGCACGCTGCAATCACCCAATTCGGCGCCAGCCATTCAAATGCTGCATATCTTTCAGCCGTCGATGCTCGGCGATCCCGCGGGACGTCTCCAAAAGCGTTACATCAACCCATTGCTTCAATGTCGAGGCGTCGATGTGCTCAAATGGTCGCCCACCAATCCCGACGATATGCCCTTTATCGATTTGCTGAAGAGCTCCTTTAGCCACGACCTTCAACGGCCGCAGAACGAGATGGCGCTTCGAAATAGTTTGTCAGAGCTCTGGATTCAGATTAACGCCAAGGCCGAACCGCTCTTTTCTTCCGACGGCGCCTCCTGGATGACCAGCCGCGACGTACAGTTCAAGGCAATCCTGGACTTTATCCGCGCAAACTATGCAGCCGCTATAGATGTGCCTCAGATGGCATCTGCAGCCGGCGTAAGCGAAAGAGAGTGTTACCGCATTATCGAAACTTGTGCAGGAACGACCCCGGCGGCATATCTACGCGCATACCGCATAAACCGTGCTTGCGAACTTTTGGCACACACCACGCGAACGGTACAGACAGTCGCGCGCCAATGCGGATTTATAACAGCGAGCCATCTTGGCCAGGTATTTAAAGAACAAATGGGGTGCACTCCTTCGAGCTATCGAGCAGCGAGGCAGAATCTCGATAGCACCAGGCAGAAATCCCGCTAGCCCTTCTTCTGTCACTGCATCAAACTTGCAGGCAAACAACAGAGAGGAGCAATCATATGAAGCACTTTGACCATATCGTATTTGACGTTGATGGGACATTGGCAGATACAGAAGAAAGCGTTCTGTCATCGCTTGTCCAGATTGTTCAAGAAGAAACCGGCAAAACGCTTCCCCGACACGAGCTTGACTTTGCCCTCGGCATACCCGGCAAGGATGCCCTTGAGAAACTTGGGATCTACTCGCAGGCAACGTTGGATCGCTGGTGCCAAGTTGCCGCCAGCTTTAAAAGCACCATCAGCGTGTTTCCCGGCTTGCACGAAGTTATCGCAACACTCTCCGACAACGGCTGCAAACTTGGCATCGTCTCCTCACGTGCGCACGACGAATACGCAGAAGAAATTGCACCCCTTGGCTTCGATAAGTATTTTGAGCACATCATCCTTGTCGAAGACACAACCGAACATAAACCCGCACCCGCACCCATGCTCGAATATCTCCGGCGTACGGGCGCGAATCCTGGCAACGTCGTCTACGTTGGCGACACCGTCTACGACGAACAATGCGCAACTTCGGCAGGGGTCAGTTTTGCCAGAGCGGCATGGGGATCACACCAAGACATCCCAAACGCCACCTACAACCTCAAAACCCCCAACGACCTGCTAACCCTAACAACCAAGAAACCCCCGCGCCCCACCCTTTCAGCCCCAACGCCACAAGGGCGACGACCTCGAGTAGGTCAACCTGGGAGGGACGAGGGCTTAGTTCCCCAATCTTTCCGCAGGGGGCAAAAAGCAACGTCTTATTTTTCCGACACTAACGCCACAAGGGCGATTGAGCAGGACGGTTTGGGCGGGTCCCGTACTTAGTTTCCAAAATCATTCCGCAGCGCG
>CABQLM010000081.1 GCA_902465105.1 uncultured Collinsella sp.
GGCCCGTGGGTTATACCCTAAGAGCAAACCACCCTTTTTAAGGGTGGTTCTGATTATGCGCAACCAACGATTGCTTGGCAGCCCGCGTACCCGCGGCCATACTTTAACCAGCGAACAAACCCGCAGGAAGGAGCCGCTATGGCCTTTGCAGAAAAGCTCATTGCCATCCGTCGCGCCCATCACCTTACCCAAGAGCAGCTCGCCGCCAAGCTCTTCGTCACACGCCAAGCCGTCAGCCGCTGGGAGCGCGGCGAGGTCACACCGGGCATCGACATGATGAAGCTCATTGCCGCCGTAAACGGAGAACCGCTGTCCCACCTGCTCGAAATGCCCGAGCACTATTGCCAGAGCTGTGGCAGGATACTCACGCCCGAGGACTGCGGCACCGATGCTGCGGACACCGCGACCGATCATTACTGCAAGTGGTGCTACGACCACGGCGAGTACACCTACGAGACCACGATGGAGGCGATGATCGAGGATTGTGCCCCGCGGCTGGCGCAAAACACCGGTATGTCGCTCGACGAAGCCGTCTCGCTCATGGGCGCCGTGCTGCCGCAACTGGAGCGCTGGCGCACCGTGCAGAAAAACGAGGAGCGCTACGGCGCCGAAGCCCGGAAGCGCTACGGAAACGAGGCGATCGACGCAGCAAACGAGGCGCTGCTGGACATGGACCCCGAGACATGGAACGACATGAAGGAACTTGAACACGCTGTTCTGGGTCAGCTTTCGATTGCCATGGGCATTGGCGACCCAGAGAGCAACGAGGCCCGCAAACTTGTCGCAATGCACCGTCGATGGATTGGCCTTAACTGGGGACACGAACCCCAAGACGAAGCATACCTAGGCCTCGCCCACGGCTATCTTGCCGACAAGCGCTTTATCGACTACTACGACAAGCCCTGCGGTACCGGAGCCACGGCGTTTCTGGTCCAAGCTATCGAGTCGTCGGCTCACGCATAGACCGCGGCGGCTTTGGGTATTTCAATCGAAACCTCAACCGATTGGAGACCTATGGCTACTGATCACGAGCTCGCACTGTACGTTATGACCGGCTGCCCGTATTGCATAAAGGTCAAGCGCTTTCTGGCCGATAACGGCGTGACCATTCCCGGACGCAATATCTCGACCGACCCCGAAGCCGAGCAGACACTCATCGCCGTCGGCGGAAAACGCCAGGTTCCCTGCCTGTTCATCGACGGCAAGCCACTCTACGAGTCGAGTGACATCATCACGTGGGTACAAAAGAACCTGCTCTAGCACGCGCATTTCAACCGGGCCACCCCAACCCATACGGCCCAAACATGTACGCCAGCATCCAAAGTCGACATTTTTCGACATCTTTGGATGCTGGCGTACAGCTTTTTTGCATGGGCCCGGCACAGGTGATTCGTTTTTCTCCGTCCCGAGGGGTCAAACGAAAGGGCGTGGGTGACTCGCTCTAGCCACCCACGCCCTAAATTGAACAAATGCGCTTAGCGATGTAGCTCACCGTCAGCGTGACCTGCGGCGGCTCTGCGATGTACCCCCCCTAGACATGACTCGATTCCATACCTAACCTCCTTAAAGAATGTCTGAAGAATGTCTGCAAATTTTGATAAAACAATCATGACCGTGGCGAGGCATTTCCTTCGACTTGTTGAGCGGCCTACACGCGCATTAGCGGAAAATGGGTTGTGCAACGATCGTCTTTTCGGTGATTGTTTAAGTGCAAGTTGGTATCATGTGCAAGCCAAAGGCCTGCGTCGACCTGCTCTTATGTCGGAATAAATTGTAACCGGGGGTATAATGAGGCCTATCGCGTACATACGCACTGACCTGCCGCAGAAGTTCGGCATTCCGCGCAACAGCTTTTTGGCGCCCCATCTGCAGGGACGCATCGTTTTTGAGCCGGAATTTGCCTCCAATGCAGCGGTTGAGGGTCTGGACTCCTTCTCTCACCTATGGCTGCTGTGGCGCTTCGAAAACGGAACGCCCGGTGGCACGGCTAAGGACATAGCTGCCGATGCCAGGTCGCAGGACAGGTCCGGCACCAACGTCAAGTGGTCGAAGACTGTGCGCCCGCCGCGTCTGGGCGGAGCCGAGCGCGTGGGCGTGTTTGCCACGCGGAGCCCGTTTCGCCCTAATCCCATCGGTCTTACCTGCGTCAAGCTCGACCGTGTCGAGCTCACCGACGATGGTCCGATCATCCATGTGCTGGGGGCCGACCTTCGTGACGGCACGCCCATCTACGATATCAAGCCATACATTTCGTTTGCGGACTGTCATTCAGATGCGATCGGCGGTTGGATTGAGGATGCTCCGTGGCAAGAGCTCGATGTTGAGTTTCCGCAAGCGCTGCAAGATATGGTCCCGCCCGAAAAGCTCCCCGGCTTGGTCGAGGTCCTCCGCCAAGATCCGCGCCGCGCGGGTAGCAAGCATGAGCCAAACCGTGTTTATCACATGGCATACGCCGGACTCGACGTGTCTTTTACCGTTGACGGAACCAGGCTGACGGTGGTCGCCGTCAACGAGGCGCAGGACTAATCGGCCATTCGTCTGCACCCGCCAAATTCAACGCCAAACCCCATGCCAAAATCGCCCGTGCTGGTGGACAATAGCGCCTACCAAAACAATCAACCTTGCACGGGGGGCTCAGCATGAAATACGACTTTACCTCGCTTATCAATCGACACAACATGGACGCCATCGCCGTTGACTCTTGGGGTGAGATCCCCGGTATGGCTCCGAACGCACCCGACGAGGGCTTCGATCGCATTCCCATGTGGGTGGCCGACATGAACTTTGCCACGGTGCCCACGGTCCAAGAACACATCATTCAGCGCGCGCAGCACCCCATGTTTGGCTATTTCAATCCGAGCGACGAGTACTTTGACCGCATCATCGAATGGCAGAGCCGCCGCAATGGTGTCGAGGACCTTCTCCCTGAGCATATCGGCTACGAAAACGGCGTGCTGGGCGGTGTCGTGTCGACGTTGCGCGCGTATGTCCAGCCGGGCGATGCGGTGCTGGTCCACAGCCCCACCTACATCGGCTTTACCAAGTCCATCGAGGCCGCGGGCTATCGCATTGTCCACAGCCCACTTAAACTCGACGACCAGGGCGTGTGGCGCATGGACTTTGAGGACATGGAGCGCAAACTCGCCCAAAACCACATTCATGCCGCGGTGTTCTGCTCGCCGCACAATCCCTGCGGCCGCGTATGGGAGCGCGATGAGATCGAGCGCGCCATGGACATCTACCGCCAGCACGATTGCGTGGTGATCTCGGACGAGATTTGGTCCGATATCATTCTGCCGGGTCACAAGCATATCCCGACGCAGTCGGTGAGCGAGGATGCCCGCATGCGCACGGTTGCCCTCTATGCGCCGAGCAAGACGTTTAACCTAGCGGGTCTGGTCGGCAGCTACCACATCATCTACAACGAGACGCTGCGCGACCGCATGTGCGCCGTGTCTAACAAGACCCATTACAACGAGATGAATGTCCTTTCGATGCATGCGCTTATCGGTGCCTACCAGCCGCAGGGCTACGAGTGGGTGGACGAGCTCAACCAGGTGCTTGCCGGCAATATCGAGTACTTCTGCACGTATGCAGAAAAACATTGGAAGGGCGTCGCGTTTTCGCGTCCGCAGGGAACCTATATGGTGTTTCTGGACTGCACCGAGTGGTGTCGCGAGCATGGCCGTGATATTCAGTGGCTGCTCGACGAGGGCGCCCGCGTGGGCGTGGGGTATCAGGATGGCCGTCCGTTCCACGGGCCCTGCCACATTCGCGTGAATCTGGCGCTGCCGCTTTCGCGCGTAAAGGAAGCGTGCGACCGCCTAGACCGCTACGTTTTTGGGGTATAGGGGTCGCACGATTCGGGTACCGCGGCTTGCGCCCATGTCGTCAATGTGCGTGGGCGCATAGAGCGCAGAGGGTTGCGAGCGCGTTTTCCACGTTCGCTACTTTTCTTGAATTTGCTTGCCGCAAAGGTGCTCAATCGTAATTTCATACAGTTGGACGCCTCTGATACTTTGCTTGATTTCCTCTTCGACCTCTTCGGCAGAAGGATAGTACTTGAGGGCAAACTGTCGGACTTTGTCTTCGACAAACGCCGGGTCATCGTTCACGAGGCGGCAACGGCCAAAAACCACGGTGCTCTGAACATAGGGTGCCCAGTCGTCGTCTTTATACCAATCGTTGCCATAGACGGTAAAGCAGACTTTGTCACTGCGTTTGAGTGCATCGACCTTATGCCCCGCCTTGGCTCCATGAAAGTAAATTTTGTTGTGCTCGGGGTCAAAGTAGTAGTTAACGGGAATGGCGTAAGGATAGCCGTCGTCTCCGTTGACGGCAAAAATGCCGCGTTTGCAATTAACGAGCAGCTCTCGTGCCTCTTGATCGGTGATAGCACGCTTCTTTCTGCGAAGAGGTCTAAACATCGTGGACTTCCTTTCTTTCCGCGTGCTGCGTGCACGACGGTGGGCGGTGTGTCTATATCAAGATACTAGTTCAGGCTGTGAGGCCGACGGGAACGCCCCGTTTTCCGCAGATTGAAACGTGCTCTTGTTTGTCGCGGGAGGATTGTTCCTCACAACCCGTCGTTTAGAAGCGTTCTTGATGATTGGTTCCGTTTGCAGGGGAGGCGTGGGACAATACCGACCAAAAGCGATTGATTGTCCTGAAAAAAAGGGGTCTCGATGAAAAAGCTGAGGACGCTGGCCGATGTGTTGCGTCAGGCCGGTTTCGTGCGTATCACGGGCCTATTTCTCGTCTTTTAACTTCTGTGTTCAACGGCCGTCTGGCTCTCTGAGCCCACGACCCTAACGTTTGGCGATGGACTTTGGTTTAGCTTTGAGACGGTCTCGACCATCGGCTTTGGTGACATTCCGGCCGAGACACCGGTCGCCCGTGCCATCACGGTCGTCCTGAGCGTTATTAGCATTTTTTACATCGCCATGCTCACGGGCGTGGCGGTGAGCTACTGCAATACGCTCATCAAGATGCGCCAAAAGGACACCATGGCGCGCTTTATGGACGATCTTGAGCGCTTGGAAGAGCTTGACCGCGATGAACTTGCCGATTTGTCGCGACGCGTGCGCGAGTACCGTCGTCGGCAGCGCTAAGACGAACGTCGCGCGTCACGATGAGGGGGACTGAACATGAATATCACCGTGTATCTGGGTGCCAGTGCCGGCAACGACCCGGCGTTTCTGCCCGCGGTGCGGGAGCTGGGCGACTGGATTGGCGCCAATGGGCACGCGCTGGTATACGGCGGGTCCAAGTCGGGACTGATGGGCGCGCTCGCCGATAGCGTACTTAATGCCGACGGGCACGTGACGGGTGTGGAGCCGAGCTTTTTTATCGAGGCCGAGTTTCAACATGACGGTATCGACGACCTCATCGTGACGAGCGATATGGCGGAGCGTAAAGCAAAGATGATCGAGCTCGGCGATGCGTTCATTGCCTTTCCCGGCGGCACGGGAACGCTCGAGGAGATTGCCGAGGTTATGTCCGCGGTGTCGTTGGGGCACCTGAGTGCTCCGTGCATCCTGTATAACTTGGACGGTTACTACAACGACCTCAAGGCGCTGCTCGGACACATGATCGATAAGGGCTTATCGAGCCCGCGGCGCCAACAGGGCATCTACTTTGCCGAGGACCTGCACGAGATTGCCTCGATTATCAACGGATAAGCCTTGAGCCTGTCCCGCTGTGGCCCCCGGTGGCGCCGTTTGCAGCGCGGATGGTTGGCTTGTCTGGGCCACATTCGCTCTAAAATAAAATCTATCTTTGTCGATTTTGGCCGCGGGAGGACCCGATGGATAAGCTCGCTAAACCCACAAACCGCGCGCTGTTTTTAGTTAGCGTTGCCGTGACCGGTGCGTTCGCAGGTGCCGCGGTCTGGCTGTTCTTTTTTGCGATGGAGCACGGCATCGACTATCTATGGACCAAGATTCCGCATATGCTGGGCGTCGCTTCGCCCGAGCTTGCCAGCGGCCCGTTTGACTTTTTGCCGTACCCGTTTTTTGTCTGCCTGCTGGGCGGCCTGTTAATCGGTCTGTACGAAAAGATGACAGGCACCAAGACCGATGACCTCAACCAGGTGATGGCTAAGGTAAAGCAAGACGGGCGCTACCCGTACGACAACCTGGGCAAGCTTTCGCTTGCGGCATTGCTGCCGCTGCTGTTTGGCGGAAGTATTGGACCGGAGGCCGGTCTGACCGGCGTCATCGCGGGCCTGTGCAGCTGGGTCGGCAACCGCATGCGCCGCTTTGGTGCCGAGTTTAGGGAGCTTACGCTGCTGGGTACCCAGGCTGCCCTGACGGCGCTCTTTACCGCGCCTGTCTTTGGCTTTGTGGCTCCGCTCGCCGGTAGCGCCGACGGCCAGGGCGAAGACGCCGACGATGAGCCCGCATCCGGCGAAATCACCATCAAGCTGCCCAAGGCGCAAAAGACGGTGGTCTACGGCATTGCGATTGCCGGCGGTCTGGGCGCCTACCTGCTGCTTGGCCAGCTTGTGGGCGGCGGCATGGGCATGCCCAGGTTTGAGTCCGCCGAGGTGGGCAACCTGGAACTTGCCTGGCTCATCCCGCTGGCGTTGGTCGGCACCGTATGCGGCTGGCTGTACTTTGTCTCCGGGCACGCAAGCGAGGCACTGTCCCATGCAATAGGGGAGCGCCCCGTCGCCAAGGCCATGCTGGCCGGTCTGGTACTTGCCGCCTGCGGTACGGCTCTGCCCTTCACCATGTTTGCCGGCGAGACGCAGGCCGACGTGCTCATGGAAACCTATCTGACCATTCCCGCCGGCGTGCTTATCGCGACCGGTCTTGTTAAGGCCATGCTGACGCCCGCCCTCATCAACATGGGCTGGCGCGGCGGCCACTTCTTCCCCGTTATCTTCTCGGGCGTGAGCCTGGGCTACGGCTTTGCTATCCTCACTGGCGCTGATCCGGTCTTTTGCGTCGCCGTCTGCACGGCATCGACGATGGGTGCGGTCATGCGTCAGCCCGTCATGGTTGTGGGCCTGCTGCTCATGTGCTTCCCACTCAAGGGTATCGTCTGCATATCATCGTCGCAGCCATCGCCGCCGGCATTCC
>CABQLM010000082.1 GCA_902465105.1 uncultured Collinsella sp.
GGCAGCAAAACCACCGACCATAGCATCGTCGTAGGGCACCTGCTCGGATTCCCATGGCGCAGCCTGCGCAGGCGGCTGAGCCATGGGGACGGACGCGCGCTCGGGCGCTCGGGGCGCGGGCTCGGTCGGGAGCTTGCCCGTGGCAGGAGCACCGGCAGGGTTGTCGGAGCGCAGCCAAGGGGCCTTGGCCAGGTCGGATGACTTGGGCGCAGGCGCGGCAGCGGACTTGGGCGCGGGGATCGGAGCAGCCGGTTTGGGCGCAGCGGGTTCAGGCGCCGACGGGGTCGGTGCCGCTACCGGCGCCGCTTTTGGCTGCGTCGCGCTGGCGCTCGAGGATGCAGGGGGCACCGAGGACACGGGTTGCGGGTCCGCAGATACCGCAGCCCGTGCAGATGGAGAATGCTCCTCATGTTGAGGAGCCGGCGTGCCACCCCCATCCAGGACATAGTCGACGGTACGACGACCGAAGACCGCGCAGACCGTCGGCAGGACCACCGACTGCGTATCGGCGCGACCGAGCATCTTGATGGCAAAAGTCGAACCCGCGGGGAACGAGACCGTGAGCTTGGAGCCGTCGTCGGCCGTGGCGCGGGCGTTGAGCAAAAGCCCTGCGTAGGAGGCCTGACGAGCCTTGACGCGCTCGACGACCTCGGCCCATTTGCGCTGGAGCTCGCCGGCGTCCTCAACCGCGGGGGTCTCGGCAGCACCGGCGGCGGCAACCTGGGCGGCGTTGTTGGGCTTGGACACCGACACGGTCGATGCAGCAGGCGCGGAAGCCGGAGCCGCAACGGGCTGAGGTGCAGGCGTTACAGGTCTGGGCGCCGGCGCAGGAGCCGCGGACTTGGTCGCAGGCTGGGCAGCCGGAACAGCAGCGCCGCGGTCCCAAGGCATACCGCCCTGGCGCGCGGACGTAGCAGCGGGGGCAGCGGATGCCGCCGGAGCGGCAGCACGAGCGCCCGAAATGAGCGTCGGCTGTTGGGCAGCAGCGGGTACGGATGCTGCAGGCGCGGCGGCCTGAGCAGCAGCCACGCTCGCCGGCACGGCGCCGTTGGCAATCATGGCCTCCAGGCGTGCCACGCGCTCGGCCAATGCCTCAATCGTTAAATCGGCCTCGGGACGCGCCAGACGCGTGCAGGCAATCTCGAGCACCAGGCGCACGTCGCTCGCGCCCCTCATCTCCAGTGCGGCATCGTCGAGCACCGTCAGCACGCGGGCCAGGCGGTCGGCAGGATGCTCGCCAAAGGCAGCGGCCTCGGCAGCAAGCGCCTCGGCCTGCTCGGAGCCGCCCTCAAACAGCTCGGCACGGGCACCGGCAACGCAGGCAACGTACACGTCGCGCACATGCGCCACCAGGTCGCGCGTCAGCTCCAGCAGGTCATTGCCCTCCTCGACCTGCGCACGGATCAGTCCATAGAGCTCGGCAACATCGCGATCGGCAATGGCGCGGGAAAACTCGCCCAGAATCTGGTCCGAAACCTCGCCCAAAAGCGAGCGGGCGTCGTCCGCATGCACAGAACCGTTGCCAAAGACGCTCAGCTGCTCCAGCGTGGAAAGCGCGTCGCGCATACCGCCCTTGGCATGGCGCGCCACAATGGCGAGTGCCTCGTCGTCGTAATCGAAGCCCTCCTGCTCGCACACGTAAGACAGGCGATGCTCGATATCCTCGTTGCCGATGCGGTGGAAATCGAAGCGCTGGCAGCGTGAGAGAATGGTCTCCAGAATCTTTTGCGGGTCGGTGGTGCACAGCACAAAGATCACGTGTGCCGGCGGCTCCTCGAGCGTCTTGAGCAGCGCGTTGAACGCCGCCGTCGTGAGCATGTGGACCTCGTCGATGATATAAATCTTGTACTTGCCGCGCACTGGGGCAAAGTTGACGGAGTTGATGATCTCCTCGCGCACGTTGTCCACGCCGGTACGGCTTGCGGCATCGAGCTCGTAGACATCGGGGTGGTTACCCTCGGCAATGAGCTCGCACTCCTCGCAAGTACCGTCGGGCATGCAGCCGCTTGCACCCTCGGCGCGCGCCGCCTCGGCATTGCGGCACAGCAGCGCCTTGGCCAGAATGCGCGCCATGGTGGTCTTGCCCGTGCCGCGCGGTCCGCAGAACAGGTAGGCGTGGGACAGGCGCCCCTCGGTGATGGCGTGCTCGAGCGTCGAGACGATATGCTGCTGGCCCACCACGGAGTCAAAGGTGAGCGGGCGATACTTTCGGTACAACGATTCCATGGGTGCTCCCCCGGGTATACTGAGTCTTGTTGCCGCGGCGGCCATGCGGTCGCACGGCATACTGCATTCCATAATAACCCGTACGGCGAGCCCGCCGCGATAGGAGTCCAAAGAGCATGGCAGACGCAGAGAGCAACCTCGTTCCCTCCGAAGCAGCCGACCAGGTCGAGGTCGCGCTCGAGGAGCAGGCCGCAGCCGATGACGGCATCCTGTACCTCAACGAGTACCAGTACGAAAACGACCTGGTCACCGACTTCGCCCGCCTGGTCGCCTCGCCCAGGCGTCGCGGCTCGCTGTATGTCGCCGCGGCAGTTGCCGCGCTCATCGGCATCGGCATGCTGGTGGCCGGCGGCAGCTGGATCAAGTTCGGCGTCGTGTTGATCGTGTTCGGCGCCTTTTTGGCCTGGTGGAGCAAGAACCTGCACCACACGCTCGCCCGCGACTTTATCGACGCCGTCGAGGCCGACGAGTCCATGGGTGGCCGCTATCGCCGCGTCGCCGCCAACGAGGACGGCCTGATGGTTTGGGGCAAGAGCGGCAAGTCGCAGTTCTTCCCGTTTGACAAGCTCGACCACGTACTCGACGGCGAGCGCATCTTTGTGGCCATGTTCGCCGACCAGGGCGTGACGATCCCCAAGGACACCTTCGTCCGTGGCGATGCCGAGCAGTTCGGTCCCTTCCTCAAGGCCCGCATCAACAAAAAACTCCGCATCGAGACCAAGAAGAAGAAAATGAAGGCCGAGAAGGCCGCCGCCGAGGCCAAGCAGGGCGACAAGCCCCAGGACAACAAGGGCAAGCAGCGCAAGCAGAAGAAGAACAAGAAGAAGCGCTAAGGCCAAGCCAGACGGGCAGCCTCGCATCCCGCTATCCTCCCCATGCACCCGAGCGTGCTACACTAGCAGCATCTATGCCACCGCGAACGGCTCGGCCCCGCGCCCGCCGCTCGCAAACGAACTTTAAACGCACGAGGGTTGGCCATGCCGCTTTTCTCGCAACATACCGCCCGGTTCTCGCCGGACGTTCCTTTGGAGGGCACCAGCTCTCGCGAGCTGCTCAAGCGGTACCAGCCGCTCGAGACACTTGCGACCGGCGGTTTTGGCTCCATCGAGATCTGCCGCGACACGCACCTGCGCCGCCGCGTCGCCATTAAGCGCATCCCCCTTATTAACGGTGTCGGCATGCCCGCCAGCGACATCATGGATGTCCTGCGCGAGGCGCACACTGCCGCCATGCTTCAACATCCCAACATCGTGCAGGTCATCGACTTTACGCACGACACAGCCTATGCCTACCTAGTTATGGAATATGTCGATGGCATGTCGCTGGCCGAGTTTTTGCACCGCGTGGACGGTCACTCACTTACCTTTGACGAGGCCGCGGCCATTGCCGATGCCCTAGGCCAGGCGCTCACCTTCGCCCATAGTAATGGCGTACTCCACCTGGACATTAAGCCCGCCAACGTGCTCATCGACCACTCGGGCAATGTAAAGCTCACCGACTTTGGCATGGCGCGACTGTCGTCCGCCGGTGGCTTTGGCGGCTCGCGCGGCGGCACCATCGGCTACATGCCGCCCGAGCAGCTCGATATCGAGACCGGCACGGTCGATGAGCGCGCCGATGTCTTTGCCCTCGCCTGTGTAATCTATGAGGGCCTGTGCGGCAGCGCTCCCTTTATGGCGGCCACGCCCGCCGACTCGCTCGACCGCATCATCGGCGGCGCCACCTATCCCAGCGAGCTGATACCACACTTTCCCCCGGGAGCCGAGGCCGCGCTCATGAGCGCGCTCTCCCCCATGCCGCAGGACCGCCCCAGCAGCGTCGAGACATTTTGCGACCAGCTCCTTGCCGGTCTGGGCAGCGTGCGCGAAGGCCGTCGCAGCCTGGAGCAAATGGTTGGCGAACTTTCGGATGACGAGCAGGAGCTCGACGATATCGAGCCGTCGCACTACGAGGACGACGCCATCGAGGTCGACCCCGCACTCGGCTGGGCGGGCACGCGCTGGAGCCATGCGCGCGACTACACCATGCGCATTATCTCGGCGCTAACGTGCGGCACCTTTAGCTTTTTGCTGATGCAAACGGCCGGGGTCGCGGCGCTTCCCGGCCTAGTCATTGCGGCCATCGCGATCGGCGCGGCGGCTGGCCTGGCCCCCCAGATTGGCTCGGCCATCTCGGCTGTGGGCTTTTTGGTGCTCATGGCCAACGCCACCATGCAGGCACAGGGCATCCTGTCGATGCTGCCCGTCGCGGTGATCTTTGCCGCCGCCATGTCCGGTTGGTGGATCGCCTGGGGTCGTACCGAGGCTGCCGCGAGCGCCGCGCTCACCTGTGCACTCGCGCTTGGCTGTCTGACCGGCAATACCTTCCTGGCAGCTGGGGTCGCCGCCGGCGTCGCGTCATTTTGGCTCGGCCCGACAAGCGCCGCCGCGGCAACGGGCATGGGCGCGCTTTTTGCCCGTCTGGCCACGGTCGCGCTTTCAGCCGGAGGCGTGCTGGGGCTCGGTAACGTTGCCGCAGCGCTGGGAGACCCGCTCCTTTGGGTCGCCTTTGTGCTGGTCGCGACAACTGCCGCAGCGTCATCCGCGCTGCTCAATGCCCATGCCAAGCGTGCCGACCAGGGCTCAAACCTTGCCGCAATCGCTGCCATCGCTGTCACCGGCATCGGCTGCGCAGCGGCGTCCTGTCTTGCACACCATATGGAAATTGCCAGCCTTGCAGCCGCGGTCGTCGCCAAGGCGGCGGTTGCGGGAACCCTATCCTCTATAATCGTTGGGATATGCCTATATTTGCTCGGATACCAAAGAACCTATACGGAGAGTGATCTTTCGTGAACTTCCTGAACATCTTCGAGGACCACGTGGCCGGCATCTTCGGTGCCACCCGTGCCCCGTTCTCCTTTAAGAAGCTTGCCAAGCAGGCCGCTCGCGACATGGAGGATCAGACTCTGGTGATCAACGGCGTCAACACGGCGCCGGCACTCTATACCATCCTTATCGCCGCCGACGACGATCCCATGCTCGCCCCGTTCTACCCCGAGCTTTCGCGCGAGGTCCGCGAGTTTGTGAAGGCACAGGCCGAAAAGCGCCGCTATGTGTTTGTCGGCGAGCCCCTCGTGCGCTTTATGATCGATCCGCAGCTGCGTGCCGGCAAGTTCTCGGTCTTTGCCGAGAACGTCGATGCCCCCACGCTCGGCCGCCTGTACGAAGAAGAGCGCGCCTATCAAAACGGCCTGGGCCAGAACAACTCCGCGGCAAGCCGTGCCGCCAGCGCCCCGCGCGCCGGTCAGCAACAGTTTGCTACCCCGCAGCAACACTCCGCCGTCATGCCGCAGCAGCAGCCGGCACCCCGCGCCGCAGCTCCCGACCCGCTCGCTGTGGCCGACCCCTTTGCACCCAATGTTCCCGACCCCGCAGCCCCCATCCCTGTGCCGCAAACCGTCTCGCGCGACGCACTTGCCGGCATGGGCGGAGCTGCCGCGACTGGTGCTGCCGTGGGCCTTGGTGCTGCGGCCGGCATTGCCTCCAACATGGCGAGCACCCGCACTCCGCAGCGCCCGCTCGCTCAGCTCGTCGACGTCGTGAGCGGGGAGAGCCACAGCATCACCTCCGCACAGGTGACCATCGGCCGCGAGCGCTCGGTTTCCGACATCGCCCTGCGCGACCCCAACGTCTCGCGCCGTCATGCCCAGCTCACTTTTACGGGGTCCGATTGGTCTATCGAGGACCTCAACTCCACCAACGGCACGCTCGTCAACAACCGCCGCATCACGCGCTGCCCGCTGCGCAACGGCGATCTGTTAACGTTTGGCCTGAGCACCTTTGAATTTAGGGGTTAATCGCTTATGAACATCGATATCGTCCTGTTTGCAGGCCGCATCGTATTGGTCATCCTGCTTTATATCTTCCTGTTCGCCGTTATGAAGACCGGCGTGGGGCTCGTGCGCGGCCAGCGCCGCGACTCGGCCATCTGGACGATCGATGTGGACAAGGGCCCGCGCGGCATCCGCGGTATTCACGTGGACATGCTTGGCCCCGTCATCGTCGGCCGTTCGCCGTCGTCGGACATCTGCATCAACGAGCCGTTTGTCTCTGCCTCGCATGCACGCTTTTCGCTGCAGGGACCGGCGCTCATCATCGAGGACCTCAACTCGCTCAACGGCACCCTTGTTAACGGCCGCCAGCTGGTGGAGCCCGCAACGCTGCGCGAGGGCGACGAAGTCCAGATTGGCGACGTGGTCATGAAGGTGAACCGTCGATGATCGACGAGGAGAACAAGTCCGCAACCATGCCCGAGGCGCCGGCTGCCCCCGCGGCCGCGCCGGCTCATGCCGCCCCGGCGGGCCCTGCGCCCGTGGAGCCCGAGGACACCGCGTTCTCCCTGCCTCTTTCTCATGTCGCACATGAATATCCGAAGCTTGCCGATGACGAGGATGCCGAGGACAACGCCGACAGCGGTAACGCCCCCATTGGCGCGCATGCCGCTGCCGAGCATCCCGCGGTCCCGCAAGATGCGCCCTCGCCGGCTCACTTTGCCGAGCCCGTCGCTGCGGCGATTGCCGAGAGCTCCGCGGTATTTGCGGTCCCCGAGCCCGCAGCACCGGTGTTTCCCGTAGTTCCGGAACCCACCGCAGCGCCCGAGCCCGCATCTGCACCGGCACCCGCGGCGGCGTCCTCCCCCACGGCTGC
>CABQLM010000083.1 GCA_902465105.1 uncultured Collinsella sp.
CCCGCCGGTCGGGGCGGGTGCGTATACGTGTTTCTTTCAGATTTGAAAGGTAGGTGACGCTAGGCTTTACTGTGTTGCATATGATTTGCTACGAGTGCACGACCACGCATAGACCTACGTTGATGCAATCGTGGAGTGCCTTTGCATCGTTCAGACGCAGGTTGATGCAACCGTGGCTACCGCACCATTTGTACGAATTTGAGTCGTCAAAGCTCTTATCGTTTTGCCATGTTGCATCATGGAAACCAACCATGTTGCCTTCAAACGGCATCCAATATGACACGGGGCTTTCGTACTTTGGTTTTCCGGTCTTAGGGTCTTTGGCACCGATGAGCTTGCTTGCGCCGTCATTGCTGTTGATTTGCCAAACGCCCTCGGGGGTAGCATCCTCTCCCGGTTTGCCCGAGATAAAGTTGGCTTCCCACACGATTTTGCCGTTGGCATCGTAATAACGCGCGTGCTGCTCGGACAAGTCTACATCGATATAGGCCTTCCAGTCCGGTTTGCCCTTGGCGGTAAAGGTATCAGCCTTCTGCGAATAGTTGATTTCGATGTCGTCGGTCTGCTTATTGTTAATGGCGTCCTCGACTTGCTTGGCAAGCGTGTCGCTATCGATGGTCCAGCCAAAGTCACCGCCCTCGACGGCACATTCTTTACCGTCGGCACGCGTCCACCAGCGGGTGGTGCCCACGCTGTTAAAGCTATTGGCGAGCTCTGCTGCCCAGCTGCTGATCTGTGAGGTATCAAGCGTGGGATTGGCGGGGTCGGCAAAGCTAATCCACTGCAAAACCGAGCTGCCGTCGACCTTGCCAGCCTCTTCGCCGTTAAGTTTGAGGCTTACGTTGACACCCAGGAATTTGTTGGCGGCATCGCATGCTGCCTGAATTTGGTCGTCAGTAAGAGTCCCGTTGAGCGGATCGTAGGCGTCGTTGCCGAGCTTGGTGAGGTCTACGTTTTCGGCCAGGGAGGCTAACTCTATCTCGGCAAACTTTATGACGTTCTCGCGGTTGAGTTTCTCGTTCGAACGCGCTTTTTTGACGGTAAATTTATCTGCCTGCTCGTCATAGGAGCTGCTTGCCTCAAACGTTCCAGTACGGCCCTCGTTGAAAGCGTCGATGGCGCTACCCAGTTCATCCTCGAACTGCTGTTGATCGAAAGCATTCGATAGCGTGGACAGGTCGACCTTTTGATCTAGGTCGATCGTATCGTTTGCGGTTATGCTGTCAGTTTTACCGGCGATCGAAGTAGCTAAGCGCGAAGGCCAAAGCAACGGTTCGTTTTTGCCGATGATTTCTTTTGCCGCGGCCTCGCCGTTGACTATCGGTTCGTCGGATTGGGGCTCATAGGTCCAGCTAAAGTCTTCGCCCGATACCGTAAGCTTGTAATGCTTCCAAGCCGAGTTGATCTTGGCTGCGGCGGATGAGGCGTTGGAGAGCGAGACATCGACGCCCGCGATGGTCGTATTGGGGTATGCGACCTGTGAAAAAGCGACAACGCCAACAATGTAAACGACGACAAAGAGGCCCAGGGCAACGAAAAGGGTCATTTTGGCCCCGGATTTTCCACTGCTGGCGTGGTTCACTGATCCACGTGGTTCTTTGTGATGGTTCTGCTTGTGTGAAGGCGCCTGCTTAGTCGCTTTATCACTCTGACGCTGCTGATTTACATGAGAATTCTGGCGCTGGGAAGCGTTTCCCGAACTATGTCTTGGGCTATGCGTTGGTGTAATGGGGTGCGGCGATTGAACGCTGTCGGTAGGCCTGTATGGCTGTTGCGGATCGGGAATCAGTTGGGTGCGGTCGTTTTGCGGCATCGTATGCGTATCCTTCGAGTTTCGCCTTGCGGCTCATCGTGTTTTTACTGGGCTTGCATTATAGCGATTACCCTGTTGTTTGTGGTATGAAAACGGTGGCATTGTGAATAGGTTGGACATTTGTCTCACCTATCGTGTCGTACTGTTCTTTATCCGCACGCGCCGCATTTGGCGCAAGCCGAAAGTGCTGCGGGAGCTTGTGCGATGCCGCCCTTGGCCGTCTCTCGCAGCGTTGCCGGCAGCGCATGTCCAACGGAGAGCATCACGTGTGCCATCTGGTCGAAGGGCACAAGGCTTTTGATGCCTGCAAGGGCGAGCTGTGCTGAGCTAAACGCGGCGGCCACGCCGATGGCATTGCGGTTTTGGCACGGTACCTCGACAAGACCGCCTACGGGATCGCATACGAGTCCCAATAGGTTGCTTAACGCGATGGAACTGGCGTCGAGTGCCTGCTCTGGCGTGCCTCCGAGCATCTGCACCAGCGCGGCGGCGGCCATGGCGGCCGCGCTTCCCACCTCGGCTTGGCATCCGCCCTCGGCGCCGGCGACACAGGCGCTCGTGGTGAGGTTGAGGCCGATGGCGGCGGCGCAGTAGAGGGCGTCCATGACCTGCTCGTCATCGAGCTGCAGGTGGTCGGCCAGCGCCAACACGCAGCCGGGGACGACGCCCGCGGAGCCTGCCGTGGGGGCGGCGACAATCACGCCCATGGTGGCGGAGCGCTCGAGCACGGCCATGGCGCGGGCTACGGCTTCGGTCTGGACGGCACCCATTAAGCTGGTGCTCAGGTCGTTGTGGCCGGTGGCGTCGACAAGCTTGGCCTCGCCGCCAATGAGGCCGCCGAGCGATCGCTGCGGATTGGCGATGGGGGCCGTGGTCTCGTCTTTCATGACTTCGAGTACGCGACGCATGGAAGCGACGGCGTGCTGCTCGCCGGTCAGGCGTGCCTCGCGCACGGCCATGACGGCGCCGATGTTGAGCCTAAGCTCGGCGCAGGCGTCGAGGAGCTGTTCGCCATCGTCGAAGATTTCCTTGGCCGAGACGCCGGGGGAGAGCGATGAGGCCGAACCGGGAAGTTCAATGAAGGTGGCGTAATCGACATTGTCGAGCTTACGCAGCAAGGGAATGGCGGTATCGTCGGGCGTGCCATCGGTTTCAAACACGGAGTAGGCCTGGCCGCCTACCTCGGTACGGTAGGTGCGGCAGAAGGCGATGTTCACATGTGCGTAGGCGAGTAGGTTCGTAAGCGCGGCGAGCACGCCGGGGACGTCTTGATGCGCCACGAAGAGCGTGGAATACATACCCGAGATGTCGACGCCGACGCCGTTGATGCGGCTGATGCGCATCTTGCCACCGCCCAGGCTCTCGCCGCGGACCTGTGCCGTGGCGCCCGCATCGTCTTGCATGTCGATGTCCACGGTATTGGGGTGGATGGAGGCGTCGTCGCCCTTAATGTCAAAGTGGTATTCGAGGCCCTGCTCGCGTGCGAGGTCGAAGGCTTGCTTGATGTTCTCATCGTCGGTGTCGAGGCCCAGGATGCCCGCGACGAGCGCGCGGTCGGTGCCGTGGCCGCGGTAGGTGTGTGCGAAGGAGTTCCACAGGCCAAAGGTAACCTTGGTGATGCGGCCTTCCAGCAGGCTTGCGGCAACCTGGGCGCAGCGCAGGGCGCCGGCGGTGTGCGATGAGCTGGGGCCGACCATGATGGGGCCCAAGATCTCGAATGCCGAGGTCGTAGCTAGTGTTTGCGGCTTGCCTGCCATATGCGATCCTGTTCTATCCCGTCGTTCCGAGGGGCGGGGCATACTCTGTCCCGCCGTTCCGAGTGCTTTAGTATTTGGTCGCCTGCTCGGACAGTCCTGACTCGCACGGAGAGCACATTAAGTGCTCTCCGGCTCGTGCGGAACTCGCGATCGACCAAATACTAAAGCCCACGGAACTTAGGATACATGGTAGAGGCACGCTTGCTGCAAAATTCATCAGCTGGGGACCTATTCTGCGTCCCATGTCGACTCATCTTCGCCACCGGTTTATAAAAAAGAGGTACCGGTTGTTCCGGTGCCTCTTTTTGGTGCGTTTTTATTTGGCTGTGGCTTTTCTCGTTAGCTTACAGGCCGCAGGCTGCTTTGAGTTCTTCGACGCGATCGGTCTTCTCCCAGGTGAAGTCGGGGTCTTCGCGGCCAAAGTGACCGTAGGCTGCCGTCTTCTCGTAGATGGGGCGGCGCAGGTCCAGGTCGCGGATGATGGCGCCCGGGCGCAGGTCGAAGGTCTTCTCCACGGCCTCGACGATC
Source organism: uncultured Collinsella sp. (assembly GCA_902465105.1). Classification (GTDB taxonomy): domain Bacteria; phylum Actinomycetota; class Coriobacteriia; order Coriobacteriales; family Coriobacteriaceae; genus Collinsella. The sequence goes on from CABQLM010000083.1 coordinate 4,099, forward strand.
TTGTCCTCGGCAACATGTGCGGTGCCAAAGGTGTCGACCATGATCGACAGAGGCTTGGATACGCCGATGGCGTAGGCCAGCTCGACTTCGCAGCGGTCGGCAAGGCCGGCGGCGACGACGTTCTTGGCGACCCAGCGAGCTGCGTATGCGGCGGAGCGGTCGACCTTGGTGCAGTCCTTGCCGCTAAAGGCACCGCCGCCGTGACGGCCGTAACCGCCGTAGGTGTCGACGATGATCTTGCGGCCGGTCAGGCCCGTGTCGCCCATGGGGCCGCCCACGACAAAGCGTCCGGTGGGGTTCACATAGATGTCGGCGCCATCCCACGGCATGTTCTCGGCAGCCATAACCGGCGTAATGACGTGCTCGATGAGGTCGTCCTTGATCTTGCCCATGTCCTCAATTTCGGCAGCGTGCTGCGTGGAGATGACGATGGTCGTGACCTCGACGGGCTTACCGTCCTCGTAGCGCACCGTGACCTGGGTCTTGCCGTCGGGGCGCAGATAGGGCAGGGTACCGTCGTGGCGCACGGCGGACAGGCGCTCCGCCAGGCGGCTTGCCAGGTAGTGCGGCATGGGCATGAGGGTCTTGGTCTCGTTGGAGGCATAACCGAACATCATGCCCTGGTCACCGGCACCGATCAGGTCGATCGGGTCGGTGGTGGCGCCGGTCTGGGTCTCGAAGGACTCGTCGACGCCCTGGGCGATATCGGGTGACTGCTCGTGGATCAGGCTCATAACGCCGCAGGTATCGCAGTCAAAACCGAACTTTGCACGGTTGTAGCCGATGCGGCGGATGACGCCGCGGGCAATTTCCTGCACGTCGACGTAGGCCTGGGTGCGGATCTCGCCGGCGACGATGACGGTGCCGGTGGTCACGAGGGTCTCGCAGGCGCAGCGGACGTTTTCCACGTTGGCGGGCACGCCATTGGGCGCAATATAGCCCTGCTCCTGGAGCTCTATTTCTTTGGCGAGGATTGCGTCGAGGACGGCATCGCTGATCTGGTCGGCGATCTTATCGGGATGGCCTTCGGTCACCGATTCCGACGTAAACACAAAGGACCCGTGTTGGGGTGGGATGGAACGAAGTTCTTCTGACATGATTGTCCTTTCAAAAACGCGTCCCGGCGACCGTTACCATTCCGCCGGGCTCTGTATGCAAGGGCACATCATAGCGCGTTAAACGAATATTCACACCCTTTCCGCACCTACTCATTGGGGACAGACATAAATGACCAGCCTACTCATCGGGGACAGACTTAAACGACCAGCCTAGGAACGTCCCTAAGTGCCGACAGGTTGCCCAACGACTGGTCATTTATGTCTGTCCCCAATGACTGGGTCGGTGCCCTTTGTGCGGAGGTTGCATTGTTGCTTTATACTGATGCGGTTAGACATCCATCCTGCAATCGAGGAGATATCCATGGCATCAGACGTTCGCGTCCGCTTTGCACCCTCACCCACGGGCAAGCTGCACATTGGCGGCGCCCGCACCGCTATCTATAACTGGGCTTTCGCCCGCGCAAACGGCGGCACGTTCATCCTGCGCATCGACGACACTGACCCCACCCGTTCCACCGACGAGAACACGCAGATCATTCTGCGCGCCATGCGTTGGCTTGGCCTGGACTGGGACGAGGGTCCCGAGGTGGGCGGCGACTATGGCCCCTACGCCCAGACCGAGCGCCTGGACCTGTACAAGCAGGCTGCCCAGAAGCTTTGGGCCGAGGGCAAGGCCTATCCCTGCTTCTGCACCAAGGAGCAGCTCGACGCCGACCGTAAGGCCGCGCAGGAGCGCAAGGACCCCTTCCAGGGCTATCAGCGTCGCTGCCGCGATCTTGATCCCGAGGAGGCCCGTCGCCGCATCGAGGCCGGCGAGCCCTACGTCTTGCGCATCAAGGTGCCCGAGGACCGCGGCGACGTCGTCATCCACGACGCTGTCCACGGCGAGGTGACCTTCGATGCCAAGGAGCTCGACGACTTTGTCATCTTCCGCTCCGACGGCACGCCCACGTACAACTTCGCGACCGTCGTCGACGACGCCATGATGAAGATCACCCACGTCATCCGCGGCGATGACCACCTTTCCAACACCCCGCGCCAGGTCATGGTCTACGAGGCCCTCGGCGCGCCCGTGCCCACGTTCGCCCACATCTCCATGATCCTGGGCGCCGACGGCAAGAAGCTCTCCAAGCGCCACGGCGCCACCTCGGTGGAGGAGTACCGCGACGCCGGTTATCTGTCCGACGCCTTCGTCAACTACCTGGCGCTGCTCGGCTGGTCGCTCGACGGCGAGACCACGATCATCCCGCGCGACGTCCTGGCCAGCAAGTTCTCGCTCGACCGCATCTCCAAGAATCCCGCGACCTTCGACCCCAAGAAGCTCGACTGGGTCAATGCCGAGTACATCAACGGCATGTCCGACGCGCAGTTTGCCGACGAGATCATGATCCCCGAGCTGCGTGAGGCCGGCCTCATCGAGGGCAACGTCGAGTACGGCGAGGACTGGATCGACGCACTTGCTGCCATCGTTAAGCCTCGTACCAAGATGCCGGTCGACGCCGTGACCGTCGCCGCGCCCATCTTTGCCACGGCCGAGACGCTCGAGTATGACGAGAAATCCGTCAACAAGGGCCTGGCCAAGGAAGGCATGGGTGCCATTCTGGACGCCGCCAAGGCCGCGCTCGAG
>CABQLM010000084.1 GCA_902465105.1 uncultured Collinsella sp.
GGACAAAACCTGGGTTCCGCCGGCGGTGGCGCGCAGCTCGGGATCGCGGGTGAGGTTACCGGTGATGTTCACTCGATTGATGCTCATTACTCACTACTTCCTCTTGGGGCACAAGCCCAGTCCAAAACGACAGTCTTACTCCTGGTCGTCGCGACGGACGATCATGTGGCGGACCACAGCGTCGGTGATGCGCAGGACGCGATCAAGCTCGGCGATCTGGGTAGGATCTGCGTGGAAGTTGATGAGGGTGTAGTCACCATCGGTGAGGTCGTTGATCTCGTAGGCGAGCTTGCGCTTGCCCCACTCGTCAACGGAGTCGACCTTGCCAGCGCCCTCAGCGATCGTGGTATCGATACGCTTCATAACAGCGAGACGAGTCTCGGGGTCGAGCGACGGGTCAACAAAGAACAGCAGTTCATAAGCCTTCATATTGTCACCTCCTCTGGGCAAATGTGGCTTCAGGTCGTGAAGGTGCGCCTGAAGCAGGAAAAGACTTGGTAATAATATCTTTCAACCTCCTAGGCTGCAAGAATATGCAGCTACAACCTCATGACCTCCACATATGCCCATACTCGCACGGCTTTTCATGCGCATTCCAACCAAACGCTTTCCGAGAACTTGACAGATCCACGAACGAAAAGAGGGAAGTCCAATCCGTAACTGGATTGCCGCAGGTCATCGAAGGCTCGCCCATGGTCTCAAGATGCATACCAATGGCACAAGATAGACAATCAAATTATTTAATTATGGGTGCAAGCGCTTTAAAACTACCAATTTTGAACGACGCTTTTACTGTAAGCGCGCTGGTCGGCAGCCATGTACAGCAATCAAAGCATCGCCCTTTCAGCAGAGCTGATAAAAAAATGCCAAGTTTTCTGTTTGCAGTTTGCCGTTCCTCGTGTATACTGACTTTCGCATTTAACGGAGAGTTGTCCGAGTGGCCGAAGGAGCACGATTGGAAATCGTGTAGGCGTCAAAAGCGTCTCCAGGGTTCAAATCCCTGACTCTCCGCCAGTTAATTCCAAAGCAGGCCTTAGTGCCTGCTTTGTTTTTACCCCACGCGGAGGGGTGGCAGAGTGGTTGAATGCGGCGGTCTCGAAAACCGTTTGGCCTGTATAAGGTCACGAGGGTTCGAATCCCTCCTCCTCCGCCATTTTGGTTGAGAAAGCTCCCAACAACGGGAGCTTTTTTGTTTTGAGTCCCTTACAAACAAATACGACGGAGGAGGGGGGATTCGAACCCGCCAGGGCGTTCAACACCAGCCCAGATCTCAAACATGTACATCACCCTCCAAAGATGTCAAAAAATGTCGTTTTTGGAGGCTGATGTACACCTTTGCATATCGCGCTCGGCGCGCGATCGATCGTTTTGCCAGCATTCGGTATATTTCCTCACTTCAACGGACATAAGGATTGCATATCGGCATAAAGCGAGAGGTCCCTAATGGATACTCCTGTTCTCATTACGCATAAAACCGCATGGCTCGTCCATCACGCGCCACAAGACCTGGTTCAGGCGATCGCGCAGCACGACTACCAGATAGGCGCAAGAGGTCTCTCCACCCAGCAACGCACCACGCGCATTCGACGGGCTCTTGCCGACTGCGGTATTCCCACTAGCATGCTTGAGACTATCGATATCTCCGTTGTATTTGCCTTCGAGCAAATCCACGCCAACGGCGTAAATTGCCACGTTCTTGGCCAAAATCTACCCTACGGCCATATTGACGAGCTGTCCCCCGGTATTTTTATCACCGACGAAGCCCTTACCTTCGTATTCGCTGCCGAGTGGATGGACAGAATCGAATACCTCGAATACGGCTACGAAGTTTGCGGTGATTATCGCATGGGGCTCAATCCTGGCGACTCTTACACCGAGCAGCCAGCAACCACTTCCAAGGACGAAGTTGTCGAACTACTCGATCGGCACCCCGGCAAACCCGGTGCCACACGCGCGCGACTTGCGCTCAGACACGTCTACGACCTCTCTGCCTCGCCCATGGAAAGCGCGTCGGCCATTGCCCTTTCACTCCCGACGCGCGAAGGCGGCGTTGGCATCCGAGGTGTCGAGCTCAATAAGCCCCTCGAGATCCCTAAACGGCTCTGGCATTGCACCAAAGCCCGAACGCTCAAAATCGATGCCCTCATTACCTATAAGCGCAGAGAACTCGGCATCGAATATAAAGGCGGCTTTCACGACGAGGCCGAGCGCAAGGGGGCAGATGCGGAGCGAGAGGCCGTGCTTGCCCAAATGGGCTATCGCATCGTCACACTCACCTCAACACAATTTGCCAGCCAACTCGCTTTTCACCGTGCCATGAACAATATCCGCGAAGCACTCGGCATGCCCCGTTGCGTAGATGCCGTGTATCAGCGAAAGCAAAACGAACTGCGCAAGGTACTTATCCGCAACTGGAAGAGCGATCAAGCCGAAGAGCCGCCTTCTGAGTAACGACGAACCCGCTCGCCCCGCGCCAAAACTTGTACATCACCCTCCAAAATCGACTTTTTTCGACATCTTTGGAGGCTGATGTACATGCTTGGAACCTGTGACCATACCCAGTCCCAACCGTTTACCGAGCAATAGGGTCACAATCGTCGCCAACCATGTACTATGTACGGGCATTGTCCAATCCAACTACCCAAAGGACCCCACTTTGCCCGCCGTCGCCACTGTAACCGTTACTGCACACGCCTCGAATGCCATGGTTGCCATCCCGTTTTGGCTCGAGATGTTCGCTGTCGTCGCAGCGTCGATTTCGGGCGTGCTGGTTGCACGCGAGCACAAACTCGATCTGGTGGGCGCCGTCGCGCTCGCCGTGGTCTGCGGTCTGGGCGGCGGTCTTTTGCGCGATATGACGCTTCAGGTGGGCAACGTCTACATCCTCAACCAGCCCATGGCGCTGCCGCTGTCCATCGCCACGGCGGCCATCATCTACATCTTCCCTGCCATCGTCGACAAGCCCGACAAGCTCATCCCCCTACTCGACATCATCTCGGTGGGTATTTATGCGGCAACCGGCGCAGATAAGGCGCTCGTGTACGGATTTGCACCGGTCGTGTGCATTATGATGGGCTTTTTTACCGCGGTAGGCGGTGGCATGCTGCGCGATGGTTTTATGGGTGTGGTGCCGGGTATTTTCCAGCGCACCAACTTCTATGCCATCGCGGCTATCGCCGGATCGGCAAGCTATGTTTGCCTTGTCATGAGCGGCTTGGTCAGCAATGTCGTAGCGCTGGTCGTTTGCGTCGTGGTGACCATGGGCCTGCGCTGGCTCTCGCTGCGCTTTGACATCAAAAGCCCCACCGAGGACGACATCGCGCGTTTCTTACATCGCAAAAAATAGATAGCACGGCTACACCCATCGCAAGGTGACAGCCTGCCTACAACCGGCCGCAGGCCCGATATCCCGCGACACCTTATGAAGGCAATTGCCCATGCAAAATATTGCAACCGCGAGTTTCTTTTAGAGCGAGGACACGATGGGTACCCTGTTGGGTGTATGCAATTCACCAAGCAAAGGATTCACCATGCCTCACAACCAACCCACGGCGACGCAGCGTCGCAACATGCGCGGACGCCTCATTATGGCCTTCGCGCTTATCGCGCTGGCGTTTACCGCGCTCCCCACTATGGCATTCGCCGGCACCGATAGCGCGGGCAATGTTTTCGTGTCCGACGGGGATTCCAGTCCATCCGGCGTCGAGGGCGATCTGTACTGGGCCGGTCAAAGCCTTAACCTGGACGACACGTCCATCGACCGCGACATCATCGCGGCTGGTGAGAGTCTGTCGATTCGCGACTGCACCGTGGGCGGCGCCGTCCGCTTGGCAGCTCGCACCATCGATATCGCCAAGACCACCATTGATGGAAGCGTGACGGTTGCCGCTCAACACGTCGTGCTTAACTCCGGCAGTACTGCCAATTGCTTCTATGCCGCAGGCGAGACGGTTGCCCTGCGCGGCTCCGTCAAGTCGGCAGCGCTCGCGGGCAGTACGGTAACCATCGATGGCACCGTCGATGGCGATGTTGAGGTCTGGGCCGACAAGCTGGTGCTCGGCAAAAACGCCCACATCACCGGCACCGTAAACGCTCATGTCTCACAGGACCCCGAACGCGCCGACGGCGCCAAAGTGGGAGCCCTCAAGATCGACCGCACCGAGAACGAGGATACTTCCACCGTCAACGACACCATCGGCGGCATCGTTGCCGCAGCTCTTTCCACCTGCTTTGTCGCTATTCTCCTTGAGCTCGTCTTTCCGCGTGCAACAGCCAGCGCGGCCGGCATGCTTCACCAGCACCCCGCCCCGCTGTGGGTGAGCGGTCTTTTGGGCACGGTAACCGTCATACCCGCAGTTCTGCTGCTCATCATCTCGATTGCCGGCCTTTCGCTCGCCGGAGCCCTACTGTGTGCCGTGATCGGTGTCGCGCTGGTCTCCGCGGCCTTTACGGGCACCTCGATCGCGCGCATGGTCGGGCACAAACAGAACCGCTATGCCATGGCAGCCATCGGCGGCGCCATCGCCGGGGCCCTTACGGCACTCCCCCTCATGGGCAACTTTATCAGCGGCGTAGCCTTCGTCTTTACGCTTGGCTATCTCATCCAGGTCATCTGGCGTAACGCCCATCTCAAACCGCAACAGGCCCCCAACACCCCGGGCCTTCCCTCCGCCTAACCGCCAACCACCACAAAGGGGGCAGGCACCTTTGCGGTGGTGCAAAGGGATCAGGCTACTTTGCACCAACAAACGAAGCGGGGCGCCCGACCACATTCGACCGGGTGTCCCGCTTTTTCATGTCTCGTGTTGATATTCGAGGCGAACAGCTACTCCTCAGAACCGTCGTCGTGCTTACACCTACGGATGAGGTGCGCCACGCCGATACACAGCACCGCACTGCCGGCGATCCAAGTGAAGGTCACACCGTTAAGGCCGGTGAGCGAGAGGTTAATCCGCTTGGTATCGCCGACGGTAATGTTGAAGGTACCGTCCGTGTCCTTATCAGAGCCAGACTTCGCCGTCAGATTGTTATCGCCGGCTTTCCCATCGGTGATACCGGCAACGACCTTGCCCCCTGATCAGTCTGAAGCTCTCCAGTGAGCCCAGTAAGACCGGCATTAAGATCATCGGTCTTCATAGTCGGCTTGATCTCAAAGGTGAAGGGCTCGACCGCGGTGTAACCAGAGGGGACAATTATTTTTCATGGCGATCTCCTCCCCGCTTGATGACGAGCGCGACAATAATAGCCGCCACTCCGATGGCAGCCAAAACCGCCACCAGCACCAACGTTCTATCTCCCGTCGAGGGCATAAAGCCTCGACTTGCTTCTTTGCTTGGGGTGTTGAGCACCGACAGCCCAATCGAACCCGTCCCGGTATCGACGTTATCAACCCGCAGAGGGCTTTCGGCCGACACGGTCACTTTGGGCTTCGCGACTGCCACCTGCTTAACGTACAGGCCCTCAGACGTAACCGTCACCGCTCGCTTGCCCTCAAAGGCGGTGTATCCCTTGGGAGCCGCGACCTCCTCGACGGTGTAGACACCCGCGTCCACACCCCTCAATTCCACATGGCCGTCCGCGCCCGTGGTGACGTACGTATCGGCATCCGTCGACCACGTGCCGTCAGTCGTTAGGATGCGGCCGCGGTCATCGATAATGCGCAGTTTGGCACCCGCGAGCGGCTTATCGTCTGCGCTTGAACGCTTGATCAGACTGAGTCCCCAAGTGTACGCCGTCGCGTCGTCGCTCGGCGTGCGGGTGAAGCCGGCGTCGCCGGACTGGTCGGCGAGGGGGGAGCGCGGGTAGCGCAGGTAGACCTCGTTGGGGTTGCCCTTGGTAGCGCCTCGATTGTAGTTGGCCCCCAACGGCGCATTGTAGACAGCAACCACGCGGGCGCCCGCGGTAAAGGCGTCGGCCCCGCCGAGCGCGGCGATCAGGTCGCCGGTGCGCACGCTGAAGGCATTGCCCTCGACCGAGACATTGCATTGTGAAGTTATGTCTGTCCACCCTTTAGCCGGCGTCGAGCTGGCGTTGCCGCCCTCACATGCGACGGCGTCGAAGCCGCCGTCCGCGCCCGCCGTCAAGTAAACACGCATGCTCGCGGCGACCCTGGAGGGGTCGAGCCCCGCGCCCATGGTGTCGACGAACTGCACCGTGTAGGTGTCGTAGGCGGAAAGGCCCGCCGGGACCGTCGCCGAGAGGCGCCAGTACAGGTCGTCGCCGACCGTGGCGTCGGCAGCCTTCTGCCAGGCGGCGGTGCCGTCCTCCAGCACGTGCTTGGCGACCTTGGGGGTCGCCGCCTTGGGCTTGACGGTGACGGCGCTGCCGCCCACCAGGGCCATGATCGGCGCGGTGCCGGCCT
>CABQLM010000085.1 GCA_902465105.1 uncultured Collinsella sp.
TCAATGCCGCCTTGTTTCAAGGCACCTTGCTCGCTCTGGCGGGTTTTCGCTGTCGGTGCCATAACATCGGCGTTGCTGTGGCTGTCGGAAATGATCCGTTGGGGACGGAGGAAAACGGATCATTTTTATCCTGGTGCATTGGTGCGAGGGGGCAGGTTTCCTTTGCATCAGTTTCTGTCGAGTCGGTGCGGTTTGCTGGTTGCCCGTATAATGGTCTGCGTATGAACCGCAACCAAGGAGTTCCAGTTTATGGACCAGAGCCTTTTTAAATTCGACCTGATCGCCGAGGATCCGACCACGCACGCGCGCGCCGGCGTGCTGCATACCCCGCACGGCGACATCGAGACGCCGATCTTTATGCCCGTGGGCACCAAGGCAAACGTCAAGGGCATTCCTACCGAGACCGTCAAGCAGCTCGGCGCCCAGATCGTGCTTGCCAATACCTATCACCTGTCCATGCGCCCCGGCGAGGACACCATCGCCGAGTTGGGCGGCCTGCACAAGTTTATGAATTGGCACGGCCCCATCCTCACCGACTCGGGCGGCTTCCAGGTCTTTAGCCATAACGACGCCGTTAAGCTCACCGACGAGGGCGTGCGCTTTATCGTCAATGACTACGACGGCCGCCACGTGTTCTGGACGCCCGAGGACAACATGGAAATCGCCATGAAGCTCGGCTCCGACATCTGCATGCAGCTCGACCAATGCCCCGGCTATCCTGCCACGCGCGCCTACGTCGAGCGCGCCGTTGAGCTGTCGAGCATGTGGGCCGAGCGCTGCTACAAGGCTCACACCCGCGATGACCAGGCGCTCTTTGGTATCGTCCAGGGCGGCATGCATCTGGACCTGCGCCTGCGCTCGCTGCGCCATCTGGAGGAGTGCGGTGACTTCCCCGGTTACGGCATCGGCGGCTACTCGGTGGGCGAGGACCACGAGACCATGTTCGAGACGCTGGCACCGCTCGTGAGTGAGTACATGCCCAAGCACAAGCCGCGCTACCTGATGGGCGTCGGCAACCCTACGACGCTTGTGCGCGGTGTGGGCGTGGGCATCGACATGTTCGACTGCGTGCTGCCGACGCGCACCGGCCGCATGGGCACGGCGTTTTCCAGCGAGGGTCGCCTCAACTTCCGCAACGCGCGCTTTGCGCACGACGACGGTCCCATCGATCCCACCTGCACCTGCCCGGTGTGCACGGGCGGTTACAGCCGTGCGCTCATCCGTCACATGGTCACGCAGAAGGAGATGCTCGGCGGCATTCTGCTTTCGATGCACAACATCTACTACCTGCTCAACTTGATGCAGCGTGCCCGCCAGGCCATTATCGAGGGCCGCTACGGTGCGTTCGTGAGCGACTGGATGAACAGCCCCGCGGCGGTGGATTACTAAGGACGGCGCGGACGTTTGCGAGGCGTGAGCAACGGCAAAGGCCAAGCGGCGGTCGGTCGTCGCGTTCGCTAACACGGCCTGCACGACCGCTGACCGATGCCTTGTAAGCGCTTGATGCATCGTGGGTACCATACCGAATGGTTGATGTTCGGGCGGGTGTTTGACGCATGGCGTCGACCCCGTCCGTTTCTATTTTCGATAGGAGTACCCATGATTAAGAATGAGAACGTCGAGGGCGAGCTCGCCTACGACGAGACGTACCGCCGCGGCCCCGTGGTCATGCGCGGCCCCATGATTCCTAAGGACAACACCTACGCCAACCTGCTGGCGCCTGAGGACTCGACCGACTGGCTGCATGCCGACCCCTGGCGCGTGCTGCGCATTCAGGCTGAGTTTGTCGATGGCTTTGGCGCGCTTGCCGAGCTTGGGCCCGCGGTGACCATCTTCGGGAGCGCCCGTACGCCCAAGACCGATCCTCTCTACAAGGCGGCGCGCACGGTCGGTCGTAAAATCGCCCAGCGCGGCGTGGCGGTTATCACCGGCGGCGGTCCCGGCGTCATGGAGGCGGCCAACAGGGGAGCGGCGAGTGCCAACGGCAAGTCGGTCGGCTTGGGTATCGAGCTTCCGCACGAGCATGGGCTCAACAAGTACGTGAATCTCGGCATGGATTTCCGCTACTTTTTTGTGCGCAAGACCATGTTCGTCAAATACAGCTCGGGTGCCATCGTGTTCCCCGGCGGCTTTGGCACGCTCGACGAGATGTTCGAGGTGCTCACGCTGGTGCAGACGCACAAGGTCAAGCGCATGCCGCTTGTTTTGGTGGGCACCGAGTACTGGCAGGGCCTGTTCGACTGGCTCAACGGCCCGGTGATGGATGCCGGCATGATCAGCCCACTCGATCCAGACCTCGTCCACATCACCGACGACCTCAACGAGGCCGTCGACATCGCCCTGAGCGGGCTGATGTAGGGTGGGCGTGACTGCTCCGGGCGGCTGCAATGGTTCAGGGTAGAAAAATGGGGTGGAAGTAAGCTGATATCGACTATTTGATGCTGGTTTCTATGTTTCCGCTTCAAAATTGTCGGTTTTGTTTCGCCGCAGCTGTGTATGCAAACCCTTGTGTGCAAAAAATGGCAAATATGAGTACTGCTGCTTGGTCAGCAACATATCATCAGGAAAGTATTTAAAACCAATTGACTGAGATTTAGTATATCCACCCCCCTAAACGCGACGATTCGGTGCTTTATGGCGCTTGAAATCGGTGGAAGTGGGCAATTTCAGTCAGATTTTGCTGTTACTAAATATGTGACAGTACTCATATTTGCCATTTTTTGCACACCGGGTATCGTTCGGAGCCAATCAAAGCTCCCAAAGCAGCTGGGAATGCGCCGATCGCCAATAAATATCTTGTATATGGATGGCACATTAAAGAGTTGCGGTGAAATAGGGATTGATTTGCGGTTGATAAGCCAAAAACAGCCCCTATTCCACCGCAAGTGGTAAAGGTGCCCTAGTGGATGGGCTGGTAGCGGGGGCAGTAGCTGATGGCTATGGCGTCGACGCCTACGTGGGTGGCGATGGTGCAGCCGATGGGGCCGGTGCCGGCGTCTACGTAGTTTTGGCCTGCGAGCGCTTGGTTAACGAGCTCCTGTTCCTCGGCAGCACCGGTCGTGAGCACGCGCACGCTGGAGCCCGGGTGCTCGGTCAAAAACTCGAGGCAGTCGGCCATGGTGTTCGCAACGATGCGCTTGGCACCGCGGCCCTTTTTGATGGCCTTGATCTCGCCCGATTTCCATTCCGGCGAAACGGTCAGGCGAATGTTGAGCATTTGGGTGAGCTGGCCGGCGAGTTTAGGTGCGCGGCCGTTCTTAACGAGGTTCTCGAGTGTGCGGGGAATCAGCAACAGGTGCGCGTCGGGCAGCGTCGCGCGGATCTGCGCCTCGGTCTCGTCCAGGCTGCGACCGTCCTCGCGCATGGCGAGCGCGTACTCTACCAGCAGGCCTTCGGCGCCCGAGCCGGTGCGCGAATCGATGCAGCGCACGTCGAGCTTGTGGGTCTCGGCCGTCAGGCTAGCGTTGGCATAGCAGGCAGACCACTCGCTGCATAGCGAGATAAAGATGGCACTATCGTGGCCATCGGCGCGCACGCGGTCAAAGAGTGCCTTGAACTCGCCGGCGCTCGGCTGCGAGGTGTGCGGCAACTGCTCGGAGCCAGCCATGCGGGCGACGTATTCCTCGGCGCTAATCTGCACCTGGTCGAGCAGGTCCTCGCCCTCGATAATCACGTGCAGTGGAATCACGTAAATACCGAGCTCTTGGGCACGGGCGGGGGAGATGTCCGACGTGGAGTCGGTTATGATGGCAAAAGACATAATTGCACCTTTCGTTGGGGCGCTTGCGCGCCGCCTTCTGAGAGCAAAGTGCGACAAGTATAGTAGAGTCGTTCCACATTACTAGGTTCAATTGTTGAATAGTCAACAGTTTGAAGTGTCGGTGTGGAAATCGTCAACTGGGGAAGAGGAATGCCGATGGAGGCACTGGAGATATGCAGGCGGCCGGTCGTGCTATTTGATTTCGATGGCACGGTGGCCGATACGGGTCGGGCGGTGATGACCTCGACGCGCAAGACGCTGGCTGCGCGCGGGTTTTCGGAGGCACAGATGGGCGATTTGCGCCGTATGATCGGGCCGCCCCTGTGGAAAAGCTTTCACGACTTTTATGGCTTCTCGCGCGAGGAGTCGCTTGTGGTGGCTGACGAGTACCGCGCCTTTTTTGATGAACTGGGACCGGAAGAGTATCCCGTGTTCGACGGGATCCCCGAGTTGCTGGATGGGTTGGCCGCTCAGGGCAAGCGCATGGCCGTGGCGACGTCTCGCATGGAGGCGAAGTGCGTCGACATGGTACGTGAGCTCGGGCTTTCTCAGTTTGAGGCGGTGGTTGGCATGAATCCGCCGCAGGGTCGCGAAATCAAGGCCGATTCGGTCCGCGACGCCCTGGCGGCGCTTGGCGCGACTGCCGACGAGGCCGTGATGATTGGCGACCGCTTTAACGATGTGGAGGGCGCGCATGCGATGGGCGTGCCGTGCATTGGCATCTATTCGGGCGCGGCGGCGCCGGGGGAGCACGAGGCCGCGGGCGCCGATGCGGTGGTGCACTCGGTGGCCGAGCTTGCTAAACTTTTCGCTATATAAGTATTTGATGTGAGGGGCGGCGCACTTGCCCCTTACTGGTAAGGAGGTCGTCCATGAATCAGGTGGAGCAGAGCGTTGCCGAGTACGTCGACGAGGTCTGGGAAGATGCCGTCGCCGATATCGAGCGGCTGGTGAGCTATCCGTCCGTGGCGGTTTCTGCCAATGCGGAACCCGATGCGCCGTTTGGCCGTCCGGTCCGTGATGCGCTCGATTGCGCGCTCGGCATCGCGCAAAAGCTCGGCTACCAGACGAGCGACGACGAGGGCTATGTGGGCATCGCCGACATTCCCGGCCGCGGCGACAAGCAGCTCGCGACCATCTGCCACGTGGACGTGGTGCCCGCCGGCCCTGGTTGGAATACCGATCCGTTTGCGATGGAGCGCCGCGAGGGCTGGCTGCTCGGTCGCGGCGTAATCGACGACAAGGGTCCGGCCGTGCTGTCGCTCTACGCCGGTGCCTATCTGCTCAAGCACGGCATTGTGCCGCGCTACACCTTCCGCGCGCTGCTGGGTTGCGATGAGGAAGTGGGCATGTCCGACGTTCACCATTATCTGGAGAACTATGCAAACCCCGACTTTCTGTTTACGCCCGATGCCGAGTTCCCGGTCTGCAATGCCGAGAAGGGCCAGTTCGGGGCGACGTTTGTGAGCTCCAAGATCGACGGCGGGCGCATCGTGTCGTGGAGCGGTGCCGAGGCGAGCAACGCCATTCCGTCGCAGTCTATCTGCGAGCTTGCGATTGCCGCCGATGAACTGCCGGCGCCCGTTGAGAACGCTGACCGCCTGGAGATTACAGCACTCGATAACGGGCATGCGCAGATTTTCGCCCACGGTATTGGCGGTCATGCCTCGATGCCCGAGGGAACGATCAATGCCGTCGGTCTGATCGTGGCGTATCTGCGCGAGGCCGAGGACGCGTTTGGTGCCCGCGGCGAGCGCCTGCTGACGCCTGCCGAGCACGAGTTTGTCAAGTTCCTGGCCTTTGTACATGCGGACGCCTATGGCCGCGGCCTGGGAATCGATGCGACGAGCCCGGCGTTTGGCCCGCTCACCTGCAATCCCGGCGTCATCCGCGTGGTGGATGGCCACATCGAGCAGGTCATTGACGTGCGTTTCCCCGATAGCACGAGCGCCGATACCATCAGCGAGCAGCTCGAGCCGCTCGTGGGGCGCTTTGACGTGACGTGTCGCTTGGGTCATGCAAAGGTGCCGTTCTCGGTGTCTGCCGACGACCCGGCTGTGAAGGCGCTGATTGACACCTATAACGAGTTTACGGGCAAGCATGCCGAGCCTTTTGCCATGGGCGGCGGCACGTACGCGCGCAACTTTGCCCGCGCCGTGTCGTTTGGCCCCGAGGAGACCGGCCTGGAGCTGCCCGCATGGGGCGGCCAGATGCACGGTCCCAACGAGTGCGCCAACGAGGAACAGCTCAAGCAGGCGCTCAAGATCTATATCGTGGCAATCCTGCGCCTCAACGAACTCGAACTGTAGTTACGGCGTTTTGCCAAACGCCGTAACGGCTCGACGCTGCGCGGGCACCAGGGCGACAACTTGTCATTCAAAGAGGGCGGCATGACCAGAAGGTCTATGCCGCCCTCTTTTCATGCCAATTTGTTCGCCCTGGAGCCTGCTCACTGTCCGCCCTCTGCCTGCGGCGTTGTCTTGCTCCGGACGCGGTGGTCATTGAGGGTAGTCATTGGGGACGTTCTTAAATGACTAGTCAAACAAGAACGTCCCCAACGACTAG
>CABQLM010000086.1 GCA_902465105.1 uncultured Collinsella sp.
GGCATGACCAGAAGGTCTATGCCTTGCCTTTTTCATGCCAACTTGTTCGCTCTGGATGGCGCTCGCTGGCATTGTCAAAACATCGGCGTCCTCAATGACTACCGTGTGTCTATTAATTTTTCGAGCTTGTGCTGCGCTGCTGGTCGCTGGCGTATCCTGTTAAGTCGTTAGCATACGGTTCAACAGGGAAGGCAGATTATGCATTCTCCCCATCAACGCGACGCGCATCCACAGCCGGTATGCAGCCGTCGCATCTTCTTGGGTAGCGCCCTCGCTGCGAGCGCTTCCGTCGTCGCCGGCGCGCTTGCCGGCTGCCAGCTCCCGTCCACGCTCAAGGTGGTCCAGCCCACGACGGGCGGCGGTCGCGACGACCTGTCCGATTCCGTGATTGGCAAGGATAAGATTCGCATCGGCATGGAGGCGGCCTACGCCCCGTACAACTGGCAGGTTTCCGAAGCCAGTGAGTACACCATCCCCATCGACAACGTGCAGGGCGCCTATGCCGATGGCTACGACGTGCAGATCGCGAAGATTGTCTGTAAGGCCCTCGGCGGCGAGCCTGTTGCCGTCAAGCAAAGCTTCTCGGGCCTTATCGATTCGCTCAACAACGGCCAGATTGACCTCATCATCGCCGGCATGAGCGCCACGCCCGAGCGCGAGGAGTCCGTCGGCTTTTCCGATCCGTACTTCATTGGTTACTTTGGCCTGTTCGTAAAAGAGGGCTCTCCCTACCAAAACGCCACCAAGCTCAGCGACTTTAGCGGTGCCACGGTGCTCGGCCAAAAGGACACCATGCTCGATACCGTCATCGACGAGATCCCGGGCGTCGTCCACAAGAACCCGGTCGATTCGGTCCCCACGGTGTTTTCGAATCTGCTGCAGGGCACGTGCGACGCCGTGACCTACAACACCGAAAACGAGAAGGGTTATATGGCCCAAAATCCCGGTATCGTCCCCATCCATTTTGCCGAGGGCGAGGGCTTTAAGCAGGAGGTCGCGGCAAATGTCGGTTGCCGCAAGGGCTCGGACAAGCTGCTTAAGCTCATCGATAAGACGCTCAAGGGTGTCAGCCAGGAGGAGCGCGACCAAATGTGGGACGCGTGCCTCGATCGTCAGCCGGCATAGGGAGGCAGCATGAAAACCATCAATCGTCTGGCCTCCTTTACTAAGGCCGACCATCGTTATGTGTACCTGGGCACGAGCGTCATCGCGGCGCTCGGTCTGGCGTTTAGCCAGCGCAACCCCACGCCGCTGAGCTTCTTGGCCCCAACGGGCGTGTTCCAAGACTGCCTCTGGGCAATCCTTTGGGCCTGGCTCGTCGTGTCGGCGGCGGCGCTGGTCACCAAGCTCATGCACTGGAACGACTATCGCGAAACGTCGCCGTTCGCATCCGAGCGCTTCCGTCGCGGCGCGCGCCTGGGCAGTTATGTCGTCGTTGCTATCGCGGCGATCTTCTTTATCGACCGCTGCGTCATGTCATTTATCGACCTGGTGCAGGTGAGCATCGTCTCGGATTCCAACCCCAGCGACTTCCTGTCGAGTCTGGTCTACATGACCTACAAGAGCGGCGACTTCTTTATCCGCGGCATCGAGATCACCATCGCACTTGCTACCTTCGGTACCGTCATCGCCTTTTTCCTGGCGCTGCTCTTTGTGTTTTTGCGCATTCAGACGTTCGACCGCGTGGATAACGACCTGGTGCGCTTCTTTAAGAGCATCGGCCGCGGCTTTGCGACCGTCTACTCTACCATCGTTCGCGGCACGCCCATGATGGTCCAGGGTCTGCTCATCTATTACGCAGGCTTCACCGTCCTGCGCGGTATGGGCTTCGAGACTGCCCAGGCCAACCAGATCTGGAGCACCTTTACCGCCGGCCTCGTCACCATCTCGCTCAACTCCACCGCCTACATGATGGAGGTCTTGCGCGGCGGCATCGAGTCTATTGACCCTGGTCAGGCCGAGGCGGCGCGCTCGCTGGGCCTGTCGCAGTGGCAGGCCATGCGCAAGGTCGTGTTCCCCCAGGGCATTAAAAACGCGATCCCGGCGCTCACCAACGAGCTCATCATCAACATCAAGGACTCGTCGGTGCTCTCGGTCATCGGCGTGTTCGACCTCATGTACGCCACCACCACCGTTGCCGGCGTGTACTACCGCCAGATGGAGGTCTACTGCGTGGCGCTCGTGGTCTACCTGATCCTGACGCTTGTGGCGAGCCGCCTGCTCGAGGCCTTTGGCAAAAAGCTCGGCGCCGAGGCCCCGGCTACGTTGCCCAGCTCCAACTAGGCTCCAGACGAGGAGAATCATCATGGCAGATACCGCCACTACCGGCGTTGCGGCCGCCGCGCAAATCCAAGAGCCGCTCATCCGCGTCGAGGGCCTGCGCAAGAGCTTCGGCTCGCTCGAGGTGCTCAAGGGCATCGACCTGTCCGTCAATCCCGGCGAGGTCGTCACCATCATCGGCGCCTCGGGCTCGGGCAAGTCGACCTTCCTGCGCTGCCTCAACCTGCTCGAGACCCCGGACGCGGGCCACATTTGGTTCCACGGCCAGGACCTCACGGCCGAGCGCTGCAACATTAACAAGCTGCGCGAGGACATCGGCATGGTGTTCCAGGGCTTTAACCTGTTCAACAACATGGACGTGCTCGACAACTGTACGCTCGCGCCCGTCACGCTCAAAAAGATGAGCAAGGCCGAGGCCGAGAAGGTCGCGATGGAGCATTTGACGAGCGTGGGGCTTGAAAAGTTCGCGCACGCCGCCGTGGGTCGCCTGTCCGGTGGGCAAAAACAGCGCGTGGCCATCGCCCGCGCCCTGTGCATGAATCCGCAGATCATGCTGTTCGACGAGCCGACCTCCGCACTCGACCCCGAGATCGTGGGAGAGGTGCTCGAGGTCATGCGCAAGCTCGCTGCCGACGGCATGACCATGGTCGTCGTCACGCACGAGATGGCCTTTGCCCGCACGGTGTCCGACCGCGTGGTCTTTATGGACAAGGGCGTGGTGCTCGAGGATGCCGCGCCGGCCGAGCTCTTCGGCAACCCCAAGCACCAGCGTACCCGCGAGTTCCTCTCGCGTTATCTCGAGGACAAATAACCGACCGCAAACGCTTATGTGGCAGGGCCGCTCCGGTGGGGCGGCCCTCGTCATCACAGTCGAAAGGATGTCATGGCCGAGGTTTGGCGCTTCTTTGCGCATGAGGACGATTTTGCCGATATAGACGAGGCTGGCGCGTGCGAGCGCCTGGGCCGCGTGCTGTCGTTTCCGACCGTCTCGAGCATGGACGCTGAGGCGGTGAACTGGCAGCCGTTCGACGACCTGCGCGCCTATATGCAGCAGGCGTGGCCGCACGTGTTCGCGGCGGGCGAGGTCGAGCTTATCGACCATTCGCTATTAGTGACGCTTGGCGGTTCCGACCCCGCCCTCAAACCCGTCATGCTCATGGGCCACATGGACGTGGTCCCCGTGGTGCCCGGCACCGAGGCCGACTGGACGCATGCCCCCTTTAGCGGTCATGTGGACGGCACCTACATTTGGGGTCGCGGTGCTATCGACATGAAGGATCAGGTCGCAGGTATTCTCGAGGCGGTTGAATATGCGTTGGCGCACGGCTGGGAGCATAAGCGTTCCCTGCTGCTCGCCTTTGGTCAGGACGAGGAAACCACGCAGTACGGCGCGGGGGCGATCGGCCGCGTGCTCGAGGAGCGCGGTATTGAACTTGAATACCTGATCGACGAGGGTGACTACCGTATTGTTTCGGCTGCCGAGTACGGCGCAGGCGAGGGCTGGCTTATGCATGCCGACCTTGCCGAGAAGGGCTACGCCGATATCGTGCTCAAGACGAAGAGTGAGGGCGGGCATTCGTCCAACCCCTACGGCGGCACATCGCTCGAGGTGCTGAGCCGTGCCATCGCCGCAATCTGCGATATCGAGTGGCCGACGCGCGTGACCAATCTGCTTGCCGCACAGCTTGTCGAGCTGGGGCTCTACACGGCGGATGAAATTGCCGCCAACGGGGATGCCATCGTGCGCGATTGCCTCGCCAGCAAAAAGCTCTATCCGCTGGTGACGACCACCTGCGCGCCCACGCAGGTCGAGGGCGGCAGCACTGGCGCTAACGTGATGCCGCAGGATATGTGGGCCAATATTAACTTCCGCATGCTCGAGGGCACGAGTGTGGCCGACGTTGTGGCGCGCTGCCGTGAGGCGGTTGCCGGGACGGACCTTGCCGGTCGTGTCGAAGTGGAGCTGGGCCCCGGCAGCTCCGAGCCCTCGCCATCCCCGCGTGTTGGTGGACCGGGACTCGAGGCCGTTCGCGCCATTGCCGCCCGCTACTTCCGTGACCCAAAGGGGGCGGAGGAAAATGGATCATCCGGGCCGTTGGCGATTGTCCCCTCGACCGTGATCGGCGCGACCGACGCTGCCAACTACCAGCGCATTTGCCCCGAGTGCATTCGTTTTTCGGCGTTTGTGGTCGACGATGACGAGTGCGACCGCGGCGTCCACGGCACCAACGAGCGCATCACCCGCCGCGCCTACCTCCAGGGCGTTCGCTTTTTCATCGCTCTGCTTCAAACGCTCTAGAATGCGACAAAGCGACAGTCCCTTTGTTAGCCGTTGGGTACGTCCACTCATTCCGTGCGGGTTATATGCAGGTTTGCCTGTGCACGCTATCATGTATGGGTTAGACCGCAACTATGTACCCCATACGCGAAGGGATGCGCATGTATCTGAAGATCGACATGTTCTAGCTGGGCTTACCCCCGCAGTGGCGCCATGCGCCCCATCAATTCTGCCGATTTTCACCTTCACGCATATAAAGGAGTCCCGTCATGCGCGACAAGCTCGAAAAGATCATCAAGGCCTACGAGGAGCTCGAGAAGAAGCTTTCCGACCCGGCCGTCGCCTCCGATATCAAGGAGTTCACGCGTCTCAACAAGGAGTACGCACACCAGTCCGACCTCATCGCCGCCTCGCGCGAGTACATCGGCGCGCTCGATGACATCGAGGCTGCCAAGGAAATGCTCCACGATACCACCGATGCCGATGAGAAGGAGATGCTCCAGATGGACATCTCCGAAAACGAGGCCAAGCTTCCCCAGCTCGAGGAAGACATTAAGTACATGCTCATCCCGAGCGACCCCAACGACGACAAGAACACCATCGTCGAGATTCGCTCCGCCGCCGGTGGCGACGAGGCGGCCATCTTTGCCGGCGATCTGTACAAGATGTACCAGCGCTTCTGCGAGTCGCGCGGCTGGAAGACCACCGTGCTCGATTCCAGCCCCAGCGAGGCCGGCGGCTTTAAGTCCATCGAGTTCAAGGTCGAGGGCGACCGCGTCTACTCCGTCATGAAGTTCGAGTCCGGCGTGCACCGCGTCCAGCGCGTCCCCAAGACCGAGTCCCAGGGCCGCATTCAGACCTCCACGGCTACCGTCGCCGTACTTCCCGAGGCCGAGGAAATCGACGTCCAGATCAACCAGTCCGACCTGCGCATCGACACTTACTGCGCCTCCGGACCTGGCGGTCAGTGCGTTAATACCACCTACTCCGCCGTGCGCATCACCCACCTGCCCACTAACACCGTGGTGCAATCCCAGGAGCAGCGCTCCCAGATCCAGAACCGCGAGGTCTGCATGCAGATGCTGCGTGCCCGCCTGTACGAGATGGAGCTCGAGAAGCAGCAGGCAGAGCTTGGTGCCGAGCGCCAGAGCCAGATTGGCCACGGCAACCGCTCCGAGAAGATCCGCACCTACAACCAGCCCCAGGACCGCGTGACCGACCACCGCATCGGTTTCAACTCCACCTACAACGGCGTCCTTCTGGGCGACCAGCTCGGCACCGTGATTGAGGCGCTCGCTGCCGCAGAGCGCGCCGAGAAGCTGGCACAGGCCGTTTAGTAGGTTACGCGGTTTTGCCAAACCGCGTAACGGCTCGACGCTGCGCGCCGCCCAGAGCGACAATTTGTCATTCAAAAGGCAAGGCATGACCAGAAGGTC
>CABQLM010000087.1 GCA_902465105.1 uncultured Collinsella sp.
GTAGGGGTCGTCCAGGCTACACTGCGACAGCCACGGGGACAGGTTGGACGAGATGCGGGTGCGAACCAGACGGCTCTGATGGCGACCGATAGTGTTGAACGTCAGCGTGGGCGCATCGGGCGTGGCGTCGACGATGTCACCGTAGGGCACCAGGCCGAGCTTGATCAGGGCCTGGAAGCCGTTGCAGATGCCCAGCATCAGGCCATCGCGGGCCTTGAGCAGGTCGCGGACTGCCTCGGTGACTTCGGGAGCGCGGAAGAACGCCGTGATGAACTTGGCGGAGCCGTCGGGCTCGTCGCCGCCCGAGAAACCGCCAGGGATCATGATGATCTGGCTTGCACGGATGCGGCGGGCAAGCTCGTGGGTGCTCTCGGCGACGGCCTCGGGCGTGAGGTTGTTAATTACAAAGGTGTCGGCCTCGGCGCCGGCGGCGCGGAAGGCACGGGCGCTATCGTACTCGCAGTTGTTGCCGGGGAACACGGGGATAACCACGCGCGGACGGGCGATCTTGGCGCCGCCGTACACGTGGATGTCCTTGGCGCGGAAGTCGATGGTCTCGACCTCGGCGGTCTCGTCGGCGCAGCGGTAGGCAAAGACGCCCTCGATGCCGCTCTCCCAGGCCTCCTGGAGCTCGGAGAGCTCGATGACTTCGGAGCCGGTGTCGATGACATAGCCCTCGACGGTGGTGCCCAGGGGCTCGACGACAACGCCGTCGGCGACCTCGGGCAGCTCGGCATCCTCGGCGAGCTCGACGATAAAGCTGCCGTAGAGCGGGGTGAAGAAGCTCTCCACGTCCACATCCTCGGCAAGCTCGATACCGATCTGGTTGCCGACGCACATCTTAAAGAGGCTCTCGGCGCCGCAGCCGTAGCCGGGCGTGGAGATGGCCAGGGCGTTGCCGTTGGCGGTGAGCGCCTCGACGGCGTCAAACGCGGCGAGCAGCTGGTGGGCATCGGGGCGGTGGTCCTCGCCATAGGTGGCGGGGGCAATGCGGACGACGCGGTGCGTCAAACCCTTAAACTCGGGGGAGACGGCACGGGCGGCCTTGCCCACGGCAACAGCGAAGCTGATCAGGGTCGGCGGAACGTTGAGCTCGCCGGCCTCGTCCTCAAACGAGCCGCTCATGGAATCCTTGCCGCCGATGGCGCCGGCACCCAGGTCGACCTGGGCCATAAGGGCGCCCAGGACGGCTGCCGTGGGCTTGCCCCAACGCTCGGCCTCGGTGCGCAGACGCTCGAAGTACTCCTGGAAGGAGAGGTAGGCGCGCTTGTGCTCAAAGCCAGCGGCCACGAGCTTGGCGATGGATTCGACCACGGACAGGTAGGCGCCCGCAAACTGGTCGGCTTCCATCAGATAGGGGTTAAAGCCCCATGCCATGGCGCTCGCCGTGGTGGTCTCGCCGTCCACGGGGAACTTGGCGACCATGGCCGAGCTCGGGGTGAGCTGCGTCTTGCCGCCAAAGGGCATGAGCACGGTCGCGGCACCGATGGTGGAGTCGAAGCGCTCCGAAAGGCCCTTGTTGGAGGCGACGTTGAGGTCGGTGACAAGCGAAGTCATACGCTCGGCAAGCGTGGTGCCGGCCCAGCTGGGCTGCCATACGCTGCGGGCACACACGTGGGCGACCTGGTGCTTGGGTGCGCCGTTGGAGTTGAGGAACTCGCGGGACAGGTCGACGATGGCGACGCCGTTCCAGGCCATGCGCATGCGCGGCTCGGCGGTAACCTCGGCGATAACGGTCGCCTCCAGGTTCTCCTCGGCGGCGTAACCCATGAACTCATCGACGTCACCATCGGCGACGGCGCAGGCCATGCGCTCCTGGGACTCGGAGATGGCGAGCTCGGTGCCGTCCAGGCCGTCGTACTTCTTGGTCACGGTGTCCAGGTCGACATA
The DNA here is from genome assembly GCA_902465105.1 of uncultured Collinsella sp. Classification (GTDB taxonomy): domain Bacteria; phylum Actinomycetota; class Coriobacteriia; order Coriobacteriales; family Coriobacteriaceae; genus Collinsella. The sequence goes on from CABQLM010000087.1 coordinate 1,891, forward strand.
CAGGCCGTCGGCAAGCTCGCCTACGGCGACCGAGACGCCGCCGGCGCCAAAGTCATTGCAGCGCTTGATCAGACGGCAGGCGTCGCCGCGGCGGAACAGACGCTGCAGCTTGCGCTCGACCGGGGCGTTGCCCTTCTGGACCTCGGCGCCCGAGGTCTCGATGGACTCGGTGTTCTGAGTCTTGGAGGAACCGGTGGCGCCGCCGATGCCGTCACGGCCGGTGCGGCCGCCCAGCAGGATGATCTTGTCGGTGGGCGCGGGGCACTCGCGACGCACGTGGTTTGCCGGGGTAGCGCCCACGACGGCGCCGACCTCCATGCGTTTGGCCACGTAGCCGGGGTGATAGAGCTCGTTGACCTGACCGGTGGCAAGGCCGATCTGGTTGCCGTAGCTGGAGTAGCCGGCGGCGGCAGTGGTCACGAGCTTGCGCTGCGGCAGCTTGCCCTCGAGCGTCTCGGAGACGGGGACGGTGGGGTCGCCAGCGCCGGTGACGCGCATGGCCTGGTACACGTAGCTGCGGCCCGAGAGCGGGTCGCGGATGGCGCCGCCCACGCAGGTGGCGGCACCGCCGAAGGGCTCGATCTCGGTCGGGTGGTTGTGGGTCTCGTTCTTAAACAGGAACAGCCAGTCCTGGTCCTCGCCATCGACATCGACCTTCACCTTGACGGTGCAGGCGTTGATCTCCTCGGACTCATCGACATCGGTCATGACGCCGGTCTTCTTAAGGTACTTGGCACCGATGGTGCCCATGTCCATGAGACAGACGGGCTTGGCGTCGCGGCCGAGTTCGTGGCGCATCTCCATGTAGCGGTCGAAGGCTTGCTGCACCACGGCGTCATCGATCGTCACGTCGTCCAGGACGGTGCCGAAGGTGGTGTGACGGCAGTGGTCGGACCAGTAGGTGTCGATCACGCGGATCTCGGTGATGGTGGGGTCGCGGTCCTCATCGCGGAAGTACTGCTGGCAGAAGGCGATGTCCGCCTCGTCCATGGCAAGGCCGCGATCGGCGATAAAGGCGGCAAGGCCGGCCTCGTCGAGCTCGCGGAAGCCGTCGAGCACCTCGACGGGCTGGGGCTCGGGGGTCTCCATGTACAGCGTCTCGGGCAGGTCGAGCGAGGCGATGCGCGCCTCGACGGGGTTCACCACGTAGTGCTTGATGGCCTCGATGGCGGCCTCGTCCAGGGCGCCCGAGATCATATAGACCTTGGCGGAGCGCACGGCGGGGCGCTCGCCCTGGCTGATGAGCTGCACGCACTCGCTGGCGGAGTCAGCGCGCTGGTCAAACTGGCCAGGCAGGAATTCGACGGCAAAGACGGCGCCATCGCTTGCGGGGAGCTCGTCGTAGGTCACATCGACCTGGGGCTCGCTAAAGACGGTCGGCACGCAGGAGCGGAAAAGCTCCTCGTCGATGCCCTCGACGTCGTAGCGGTTGATGATCCTCAGGGCCTCGATGCCCTTGATGCCGAGAATTTCGGTCAGCTCGCCCTTGAGCTGCTGAGCCTCGACGTCGAACCCGGGTTTCTTCTCCACGTAGATACGAGAGACCATTGGTTCCTGCCTTCCTGATCGGTTGGGCGTACGGTACGGTATGTGGCAGCGGTCGGTTTGCGGGGCCTGCCCTGCGGTCGCCTTGAGCCACATGTTTGTAAACCTCACTATGATACGACAGCTCACGGCGCGTTGAGGACGGCGAGGGTGCTACAGTGAAGCGCAAACAAGAGAAAGGCATCACATGGCATTCGTTTCACTCGCCATCATTGCACTCGTGGCCTTTGCGAGTCCTTTCATCGCCTCGGCGATTCCCGGAAAGCCCGTTCCCGAGACGGTCTTTTTGCTCGTGTTCGGCGCGGTGCTGGGACCCCATATGCTCGACATTATCCATGTAGATGCCGAGGTCTCGCTTGTATCCGAGCTCGGCCTGGCCTTTTTGTTCCTGCTCGCCGGCTTTGAGATCGACCCTAAGAACATTACGGGTGTGGAGGGGCGCTACGGCTTGGCGACGTGGGTCGTCACGTTTGGTATCGCCTGGCTTGCCGTGCGCTTTACGCCGTGGTTCTCGGTCAGCCATTTCGACGGTATTGCCGTGACGCTCGCCCTTACTTCCACGGCGCTCGGCACGCTTGTACCCATCATGCGCGAGCGCTCGCTCACCGGCACGCGCGTTGGCGACTCGATTCTCGCGTATGGCACTTGGGGCGAGCTCGGTCCCGTGCTCGCCATGTCGGTGCTGCTGTCTGCCCGTACCGGCATCCAGACGCTTGTGATTCTTGGCCTGTTTGCTGTGGTCTGCGTGTTGCTGGCCGTGGTCCCAAGTCGTTCCAGGCGCGTCGGCAGCCGCTTCTTTTCATTTGTCGAGGAACGCGCCGACACCACGTCGCAGACCTTCGTGCGTCTGACGGTGTTCATCCTGGTCACGCTCGTGGCGTTCTCGGCCATCTTTGACCTCGACATTGTGTTGGGTTCTTTTGCCGCCGGCTTTGTCTTGCGCTATATCATCCCCGAGGGTAACCATACGCTCGAGACCAAGCTCGACGGCCTGGCCTACGGCTTTTTGATCCCGGTGTTCTTTACTGTATCGGGCGCAAAGATCGACCTGACGGCCGTGGCGTCGCGCCCGGGCTTGCTCGCGGGCTTTATCGTGGCGTTACTGATTATTCGTGCCGTGCCCATTCTCGTCTCTATGAGCATTTGTCCCGCGACACGCAATGTGTCGGCGTATGGCCGCATTACCGTGGCCCTGTACTGCACTACGGCGCTGCCGATCATCGTTGCCGTGACGAGCGTTGCCGTCAACGCGGGCGCGCTGTCGCAAGATATTGCGTCGGTCATGGTTGCCGCCGGTGCCATCACGGTGTTCTTGATGCCATTGCTCGCGCAGCTCTTCTACCGCGTGGTGGATGCTGCGCCGGTTGCCGCCGTGGCAGAGGTTGCCGAGCATCCATCCGATGCGCTCGACATCCTGCGCGCCCATCACGATTTGGCGAGCCTGCTCGCACGCGAGCACGAGCTGCTGACATCGCATGGCCATGGTCGCGTATTCGAGGGACTGCCTACGCTCGATACGATTGCCGAGCGTCTTTCCGCCGAGGCAGCGAGCGGCCACATCGATGCCCGCATCGTGGACGCGGCGCATCTTCTTGCCGATAAGACCTATGGTGATGAGGTTGACCCGTCCGAGCTGACTCCGCGCGAGCGTCGCCGCCTGGAGCGCGCCAAGCTCGCCGTGCGCGAATACCGCCGCCGCATGCTGGAGCTTTACGCACGCGATGAAGCCCAGGACGACGACGGCAGGTAGCGAGATGCTCCCCTAGGGGAAGACACATCCCACTTTAAAGGCGGGACTGCGGACGATTTCCTGGACCGCTAAATCGCGGCCATCCCCAGCGACGACC
>CABQLM010000088.1 GCA_902465105.1 uncultured Collinsella sp.
TGCGTCGCTCCATTATATGATGGATGCTTCGTTTGCCCTTATCCTCGAAAGGAACTCATATGATTGATGCGTGTCCCAAACCCGCTGTGCTCTTTTTTGACGTAGACGGCACGCTGACGTCGTTCGATCCCGACGATATGACTGATAAGGACTTCAATGCAGTCCATCCGTCGAAGGCTGTTGTCGATGCATTTGGTCGCTTGCGCAGTGCGGGCCACCAGGCATTTATCTGCACGGGTCGCCCCTTGTGGCTGATTGCCGACGGCCTGCGTGCGCTGAACCCGGCGGGTGTCGTTGCCATGGCGGGAGCGACGCTCGAGGTTGAGGGCCGCGTGGTGCATGAGGACTGCTTTGACGAGTACGTTATCGAGGAGCTTGCACGCCGTATGGCCGCCGCAGGGATTGAGGCCTTTTTCGAGACCAACGTGGCTACTTTTGCCCTGGAACCCGCGGGTGTTGAGCAGCCGTCTCTGATTGGCACTTCTGTGGTGCACAGCGCCGAGGAGATGCGCATCGACGGCAGCCTGCGCGTGGGCAAGGTATGCCTCAATGTGCCCAGTTTGGCTCGCGTAGCCAACGATGACGGCTTTATCGATCGCGAGTTTGAGCTGTGCAACACCGGTGGTCAAAATCGCGAGCTGAGCCCCAAGGGCATCGACAAGGGCGTGGGCGTGGCGCGAGCGCTGGCGTATCTGGGCCGCGAGGGAAATGCGCGCACCTTTGGCTTTGGCGATTCGGGCAACGACCTGGGCATGCTCGCTGCCGTCGAGACGGCTGTCGCCATGGGCAACGCCATGCCCGAGGTCAAGGCGGTCGCCGACTACGTGACCGACGATGTCGCACACGACGGCACCGTGGCAGCGATGCAACATTTTGGGCTGATTTAATAAATGGCCGGTTCGCCCTCACCGTGGGCGAACCGGCCATTTGAGCTATTTTGCAATATAGAGCTTGGGATGACTGCGGCTGCTTTCGATTGCCGCCGCCATGATGCCCTCGTCGTCTCCATCTATGATGATGCCATCGAGGTCGTCGATTTGCGCTGACTGATAAAAACTGGTCTTATTGAACTTTCCCTGGTCGACCATCATATAGCCTTGGTTCGAGTTGGTCAGGTACATATGCTTGATCATGGCCGAGAAGTCGTGCTCGACGGTAAAACCGTGGTCGGGGTGGAATCCGTCGGCGCTGACAAACGCCTTGTCGGCATGGAGTTTGCTCATGCAGTCGAGCGTTAGCGCGCCCGCCAGATAGAGGTGACCCTTTCGCACGGAGCCGCCTAGCAGCACTACCGAAGCGTTGGGGAGATTGAAGCTGGCATAGTTCGCGATAGCAAGATCGCCGGTGATGATGGTGATCTCACGTTTGTCCATGAGGGCCTTAGCGAAGTAAAAGCCTGTGGTACCGATATCAATTACCAGAACGTCGCCATCGTCAACAAGAGTTGCCGCGGTCGTGGCGATGGCCTCCTTGGCCTCGACCTGGACATTGATGCGCTCTTCGGGATAAGAGATTGCGTTGGAGCGAGAAAGCGATACCGCTCCGCCGCGTACGCGACGCAACTTTCCTTCCGATTCCAGCGAGATGAGGTCGTGCCGTGCGGTGACTTCCGAAACCGAAAAACGACGGACAATGTCGGATACCGAGATATTTGGCTTTTCGGCCAGCCAGTTCATGATAAATCGCTGACGCTCGGCCGGTGAAAGGTCTGAAGTAGATGCCATATGCCGCTCCTTTTGAACGAAAGACAAAAGATACGCCTTTCGTAATCGAAATATAACGTATCGATATGAAAAGAACAAGGCGAAATCGAACGAACAAAATGAGCGATAGGGCATGTTCATAATTCATATGTAGCGGATAGCTTGCACGTAGACGGGCTGTAAAGAGTTTCATTCTGAAGGTGGTGCCGAAAAGCGATACGTTCACACCTGATATTCGACCGTTCACGGAAAGTCGACAATTGAGCTTTCGATAACTTTTGAAATAGTTTATAAAAGAAAACCGTAGAGCTTTTGAAACAAAGAAAAAGGCTTTCGATAGCAATAATGCAAGGTGAGAAAGGACCGAACATGGCGATCAAAGTGTTTGCCGACGGCGCTAACCTCGAGGGCATGCTTGACATGCACGACAACGGTAACGTCCAGGGCTTCACAACCAACCCTTCCCTTATGAAGGCCGGCGGCGTGACCGACTATCGCGCTTTCGCCAAGACGGTTCTTGAGCACATCACCGACGTGTCGGTCTCTTTTGAGGTTTTCGCTGATGACGAGGCTGGTATGGAGGCCGAGGCTCGCGAGATCGCAACCTGGGCAGACAATGTCTACGTTAAGATCCCGGCGCTCAACACCAAGGGCGAGTCCACTGCCGCGTTGGTCAAGCGCCTTTCTGCCGACGGCATCAAGGTGAATGTCACCACTATCTTCACGCCCGAGCAGGTCGACGAGTTTGTCGATGCCGTTTCTGCCGAGACCCCCTCTATTCTGTCCATCTTTGCCGGTCGCATTGCCGATACCGGCGTCGATCCGCTGCCCCTCATGGCGGAGTCCGTAAAGAAGGCTGCCGTTAAGCCTGCTGCCGAGGTTCTCTGGGCGTCTACGCGCGAGGTCCTCAATATCTTCCAGGCGGAGTCTGTTGGATGCCAGATCATTACGGTCCCCAATGCCATTCTTGCCAAGCGCAAGAATTTCGGGAAAGATTTGCTTGAGTACTCGCTTGATACGGTCAAGGGCTTTGCCCGCGACGTTCAGGCGCTTGGTTTTCATATCTTGCCCGAGGAGTAGGGGACGAGCATGCTGACCGATCTTCTTAAACCCGAGCTTGTTGCCTGCCACGTCGAGGCCTCCGACTGGGAGGAAGCGATCAGGGCATGCGGTAAGTTGCTCGTAGACGCTGGCAAATGCGACCAGAGCTATGTTGACGCTATGATTTCATCGGTTCACAAATTCGGCCCCTATATGGTCTTGGAAGAGGGCATCGCCATGCCCCACGCTCAGGCAGATGGCAATGTGAGTGAAGCGGGCATCTGTATCGTCACGCTTGACCCTGCCGTTGCGTTTGGACACGAGGATTTCGATCCGGTTCACGTGCTCGTGGGTATTTGCGCACCCGACCCCAAGGCTCATCTTGGCTGCTTGGCGGAGCTTTCGCAGATGTTCGAGGACGAGGACTGCGTTGCCAAGCTCAGCGCATGCGATACGCCCGAGCAGGTTTTGGAGACCATGCGTTCATTCTTTTAGGCCTTAATGGCACGGCGATGCGTCGCCGCTTTTGGATAGACGGAAAACCGTCACGTGTAGGAGAGGAAGGTTGCCATGCATATCATCACCGTATGCGGAAACGGCATCGGGTCCAGCCTGATGCTCGCTGGCAAAGTCGAGGAGCTTTGCGAGGAGGAGGGCATCAAGGCCGACGTTGAGTCTATGGACCTGAACGGTGCTTCTTCCGCAAATCCAGATCTGTTCATCACCGTTAAGGAACTCGCCCCCGAGCTCCACGGCAACGTTGTGATCGTTCGCAGCTATGTGAACAAGAAGAAGATCCGCGAGGATGCCCTTGAGGCCATCAAGGCTGCTGCCGCGAACGCCTAAAGCGGCATAAAAAAGGGCGGTTCCCTGTGGAAGAGGGAAACGCGCCCACGTTAGAGAGAAAGGAAGCGCAGATGCAAGCCATCCTTCCCATACTTGAGTTTATCCAATCGATTCTGACCAAGCCAGCATGGATTATGGGTCTATTTGCCTTTGTGGGCCTTGTTGCGCTTAAGCGTCCTGCCCACAAGGTGATGACGGGAACCCTGAAGCCCATTCTTGGTTACATCATGCTGTCTGCCGGCGCCGCTGTTGTTCAGGACAACCTTGCTCCGCTGGGTACCTTCATCGAGACCGGTTTCCACATCACCGGCGTCGTGCCCAACAACGAGGTCGTCGTTTCGATGGCTCAGAGCGTCCTTGGCGTTCAGACCATGATGATCTTGATTCTCGGCTACGTCGTGAACATTATCATTGCCCGCTTTACCAAGTTTAAGTACATCTTCCTGACGGGCCATCACAGCATGTTCATGGCTTGCCTGCTGTCTGCCGTTCTGCAGGCATCTGGCTTCCAGGATGTCCAGCTTGTCATCGTGGGCGGTATGTTCCTGGGCCTCGTGAGCGCTATGCTTCCCGCCGTTGGCCAGCGTTTTACCGAGAAGGTTACCGATGGCGACGAAATCGCCATGGGCCACTTCGGTTCACTCGCCTATTACATCTCCGCTGCAGTCGGTACGCTTTTTGCTAAGGATGCCGAGGAGAACAGCACCGAGAAGATTGAGGTTCCCGAGAAGTTCGCCTTCCTGCGCGACACCACCATCTCCACGGCTCTTACCATGGCCTTCTTCTATCTGGTTACCGCTTTTGCCGCTTACATCGCAGATCCTGCGGTCGTTACCAAGACCGCTGGCGGCGACAATGTGATCGTCTATGCCCTGACTTGTGCCCTGTCCTTCGCCGTCGGTGTCACTATCGTCTACAACGGCGTTCGTATGATTCTCGCCGACCTGGTCCCGGCTTTCCAGGGCATCTCCAACAAGCTGATCCCCGGTGCCATCCCCGCCGTCGACTGCGCCGTCTTCTTCCCCTATGCTCCCACCGCCGTCATCCTCGGCTTTGTCGCTTCCTTCATCGGTGGCGTAGTCGGTATGTTCATCGTGGGCGCTACCCTGGGTATCTTCATCATCCCGGGCATGGTTCCCCACTTCTTCTGCGGTGCTACCGCAGGCATCTACGGCAATGCTACCGGCGGTCGCAAGGGCGCAGCTCTTGGTGCTTTCGTCAACGGCCTGCTCATCACCTTTGCCCCTGCTCTGCTCCTGCCCGTTCTTGACGTCTTTGGCTTCAAGAACACTACGTTCGGCGACTTCGATTTCTCCGTCATTGGTATTACGCTCGGCCGCGCTGCCGAGGCCTTCGGTACCACCGGTGTCTACGCGATTCTCGCTGTCCTTTTGGTCGTCGCCTTCGTCCCCAACTTCATCCACACCAAGGGCGCTGTGATCAATCACGTTGAGGAAGAGTAATCCAGGCATACGTTAAGCCCTAATCGGGCGGAGCTCCGATAACCGGCTCCTACACGGAAGCGGTGACGTCTCAAATGAGGCGTCACCGCTTTTTGTTAAGACTTTAGTCTGCTGGCCGCGCAGCGGCCAGCTTTAAACCACCCGCTACGC
>CABQLM010000089.1 GCA_902465105.1 uncultured Collinsella sp.
ACGAGTCCCCATACCCTCGTTCGGTCAGACGCGCCGCCGCGTTGCTGCTTTGTGCCGTATAATGTCCACTACCTATGACGCGATACTAAAAGAAAGGTGTTTGCCCATGCAGGCACAGAAGGCGGAGGGAACCCGCGACCTTATCGGCGCCGAGATGCGCGCCTGGCAAAAGATGCAGCAGATTGCGGCCGGCGTATTCGAGCCGTTTGGCTTTAAGCCTATCGAGACGCCCGCAATCGAGCAGGTGGACGTCTTTGTCCACGGCATCGGCCAGTCGACCGACGTCGTGCGCAAGGAGATGTTCCGCGTCTTTAGCGGCGCCAACCTGGAGCGCGTCTTTACTGAGGGCACCGACACCAAACTCAAGCCCAAGCAGCGCCTGGCACTTCGCCCCGAGGGCACGGCCGGCGTGGTGCGCGCCGTTGTCGAGAACAATCTGGTGCCCCAGGGTTCCACGCCGTTTAAGGCTTACTACGCCGAGGCCATGTTCCGCGGCGAGCGTCCCCAGAAGGGCCGCCTGCGCCAGTTCCATCAGGTGGGCATCGAGTGGCTCGGCGCTCCCGATCCGGCGGCAGACGCCGAGTGCATCATCATGCTCATGGAGTTCTACAAGCGCCTTGGTTTCGATCTTTCCAAGCTCCGTCTGCTCATTAACTCGATGGGCGATGCCCAATGCCGTCCGGCCTATCGCGAGCAGGTCAAGCAGTTTATCCTCGATCACGCCGACGAGATGTGCGACGAGTGTCGCGAGCGCGCCGAGCTCAACCCGCTACGCGCCTTCGACTGCAAGAACGACCACTGTCGTGAGATCATGGCCGACGCACCGTTGATGGGCGGCAACCTGTGCGATGAGTGCCGCGAGCACTACGAGCAGGTCAAGCGCTATTTGGATGCGGCGGGTATCGAGTATGTCGAGGATCCCACTCTGGTGCGCGGCCTGGACTACTACACCCGTACCGTCTTTGAGGTCGAGGCTCCCGGCGCCGGTGTCGGCTCCATCGGTGGTGGCGGTCGCTATGACGGCTTGGTCGAGCTCGAGGGTGGCAAGCCCACGGCAGGCGTCGGCTTCGCCGTCGGTTTTGAGCGCGCCCTGCTGGCCCTTCAGGCCTTTGGTAACGACTTGGGTGCCGAGGAGGCCCCGTGTGTCTACGTCGCTAATGCCGGCAAGGAGCTGCGCCAGAACGTCTTTACCATCACGCAGGAGCTTCGCGCCGCAGGCATCGTGACCGAGGCCGACTACCAGGGCCGTTCGCTCAAAGCTCAGTTTAAGCAGGCCGACAAGGTTGGCGCCAAGCTCATTTTGGTCCTGGGTGGCGACGAGCTTGCCGCCGGCAAGGTCAAGGTGCGCGACATGGAGAGCCATGACGAGGTGCTGGTCGATTTGGCCAACGTTGTCGAGGCGGTTTGCGAGCGCCTGTAGCGCATCATTTTGAATTGCGGGTCCGCCAACACGTCCCGCTCGTGGCGAACGATTGTTACGGGGGTGTTTCGCTTTTATGCGGAATGCCCCCGTTTGTATATGCCGTCCACCGAGAAATACGACCATTTAGGGCAAAAACCCTTGCAATGCAGAAAATACTTTTGTGTGGTAAAGCGCAATCAGCGTCGAAAGTTTTTGCCGAGTGCCTATAATGAATATCGCATGTTACGTGCATAGAAGGAGGAATGGGAGGAAACGTGGCTGAGAACCTAAGCAACCAGTCTGTACCCGAAGCCGCGGCGCGCGTCGCTGCCGTGGTCAACTGCCTCGTTAACCGAATCGGCTCGAATGCCGAGTCCAGGGAGCGTCTCGCCGAGATCGAGATCCCCGAGGAGCTGCGCGATAATCTGGCGCTGTTCCTGCGCCTGGAGCGTCGTGTGCTTAGCGAGTATGATCCCGAGATCGCGGACCTGTTCGACAAGATTCTGTCGGCCGAGATTGTGGCCAACGCCGGTAACCCCGGTACGCGCGCTGCCGACGAGGCCGTCGACGAGCAGGGCGTGCCCACCGCCGACGAGCCCACTGCCGTGGCATTTCGTGAGGTCGTTGATCTGATCGACAGCCTGCCGCTCGATAAGCAGCAGGTCATCGTTCGCGCCTTTACGAGCTTCTTCCACCTGGCAAACCTGTCGGAGGAGAACTACCGCGTGGCGCAGCTGCGCGAGCGCGAGGCCGGTGCGTCGACCGATACCGAGGTCGATCCCGCCAACGAGCTCACCGTCGCCTATCACCAGCTGGTGAATGAGCTGGGCGTCGAGGGCGCCAACGAGCTGCTCGACAAGCTCGAGTTCCACCCCGTCTTTACCGCGCATCCCACCGAGGCCCGTCGCAAGGCCGTCGAGGGCAAGATTCGCCGTATCTCCAATCTGCTGGAGGAGCGTCCGCGTCTGGGCGGCTCCGACCTGGTGGAGAACGAGCGCCATATGCTGCAGGAGATCGACGCCCTGGTGCGTACGAGTTCCATTGCGCTCAAGAAGCCCACGCCGGTCGAGGAAGCCGATACCATCATCGATATCTTCGATAACACGCTGTTCGACGTCATCCCCGTCATCTATCGTCGCTTTGACGACTGGGTGCTGGGCGACAAGGCCGGTACCGTGCCGCCGCTGTGCCCGGCGTTCTTCCATCCCGGCAGCTGGATCGGTTCCGACCGCGACGGTAACCCCAACGTCACCGCCAAGGTGAGCCGTGAGGTCGCCGCCAAGTACTTCACCCACATGGTGCTCAAGCTCGAGGACAAGTGCCGCCGCATCGGCCGCAACCTCACGCTCGAGGCCACCTACAGCAAACCTTCTGCCGAGCTCATTAACCTGTGGAATCATCAGGTCGAGATGAGCACCCAGTACACGGCCCGCGCCGAGCTGATCTCCGAGCACGAGCCGCATCGCGCCGTCATGCTCGTCATGGCCGACCGTCTGAACGCCACCGTGCGCCGCATCACCGACACGATGTATCACAGCGCCGATGAGTTCCTGGATGACCTGCGCGTCGTTCAGCGTTCGCTGGCCGCCTGCGGTGCCGTCCGTGCTGCCTACGGCCCGGTCCAGACCATCATCTGGCAGGTCGAGTCCTTCGGCTTCCATATGGTCGAGATGGAGTTCCGTCAGCACTCCGTGGTGCACGCCCGCGCCCTCAAGGATATCCACGAGAACGGTATCCATGGCGACCTGCAGCCCATGACACGCGAGGTCATCGATACCTTCCGCGCTATCGGCTCCATCCAAAAGCGCTACGGCAAGAAGATGGCGCACCGCTACATCATCTCGTTCACCAAGAGCGCTCAGCATGTGGCCGACGTCTTTGAGCTTGCCCACCTGTCCTTTGCACACGAGGAGGATGTCCCTGAGCTCGACGTGATTCCGCTGTTCGAGCAGCTCGAGGACCTCGAGGGCTGCGTCGACGTGCTCGACCAGATGCTTACGCTGCCCGTGGTGCAAAAGCGCCTTGCCCAGACCAACCGCCGCATGGAGGTCATGCTGGGCTATTCCGACTCCTCCAAGGATGCCGGTCCTACCACGGCCATGCTCGCGCTGCACTCCGCGCAGGAGCGTATTGCCAAGTGGGCCGAGAAGAACGATATCGACTTGGTGCTCATGCACGGTCGCGGCGGTGCCGTGGGCCGTGGCGGCGGCCCGGCCAACAAGGCCGTGCTGGCGCAGCCCAAGGGTTCGGTCAACTGCTTCTTTAAGCTCACCGAGCAGGGCGAGGTCATCTTTGCCCGTTACGGCAACCGCACGTTGGCTCAGCGTCATGTTGAGTCCGTTGCCGCCGCAACGCTTTTGCAGTCGGCCCCGAGTGTCGAGAAGACCAACACCGAGACCACGCAGAAGTTCTGGGATATGGCCGAGAAGCTCAACGCCGCAAGCCACGAGCGCTATCTGGACCTGCTGAACACCGAGGACTTTACACCGTGGTTCTCGACCGTGACGCCGTTGACCGAGGTCGGTCTGCTGCCGATCGGCTCGCGTCCCGCCAAGCGCGGCCTGGGCGCCAAGTCGCTCGACGACCTGCGTACCATTCCGTGGATCTTCAGCTGGAGCCAGGCTCGCATTAACCTGGCCGCTTGGTATGGCCTGGGTACCGCCTGCGAGCAGCTGGGCGATCTTGACCAGCTCAAGGCTGCCTACCAGGAGTGGCCGTTCTTCCGCACCTTTATCGACAACATCGAGATGTCGATCGCCAAGACCGACCAGCGCATCGCTAAGATGTATCTGCACCTGGGCGACCGCCAGGATCTGTCCAAGAAGGTCTTCACCGAGATGCAGCTCACGCGTAAGTGGGTCCTTGCCATCGTCGGTGACGAGTGGCCGCTGCAGCGCCGTCGCGTGCTCGGCTGCGCCGTCCGTGTACGTAACCCCTACGTCGACGCCCTGTCCATCGCCCAGGTCCGCGCCCTTCGCGAGGTGCGTATGAACCAGGACGAGATGGCCGAGGAGAAGAAGGCCGAGTACATGAGCCTGATTCTTTCGACTGTGACCGGCGTCTCGGCAGGTTTGCAGAACACGGGGTAATCGATAGCCCTGTAGTCGTCCGGGCCCGCCATCAGTATACTTTTAGGCACGTCCTCGGACATGCAAGAAGCCCTCGCTGCGCACTTCGTGCGGCGAGGGCTTCTTGCGTCCTGCGGAGTGTGCCTAAAAGTAAACTGATGGCGGGCCCTGCGATGCCCGGTCTTCGGCGGATTACTGGCTGGGGAAAAGATGGTGCGCTTCGCGCGTTTTGGATGGGGTCTATCCCGGTGGCGCATGTGGCGCTTCTCGCCTTACGACTGTAGCGGCTGCGGTTCCGTTTGGGATCGCGGCCGTTTTGTTGTGGGTCAAATATGAACGTTGTGTTAATGAGTCGGTGGACGGT
>CABQLM010000090.1 GCA_902465105.1 uncultured Collinsella sp.
CGCCGGTTGCCGAGCAGCTCGCACAGCTTTCGGGTAACTTGGGCATCGTGCTTGCCGTGCTCTATCTCGAGAAATACCTGTTGACTATTTTGTGGTCGGTTGGCCTGGGCATCCTGGTTCCGTTTGCGCTGGTACTCTTTGCAGTGTCGCTCGGCATTCACGGACGCTGGAGCACCAGCGCCGTCCTGCGCCGCGTGGCAACGCGTGTGCTGGTGGTCGCCATGATCGGAATGGCCTTGGTGCCTGCAAGCGTATGGGTGTCGCAAAAGGTCGACGAAACGTATCGAGTGAGCATCGAGGCAGCCGAGCAAAAGGCGGCCGACGCTGCGGGTGCTGCAGATAGCGACAGCTCCAAAGCAAGCAAGAAAAAGACCGAGTCCACAGAGTCCAAGAATGTGCTTGAGCAGCTTGCCGACGGCGCCTCGAGCCTGGTCACGTCGGTAACCAGTGGTGCCAAGCAGATGACCGATGAAATTGTGCAGCAGGTGACCGATCTGATCGAAGGCGTCATCGTGATGATCGTGACCTCGTGCGTTATCCCATTGCTGGTGCTCGCAGCGTTTTTGTGGCTGGGGCACACGTTGCTGGGAATCGATATTTCCGGTCCAGCGAGCTATTTGAAGGGCCGTTTTCTGAGTACTCCGTCCAAGCACACCAAAAAGGGTGGGCAGTCCGAGTAACTAAAACAGCTGTATATACCGGGGCATACCGCCGAAGGGCGGCCGAGATGCGTTCTCGGCCGCCCTTTTTGTTTGTTGAATACGTGGCAGGCTGGGCTTTTCCCAATCCCAAGCGGTCAGCAATCATCCGCGAGCGGTATTTGTTCAAAAAAGAACAGAGATAAACAAATAATTGTTGCAGTCGATGTTCGAATATGTTCAAATAAACATGAACAGTGAAGAACCGCATATTCAGATGCCCGGACCTGAACGCGATTCAACACTTCCAAACAGAAACTACGCACCTGCGTATCTCTCAAGGAGGATGTCATGAGGGTTGTAATCGCTTCCGATGCCGACGGTATGTCGATGAAGGAGTCCATCAAGGAGATGCTCATCGCCGACGGTCACGAGGTCGTCGACTATTCCGAGACCCCTGCCGCGGACTTTGTCGATTCCGCGACCGCCGTTGCCAAGGACCTGCTGGAGCACAAGGATTCCCAGGGCTTTGCATTCGACAAGTACGGCGTCGGCTCCTATATGGCCGCCGTCAAGATCAAGGGTATGGTCGTCGCTAACATTTCCGACGAGCGTTCCGCCTACATGACCCGCGAGCACAACGGTTCGCGCATGGTCACCATGGGCCCGGGCGTTGTGGGCACCGAGGTCGCCAAGAAGATTGCCCGCGAGTTCCTGCGTGCCAAGTACGCCGGCGGTCGTCACCAGATCCGTGTCGACATGCTTAACAAGATGGCCTAACGAGAGCCACCGAGAACTCGAACTTCTATCTCAACTTGTGAATTCAGACGAAAGGACGTTCTGATGAAGAAGACCATCGCAATCGGTTGTGACCATATCGTTACGGACGAGAAGATCTACCTGGCCGACCGCCTGGAGCAGGCTGGCTACAAGGTGCTCGACTGCGGCACCTACAGCCACACCCGTACGCACTATCCCATCTACGGTAAGGCCGTGGGCGAGGCTGTTGCCAGCGGCAAGGCCGACTTTGGCGTGGCCCTGTGCGGCACCGGCATCGGCATCACCAACGCCGTCAACAAGGTTCCCGGCGCCCGCTGCGCCCTGGTTCGCGACATGACCTCTGCCCTCTATGCCCGTCGCGAGCTCAACGCCAACATCGTGGGCTTTGGCGGCAAGATTACCGGCGAGTTCCTGATGGCAGATATTATGCTCGCCTTCCTGGAGGAGCCCTATGAGAAGACTCCCGAGCACGATGCTCTGATCGCCAAGATTGACGCCTGCAACAAGGCCGATGCAGAGACTCAGGCTGACCCGCACTTCTTTGACGAGTTCCTCGAGAAGTGGGACCGCGGCGAGTATCACGACTAAGGAGGTTACGCGGTTTTACCAAACCGCGTAACGGGTCGACGCTGCGCGGCGCTCAGGCACCCCATCTCGCCGCTCAAACCGTCGCTCGCGTACATGGAGTACGCGTCGCTCCTCTTTCGCGGCGACCTGGGGCACCTGAGCGCCGCTCACTGACGTTGTGGCGACTTGTGGGGTCGCCCCTGTTGCTGCGAAGATTTCTGGTTCGGTAAGCTGCTCCGATAACACGTTTGCTTGCTGAGCTTGTGTGCTTCGTTTTGGCGGTACCCGGCATTTTGCAGCTTTTCAATTGACGGCTCGCGTTTCTGTGAGGGGGCGCGGGCCGGTTTGCTATCAGCCCAATTGGCCCGGCGGGCTGGACGTGCATTGTTCTTTTGCTTGCGGTGCCGCCTCATTACCTTTGTGCTAAAGGCACGACGTTCACAATGGATCGTGCGAGATGATATGTGAAGGAGAAGATTCCCATGGAGTTTGTTCTTGATAACGGCTCTGTCCGCATGGCGTTGAGTACGGAGGGCGGCTCGTTCACCTCAATTGTGGCCGACGGTCGCGAGTACCTGTGGCAGGGTAACCCGGCGGTTTGGTCGGGCCAGGCACCCATTTGTTTTCCCATCTGCGGCGGCCTTCGTGACGGCCGCGCGATGACCATGGGTGGCCGTGAGGTCAAGCTTGCCCGTCACGGCTTTGCTCGCAAGCAGGAGTGGAAACTCGAGGAACAGGGCGACAGCACGGTTGCACTCAGTCTAAGCTCTGCCGACCATGCCGACCTGCTCGAGCAATACCCGTTTCCGTTTAAGATCGTCGCACGCTACGCGATTGATGGTAAAAAGATATGCGTGTCATATGAGGTGACCAATGAGGGAACCGAGGGTATGCCGTTCTTTGTGGGCGGGCACCCTGGCTTTAAGTGTCCACTCGACGAGGGCGAGTCCTATGACGATTATGAGCTGAGGTTTGAGCGTCGCGAGGCGGCCGAGCTTTGCACCGCTGTTCCCTCCACAGGCCTGATCGATGTCGAGCACCGTAGCAAGAACCCGATGGTCGGCCACGATCTGCCGCTTACCCATGAGCTCTTCGACTTCGCCGAGACCATCTTTGATGTGCTCGAGAGCCGTGTGGTTACGCTGACCAAGAAAACCGAGGACAAGGGCGTGCGTCTGACGTTTCCCGACATGCCGTACCTGATTGTGTGGAGCAAGCCCGAGGGCGACTTTGTGGCCGTTGAGCCGTGGGGCGGCTTGTCTACCTGCTCTGACGAAGACGATATCTTGGAGCACAAGCGTGGCTGCTTGGTAGCTAAGCCGGGGGAGACCATCGCCCGCGGTTTTGAGATTGAGATTCTTTAACGAGTTATCGCATGTTTGGGGTAGCGCAGGCCGCCCCGGAAACAGGAGTTCAATATGATTCTGACCGTTACCATGAATCCGTCGATTGATACGCGCTATCAGCTCGATAAGCTGGTCATCGACGATGTTAACCGCGTGACGCCCGAGAAGACCGCTGGCGGCAAGGGCCTCAACGTGAGCCGCGTGCTGCTGCAGCTGGGCGACGACGTGCTCGCGACCGGCCTGCTTGGCGGTCACATGGGTGCCTATATGGCCGAGCTCATGGATGCCGACGGCGTCAAGAACGACTTTGTGCCCATTACCGGCGAGACGCGCATCTGCCTGAATATTCTGCACGAGGGCAATCAGACCGAGCTGCTCGAGAGCGGCCCGCAGATTGCATCGGCAGAGCTTGAGGCCTTTACGACCAAGTTTGCCGAGCTCGCTGCGAAGGCTGACGTCGTGACGCTTTCGGGCTCGCTGCCACGTGGCGTCGATGCCGGCTACTATGTCGAGCTCGTCAAGATTGCCGAGGCTGCGGGCGCCAAGGTGCTGCTTGATACCTCGGGCGCATCGCTGGAGGCCGCGCTGGAGTCCGACGCCAAGCCCGAGCTCGTAAAGCCCAACCTGACCGAGATTAACGGCCTGCTGGGTACGTCCTTTACGACCGACGACGTCGATGCTCTGCGCGAGGCACTTGCCGCCGACGGCCGCTTTGCCGGTATTCCCTGGGTTGTCGTTTCGATGGGCGCTGCCGGTTCGGTGGGCTTCCATGAGGGACGCGCGTTCCGCGCCAAGACGCCCGCGATTGCGGCTGTGAACGCGACGGGTTCCGGCGACTCGACCATCGCCGGCTTTGCGCATGCTATCGCTGCCGGCGCCGATGACGTCACGGTGCTCAAGACCGCCAATACCTGCGGCAAGCTCAACGCCATGGATCCCAAGACCGGGCATTTGGTTATGGAGAAATGGGACGAGGTTTACAACAGTGTTGAGGTAAGCGAGCTGTAGAGTTACGGCGTTTTACCAAACGCCGTAACCAGCCGACGCTGCACCTCAGGTTCCGCCGTTCTGCCGAACGGTGGACCGGCCGACGCCGAAAACCCGCCAGAGCGGCAATCTGCCTTTCAGCTTCGGCGGCATGACCAGAAGGTCAATGCCGCCTTGTTTCAAGGCACCTTGCTCGCTCTGGCGGGTTTTCGCTGTCGTTGCCAAAACATCGACGTTGCCCTGGTCGCAAGTGGTCATTGGGGACGTTCTTAAATGACTAGTCAAACAAGAACGTCCCCAACGACTAG
>CABQLM010000091.1 GCA_902465105.1 uncultured Collinsella sp.
GCAATGTGTATGCGGCGGGTTACATGCCCGTTACGGGCGACATTACGGGTGACAAGGACGCTTATGGTCTGGGCGAGTTCCGCCTGTGGGACGCCGGTTTTGACTTCTATGCGCCGCAGGAGTTCACGGCTGAGGACGGTCGCCACATTCTGATCGGCTGGATGGGCATGCCCGATGAGCCGACCTATGGCAACGCGCCGACGTTGGTGGCGGGCTGGCAACACTGCATGACGGTGCCGCGTGAGCTTACAGCCGGTGCCGGCGGCGTGGTGCTGCAGCAGCCGGCGCGCGAGATCGAGTGGCATTATGCCTCGGTGTGTGTGGGGGATGGCTCGTTGGAGGTTGCCGGCGATACCTGCTTTGACGTTGTTGTTGACGGTGTCGACGGCGCGTTTACCGCGACCGTTGATGGCGAGCTGAAGCTGGCGTTTGTGCCCGCCGAGGGCAACCTGCCCTCGCGCTTTGAGATGCGATTTACCGATGAGGGTCGCGCTTCTGCCGGCTGCGGTCGTACCGTGCGCTGGGAGCCCGTCGACGTGGTTCGTAACGTGCGCATGGTCGGCGATGCTTCTTCGGTCGAGGTGTTTGTCAACGACGGTGCGCTCGTGTTCTCCACGCGCATCTATCCCGAGGCCTATGGCGTGACTGTTGACGCTCCGGGTGCGAGTGTGACCTATCACACCCTCAACATCTAGGCGATTCTTCGCCTATCGGCGCTATACTGCAGCCGTTGCCCACGATGCGGGGAACACCCGCATCGTGGGCTTTTACTTATGAAGGGACGGTGCCGTGTGGATGTGCAGCAGCTAGAAGAGGCTTGGGCTATGAAGGCCGGCGCGCGTGGGGCGCGACTGGTTGCGGCCTCGCATGTGCCGGCGGCGCTGTCTCTGTTGGGGGTTGTACGTCCCGGCGATCGCCTGCTTGCGTTTGCCGATGACTTTGCCGATGCGTTTGCGCGCGGCTTTGATGGCTGCGACGTGGCTATGGTGGGGGAGCCGTCGGTTGCGGCGTTTGCTGCTGCGTCCGAGGGCTTTGATGCTTCGTTTGAGGTCGAGGGGCCGCACCTGTGGTGGTTCGTCAACTCTATTGGCGGGCTTGGACTGCGCGTGCCCGATCTGCGCGCGTTAGGACGCGCCGCGCGTGAGGCTCATGCGCTGCTGGTTGTGGACAACACCGTGGCATGCGTCTTTGGCTGCGATCCGCTGCGGCTGGGTGCTGTGCTGTCGCTCGAGGCACTCGATCGCGTATGCGCCGGTGATGCTCCGCGCAAGTTGGTTGCCGTATCGGTCGCGCGCTCGCAACTCAAGCGCCATCGCGTGGATGCCGCGGCTGAGTGCGCGCATGCCCTGCTTGATGGCTGTGGCTTGGCCAAGCTTGATTTGCCTGCTGATGAGGCCGGTGTATTGGAGCGCGGGCTGGACTCGCTCGATGCCCGCATGCAGGCTCACTTCGACCGCGCACGTGCACTGGCCGAGTATTTGGCCGCCAATGAGATGGTGCGCGACGTGCGCTATCCCGGTCTGAGCTCGCATCACGACCATGCCATCGCGACAGGAATCCTCGAGCACGGCTTTGGTCCGGCAGTTGAGTTTGACCTTATCGAGCGCAGTGCGGGTGATTTGTTCGATGCTTTGCCGGGAGAGTTTCGCACATCGCCCGCCGGCGGTGCAACAACACGACTCTCGGCCCCACACGGCAAGCAGGGGAGCACCGTCCGTCTTTTCGCCGGCACCGACGATCCCTTGATCGTGGCCACCACCCTAGACAATGCCCTCCGCAACTAGCTAATTTGATGTTAGCTACTCTTTGATGCTGGCGATGAGATCGTTGGCTTTGGAGGTGATGACGTTGTTGATGTCGGCCTGCAGCTCCTCGTAGACCGCTATGGCTCGCTCGCCGGCGGGGGTGAGGGTGGATCCACGGGCGCCGTCGCGCTCGATGAGTTTGCATCCCAGCTGCCCTTCGGCCTCGTTCACAATGCGCCAGGCCTTGGAATACGCCATGCCTATGCTCTTGGCGGCGCGGTTGAGCGAGTGCTCGCGGGCAATACCCTGCAACAGCAAGACGCAGCCGTGTCCAAACACGCCCGGCAGATCTTTGTCGCACGCTTGAATGACCAACTTTGCCGTCGTCTTGTAGTTCATACGCTCCGCGTCTCCCCGCTAAAGTGTTTGCTGGGCAAACGCAAAGCCTGCGTCAAACCCTCGTGTGCTCTTCTTAAATCATGCATTGTAGCAGTCAAAGTGCGTTAAGATACTTCCCCAGTATTGGGCGCCCAAGGTTGGGCTGGGTCCTACGAGGCCTGCAGCCGACCGGTCGCATGGAAAAAGGAGAAACATGGCTACGTTCTTTCCCGGTGAGTCCCACACGTTTTCGGAGTATCTGCTGGTCCCTGGTTACTCGTCCTCGCAGTGCATCCCCAACAACGTCTCTCTTAAGACGCCGCTGACCCGCTTTAAGCGCGGCGAGAAGCCGGCAATCACCCTGAACATCCCCATGGTTTCCGCCATCATGCAGTCCGTCTCGGGCGTCGACATGGGTGTCGCGCTCGCTACTGAGGGTGGCCTGTCCTTCATTTACGGTTCCCAGAGCGCCGAGTCCGAGGCCGCTATGGTCAAGGCCGTCAAGGATCACAAGGCCGGCTTCGTTCAGTCCGATTCCACCCTGACCCCCGACATGACCATGGAGCAGGTTATCGAGCTCAAAGAGAAGACCGGTCACTCTACTATGCCGGTCACCGACGACGGCACTCCCAAGGGTAAGCTCCTGGGCATCGTCACCAGCCGTGACTATCGCCCCAGCCGCGATGACCACCAGAAGAAGGTCTCCGAGTTCATGACCCCGCGTGAGCAGCTCATCGTGGGCGACAAGAACATCAGCCTCAAGGTTGCCAACGACGTCATCTGGGACAATAAGCTCAACGCCCTGCCCATCGTCGATGACAACGATCACCTGATGGGAATCGTCTTCCGCAAGGACTACGACAGCCACAAGACCAACCCCAACGAGCTGCTCGACGGCGACAAGCGTTACATGGTCGGCGCCGGTATCAACACCCGCGACTATGCAGAGCGCGTGCCGCTGCTCATCGAGGCCGGCGCCGATGTCCTGTGCATCGACTCCTCCGAGGGCTTCAGCGAGTGGCAGAAGCGCACCATCGAGTGGATCCGCGCCAACTATGGCGAGGACGTCAAGGTCGGTGCCGGTAACGTCGTCGACGCCGAGGGCTTCCGCTTTTTGGCCGACTGCGGCGCCGACTTCATCAAGGTCGGTATCGGCGGCGGTTCCATCTGCATCACCCGTGAGACCAAGGGTATCGGCCGTGGCCAGGCCACCGCGCTGATCGACGTCTGCCGCGCTCGCGACGAGTACTACGAGGAGACCGGCGTCTACGTGCCCGTGTGCTCCGACGGTGGTATCGTCTACGATTACCACATGACGCTCGCCCTTGCCATGGGTGCAGACTTTATGATGCTGGGCCGTTACTTCGCCCGCTTTGACGAGAGCCCGACCGAGCGCGTCAACGTCAACGGCCAGTACATGAAGGAGTACTGGGGTGAGGGCTCCGCGCGTGCCCGCAATTGGCAGCGCTACGACCTGGGCGGCGCCGCGAAGCTCAGCTTCGTCGAGGGCGTTGACTCCTACGTTCCCTACGCCGGTTCCCTCAAGGACGGCGTGGGCGGCACGCTCTATAAGGTCAAGTCCACGATGTGCAACTGCGGCGCTCTCTCGATTCCCGAGCTCCAGGAAAAGGCGCGCCTTACCCTGGTGAGCTCCACCTCCATCGTCGAAGGCGGCGCCCACGACGTAGTCGTGAAAGACTCCCAGCAGTCTGTGTCTTATCGATAGGATAAGAGCTGCACATAAAGGTTGAGTATCAACCACGTTATTTAGATAAAGCGAGATGCATGCAAGTCGCAGGCATCTCGCTTGTTGTATTTGCTATCATCATGCGAGTTAACGATGTGGCGG
>CABQLM010000092.1 GCA_902465105.1 uncultured Collinsella sp.
GCTCCAACCGCCTAATCGGCAACGTCGCCGTCAAGACCGACCTGGCACCCGAGCCCTTTGTAGGATTCGAGAACCACGGCGGCCGCACGCTTTTGGACGCCGACGCCACACCGCTCGGAACGTCCGTTGTCACGGGCACCGGAAACAACGGCGACGATGGCTTTGAGGGCCTCATCTACAAGGGCGTCATCGGCACGTACCTGCATGGCCCGGCGCTGCCCAAGAACCCCGAACTCGCCGACTGGCTGATTGCCCACGCTCTCGAGCGCCGCGGCGACGCACAGGCCAACGCTCTGCTGCCGCTCAAGCCCCTCGAGGACACCTACGAGCACGCCGCCCACGACGCCGCCATGAAGCTCCTCCCCTAGCGTCCTACCACCACAAAGGGGACAGGCACCTTTGTGGTGGTTTTGACCCGTCCCAGCGGTTTGTCTCAATCAGTAACATCTAGACCACCAATAGTCGTCTTACTGTTACAGATTGAGACGTTCGTCCCGACGCCTGCCTTTTGTCTCAATCTGTAACAGATAGGGCCGATTTACCCGCCCAGATGTTATAGATTGAGATTTTTGAAGATCGGGGAGAGAGGGCCAGCTCCTGTGTGGTGGTTTTCCAGTTTGCCAACGATATACGCGCCGACAAAAAAGTCTGCTATACTCTTTCCCGCTGTCCCCATCGTCTAGCGGCCAAGGACGCCACCCTTTCAAGGTGGATATCGCGGGTTCGAATCCCGCTGGGGGCACCATTCCAACTTTCCTCGAACCCGCCGGATGTCAAGTCTGGCGGGTTCGTCGTTTTCCGCGTCGTAGTTGAGCGTCACGAGCACCTCGCCGTCCGACACGCTCGCCTGCCAGACGAACGCCTTCAGCAGCGTGGAGTCGTCCAGGCCCGCCCCGCACTGCAGGAAGTCGGCGAAGCGCTCGGGGTCTATCCGCTGCTCCCGGAGCGCCTGCAGGTCGTACTCGGCACGGGCCTTCTGCTCCTCGAGCTCCGCTATGCGCCCCTTCACGCCCGGCGCTATGATCCCCTGCTCGATGGCGTTGAGGATGTTCTTCAGCCCGCGCTCGGCGGCAGAGAGCGATTCCGCGGCCTGCCTGCGGCGGGCCTGCACCTCCGCGCCGTCGGCGCGTTCCGCGACCATGCGGGCTATCCTCATGGCCTCCGCGCGGTCGGAGAGCAGCTCGCGGAGCGCACCGACTATCGCGCCCTCGAGCTCCTCGCGGCGGACGTTCCTCATGCACCCGCCCGTGCAGCTGTAGTACTCGTACTTGACGTTGCGGCGCCCCCGCCCGCTCACGCCCTGGAGGTTGCGCCCGCACCCGGCGCATATCGCCCTCCCGGCGAGCGCGAAGTCGCCCCAGTCCTCGGTCGAGCGCTGCTTCACGCCCCTCACCCCCTGTGCCCTCATGAACGTGGCCTCGTCGACGATCTGCGGCATACCGCCCTCCCTGACGATTCCGCCCCACTCGTAGCGCCCCGTGTAGCGCCTGTTGTGGAGCATCTGGTGGACCATGGAGTACCCGCACGGGTTGCCGGACCTCGTCCTGACGCCGCGCTGCGCGAAGTCGGCGGCTATGGCATTGGTGGTCTCGCGGTTTATCTTGCGCTCGAAGGCCTCCCGCACGAGCGCCGCCTGGTCCGGGTCGATCTCGTACTCGTCGTCCTCGTTGCGCCTGTATCCGAAGACGCGCACGCCGTTGGTCTTGCAGCGCAGGGCGTTGCCCTCCATGCCTCGCCTCGTGCGTATCGCCGTCTTCTTGGACTCGCAGGCGGCGAGGCCCTCGAGCAGCTTCTCGTAGATGATGCCCTCGGGGCTGTCCGGTATCGCCTCGAGCGCCGAGACGAGCTTCACGCCGTGCCTGGCGAGCTCGCGCTTGTATATGGGCGCGTCGTACTCCCCGCGAGAGAAGCGGTCCATCATGTAGACCAGGGCAATGTCCGACTCGCCCGCGTTGGCTATCATGCGCTGGAACTCGGGACGGTCGTCGGTGCGGCCCGATATGGCGTAGTCGCAGTACTCGGCGGCTATGGCGTAGCCCTCGCGCCTGCACCAGTCGCGGCAGACGCGCAGCTGGCTGCATGAGAATCGCGCGTATATCACGGCTGTTTTTGGCATAATGGATACGACTTCCTCGGGTTGCACGTCCACGTCGATACTGGGGAGCCTGACTCGCCCCGTCGGCTATAGCGGTACCAGCGCTGCCGACGGGGCTTTTTCTATCTGTATAGGACGGTGAACGAATACAGCATCGTGTCGCTGTCCCGTGTGTTCGCGCTCGCGGCCATCTTGACGTCGATGACCATGCAGCCCTCGTCCTGGATTCGCGAGAGCATCCCGTCGAGGCGCTCCGTCACCTTGGGCTCGAGCTGCGTCGCCGTCGACCAGACCGCCCTTCCGGCAACCTGGAACACAAGCGCGTGCACCTTGCCGTCGTTCACGATGAACTCCCCGGCGTCGTCCGCCATCTTCTTCGCCGCGCTCTTGTTGAACATTCCCATGATCTACTCCTGTCTATTTGTCTGGAAACACGTCGGCAAGTCCTCTCGCCACGCTCATCAAGGCCTTTTTCCCGTCTTTATTCATTGAGTTGAAAAGACTCAATAACTCACGATCGGCGTTACCGATTTGCTCGCTGTCGCCTTCTTCGAGGTCGAACAGCTCGCCAATCGTACATTTGAAATAACGCGCGAACTCCGCCGCCGTATCCATGTCCGGGCTTGTGTTGCCAAGCTCGTAATTTTGGTAAGTCCGGTACTTGAGTCCGAATACTTTCGCGGCCTCTTTTTGAGTCAGCCCTGATCGCTGCCGGAGGTCTTTAAGGCTCATATCTCACCCCTAACCTAGGATAGTTGCAGCATACAAGAATCTTGTACAGATAGCAAACTTTTAGGGTTTACAGATACAAGAAACTTGTATATAGTGCCAATCAGGCACAAGAAACTAGTGCAAAGGAGGAAACAATGCTCAACAATCTTGTGTCCGAGCGTAAGCGGGCGGGTCTGACCAGAGAAGAAGTGGGCGAGAAGATCCATCGCTCCGAGTACGTAATCGGCAAGTGGGAGCGAGGAGAGAGTTCACCGCTTCTCGTGCCAGACGCTATCAATCTGGCAAAGCTCTACGGATGCTCCGTTGACTATCTAGCTGGCCTTGTAGACGAGCGTACGTCAAAGGGCGCGGTGGCCTAAATGGCCGACCAGACTCAACACGAGCAACGGGACGATGAGCCCAAGACGCCGAGGGATATAGCACGGGAGCATATGTGCGACGTGCTGCTCAAGGCGTACAGGGACGATCAGAAAGGCGAGAGACAGGCGCGATGAGGCAGTGGTCGACACGTGAGCTCAAGTACCTCGAAGAGCACGCGGGCGAGGGCGCGAAGGCGATAGCCAAGGCGCTCGGGCGCTCGGTCGATTCGATTGAGTGGCAGGCCCGGCAGTGCGGACTCTCACTCCGCAAGCGTAGGCAATGCCCCAACTGCGGGCGATGGACGTTCAAGCCGCTCAACCGCATCAGCGGATGGTGCATCGAGTGCACGAAGGAGCTCCACATGTCCGATCTGGCCGAGCAGGCGAACGCCATGAGGGAGGAGGCGGTCAGGGAGAAGAGGAACAACCGGGAGCGACAGCGCTACTACAGCGCCAAAAGCAGAGCTAAGAGAAATAAAAAATAGCCACGGTAAAAGCCACGGTTATTTTGACCAGCGGAAATATACGAAAGGAGAACGGAATGCAAAGCAAAAAGAAAGCGAGCGCCCCCAGCTACCAACTCGACGGCGCCCACTTCAACCGCATCGGAAACGATGCCGTCACCATCATACCATCCGAGCGCAAGCGCCCGACGGCGCACGAGCGGCTGGAGGC
>CABQLM010000093.1 GCA_902465105.1 uncultured Collinsella sp.
GCCGGGGTAGCGCCCGTCAGGAGCGCCCACGTCACACCGGCCTGCGAGAGCAAGGGACCGGTCTTGTCGGCATATTGACGCGCCAGAACACCCGTGGGCGCCATGACACAGGCCTGCATTTCCGTATCGGCCGCGACGGCAAGCGCACAGGCGGCAACTGCCGTCTTGCCGGTGCCGACATCGCCCAACAGCAGACGGTTCATCACGCGGTCGCCATCACACATGTCATGCATGATGTCTTGGAATGCGGCCTCCTGCTCGTCACTCAGCGAAAACGGCAGTGCCTGCCTGAGCGCTGTCAGATGATCGCCGGCAACATGCGCATAGGGCGTCACGTCGACCAAGCCGCCGTCGTTGCGTAGACGCAGCGCCAGCTGCAAGAACAGACACTCCTCGTAGGCAAGCCGTGCGCGCGCGATATCGCGCTCGGCCATACTCGAGGGAAAGTGGATCGAGCGCAGCGCGCGGGCATTGCTCATCAGGCGACGCTTGACGCGCAAGCGTGCAGGAATCGGATCGAAGGGATTGCCGACAACCTCGAGCGCGCAGCTTACGATACGGCGCATCCACGCCTGGCTCACGCCGTCACTCACGTAATGGACCGGCAGAATGGTACCGGCAGCGCGCCCATCCTCGAGCTTTTCAAAATGAGGCGAGGCCATCTGTTTAAAGCCGTAGGCAAACTCGACCTTACCCATAACGGCCAGTCGATCGCCCTTTTTGAGCTGCTGGGCAATCCAAGGCTGACGGAAAAAGGCGATTTGCAGCACGCCCGTCTCGTCCACGAGCGACACCTCGGTCACCTGCATACGCGGACGGGGCTGCTTTTGCACGATACGGTCGACCGTGGCAATGATGGTGCACACGGTGCCGATGGGAGCCATCTCGATGGACCATGAACGGGTGAAGTCAAGATACCGATGGGGAATATGGAGAAGGAGGTCCCCCACCGTCCGAATTCCCAGACGGCGAAGGGCCTCCTCGCGTTTACCCGAAACATATTTGAGTCGCGCGATATCCTCGTCGAGCGCATTGCTCTGGGCAAAGCGCTCCGAGACGCGCGGCACGGAGCACAGCTCGGACATGGGCAGATGCCTACTCGATCGAGAAGATCACGGGATAGAGCGGCTGCTCGCCACGATGGGCGTCGATCTCCAGATCGGGCTGGGCCTCCTCGATGGCGTCGACGATCTCCTGGAAGGCCTCGTCGGACAGCTCCTCGCCGGCTAGAATCGTCAGCGCATCGCCCTCCTCTTCCTCCTGCATACGGTTGATGCAGTCGAGCGTAACCTGCTTTACATCGGAGCCGACCACGTCGATGGAGCCGACGATAATGCCCATGACGTCACCGGAGTGAATCGGCGAACCGTCGGAGGCGCTGGAGTCGCGAACGGCACGCGTGACCTCGCCGTCACGAACCTCGCTGATGGCGTCGACCATAGCGGCGACGGCATCCTCGAGCTCGGAATCGGGCAGGACCGCGAACAGCGCGGAGAAGGCCTGCGGGACAGTCTTGGTGGGAACGACAGAAACCTTCTTGTCGGTGCAGGCAGAAGCAGCGGCCTCGGCGGCCATGCGGATGTTACCGTTGTTGGGCAAGATGATGACCGAAGTCGCGTTGACCTGGTCCACGGCGCCCAGCAGGTCGGCGGTCGAGGGGTTCATGGTCTGGCCACCAGACACGATCACATCGACACCGAGGGACTTGAGGATGTCGGCCTCGCCGGAACCGGCGGCAACGGCGACAAAGCCCAGGGCCTTGGCGGGCTCGGCGGTCTTTTCCTGGTCCTCGTGAATCTTGGCGGTACGGTCGTGGGCCTCCATCTCCATGTTGTGAATAAAGACTTCGTAGATCTGACCGAGCTGCAGCATGTGCTCGAGCACCAGATTAGGGGTGTTGGAGTGCACGTGGATCTTGTAATCGGGATATGCACCAACGAGCAGCTCGCAGTCGCCCATTGACCCCAAGAACTTAAGGCACTCGTCCTCGTCAAACGGGGCATCGGCCTTAAAGAGGAACTCGTTGCAATAGCGGAACTCCGAGCCCTCCCAGTCGTCGTTGGCCTCAATCTCAACGCGATCGAGGGCCGCGTCGCGAGCGGAGCCGGCAGAGTCAAACGTTGCAGAGAAATCCTCGACCACGGTGCTGCGGCCAAGAGCGGCGGCAACGAAGTTCTCGAGGAAGATGGCAAAACCGAAGGCGCCGGAATCGACCACACCGTTCTCCTTGAGGACGGGCAGCAGGTCGGGAGTGCGGGCGACGGACTGATAGGCCTCGACGAC
The DNA here is from genome assembly GCA_902465105.1 of uncultured Collinsella sp. GTDB lineage: Bacteria > Actinomycetota > Coriobacteriia > Coriobacteriales > Coriobacteriaceae > Collinsella. The sequence continues at coordinate 2,284 of CABQLM010000093.1, forward strand.
GATAGCGTCAAGTGCATCCTCGGCAGAGAACTTCTTCTTCTCGCACTCGTCGGCCTTGGTCGAGACGTCGCGCAGGACCGTGAGGATCGTGCCCTCAATGGGCTTGCGGACGGCCTGGAAGGCTACCTTGACGGCGCGACGGAAGGCATGGGCGATGTTAGCGGACGTAACGGGCTCATCGGCAGAGACGAGGCCCTCGGCCACGCCGCGCAGAATCTGCGAGGTGATGACGCCGGAGTTGCCGCGGGCACCCATCAGGGAGCCGTGGGTGATGGCGCCGGCGATGGCCTCCATGTCGGCGTCGGCGGGAAGCGCCGAGAGCTCCTTCGTCACCGAGGCGAGCGTGAGCGACATGTTGGTGCCGGTGTCGCCATCAGGCACGGGGAAGACATTAAGCTTGTTGATCTCCTCGGCCTTGTCGGAAACGGCAGCCGCAGCGATCGGAAAACAGGTGCGAATGGTCTTTGCAATCATGGGTATTTGAATCTCCGTTTTCGGATGCTAGTTCAGACGGCTCTTGAGCGCGTCGATGTGAATGCCGATCTTAAGGCTGGCGGGATCGATCTGGGCGATCTCCTGCAAGGTGAAGGCAACGGAGCTCGAAAGATTGTGGCAGACGGACTTCATGTTGACGCCGTTCTCGAGCACGACGTGAAGGTCGACCGTGAGGCCGTTCTCGTCGGCGGAGACAAGCACGCCCTTGCGGAGGCGCTGACCGGCAAGCAGGCGCACGCTCTCGGCGCCCTGGAGCTGCTCGGCCATACCGACGACACCGTAGCACGTCATCGCGGCATAGCCGGCAATATCGGCAATAACGTCGTTCGAGACGCTCAGGCTGCCGTTAATGGTCTCAGACACAAGAATCTCCTTATCTGGTGCTCGCAGCACCATGTCGTGGGAGCAATCGTTGCAATATTTTACAACGACCACGCCATGTTGGGGCGACGGGGTTCACGATTACATCCTCGACACGAAATGTTGATACGGTAACGTTCGCGTTAAGCAATCGCGACATGAAAAAACCCGCCGCATAGCGACGGGTTTTACAACCTGGCTCCCCGGGTAGGACTCGAACCTACAACAGCGCGGTTAACAGCCGCGTGCTCTACCATTGAGCTACCGAGGAATTTAAAGCCCAGCAAAATGGGCTGAGAAATTCTGGCTCCCCGGGTAGGACTCGAACCTACAACAGCGCGGTTAACAGCCGCGTGCTCTACCATTGAGCTACCGAGGAATAGGTGCTTGCTCTCAAGCAACGAAGTTTATTATACGGACGAATCAGCTCAGGGCAAGAACTTTTTTGAGAAATTTTCTCCGCTTACACCCAAATCAGCAGCTCGACAAGGAGTGTCCTAAAGTGCCAGCAGAAAAGGAACGTCCCCAAGTGCCAACTACCGACACAGGCAACGGAAACGCCGATGTTTTGGCAACGACAGCGAAAACCCGCCAGAGCGAGCAAGGTGCCTTGAAA
>CABQLM010000094.1 GCA_902465105.1 uncultured Collinsella sp.
ACGCGCGCGGTTATGGAATCTGCCGCCGCCGAGACTGCGCGGCTTATGACCACGACGACGGTGGGGGACGACGAAGATCTCAAGGAGTTCACCCGCCGCCGACTTGCCGCGGTGCCCAACGTTTCGATTTTCCACGCCGGCGGGCCGCTGTCGTGGGATATCGAGCTTGGCCGGGCTGGTGCAGGGGGCGTTTCGTCCGTTTCCATTGCCGGCGAGGTTAAACCGCTGCCCGTGATCGGTGCATTTGCACATGCTATGGGTAGCGCAGGCCAGAACGGCTATGTCGAGCTTAAGGTCGATGTCTCGTATCGGTCGCGTCCCGAATGGCTGGAGGGAGATTATGATTCATGGATTGCTGCATGGGATTAGGCACTGCCTGCTGCGGGTGACGAAAGGGCTTGCGGGTCGTTGCCGACCGCGTGCTCGCCACAAGCGAGGAGGCTTTATGAGTCGCTCCGGTATCGATTTGTTTATCGAAGACGGCGCCTACACCACGCTTTCCTCTGCGGTGGTTATCCTGGTGGTGCTCACGTTGCTGTTTTCATCGACCGCGGCGATATGGAGCATGTCGCGTGCGGGGGACACCCAGGTGGCTGCCGATAGCGGCGCGCTGGCGGGGGCCAACGTGGTGTCGTCCTATCACACGGCTGCCACGGTGGTGGATGCGAGCATTTTGAGCTTGGGCCTGGCGGGGTTTGCCACGATTGGCACTGGTTTGGTTGCCGTTCTTATTCCAGGTGCCGAGCTTGCCGCGGGCGATATGGTCGACACGGGGATTGAGATCATTAAAACACGCAATAAATTTGCCAAGAGCGCATCCAAGGGGCTGCAGAAGATTGAGACGGCCCTGCCGTATCTGGTTGCCGCGCGTGCTATGCAGGCGGTGTCAGCGCAAGATGCCAATAGCGTGACCTATACCGGTACGGCTCTTGCCGTTCCAAGGACGTCCGAGTCGGATTTCGTTGCGCTCGAAGGGTCTGAGATCTCGACCGATGCGATTGAAGACACGTCAAAAGACTTAGAGCGCGCTGCCGAGGAGTTGCAGGAAGCCTCTGAGGATACGGCAAAGGCAAAAGAGCGTGCTTGGCTCGCAGACTGCGGCAGGTCGGATAGGGACTCGGTTGGGAGCTGCTCGTGTATGTGGGAACGTGCAAAACGTCTGGCAGGGCTATTGGGGGACCAAAATCCGCATTACGCCTCAAGCATTACGTGGGAACCGCAAGTAGCCCTCGACCGCGCGAGGGCATACTATCGCTCGCGTCTTGCAAACGAAGCACCCTTGGGCTCGAGCGTTGAGATGAAGGCGGAATCGGCAGCGCGCAAGGCGTTCTATACCTATGCGAGTGTAGAGGTCAATCGCGCATATATAACCGAGGACGGAAACAGGGTATCTTCCTATATTCCATTGCTGCCGCGTAACTCTGACGAGGTGCGGGCGACCGAGCTCTACACCGATGCGGCGTGGCCGATGAGCATCAACGGTGGCAAGACATATCTGCACTACGGAACGAGCTGCCCTAACTATAAGAAAGGGACGCCAGGCGGGCTGGCCTCAGTCTCTGCTTATGACGGGCGGGAAAAATGCAGCAAATGCCATTTTGGCGTTTCGTCGCTCGGTGCTGTCGCGGCACCTTCGACTTCTATCGAAAATGGTTTTGAGTATCACTTTGACAAGTTCAAAGACGCTATGGAGGATTACATTGAATGCCGCAATAAGGAGCTCGAGCTTGAGCGCCGGACCGAGGATGAGGCTGACCGTGCGGGCAATGCATTTGACCAGGCCATTAAGGCGCTTTCGGGCGAGCGCCCGCGTATCGCCCCACCCGGTCGCAACGGTGTGGTCGCCCTTGCGGTTTCGGGCGATATGACCAGCCCTGATCAACTTAACTCCTCGTTCAACACGGCAGTTGGGCTCGGCAGCCGCGGCGCGATCTCGGCCGCGGTGCTGGCGCCCGATGACGCGACGGCGCAGAACAACGTCCTCTCGCGGTTTTTCTCGACGCTGGAGGAGCGCTCGGGCGGCGTTGCCGGCGCACTCGATGGCGTCATGGATGTTTGGGGACGGCTGCTTGTGGGATATGGGGATATCCAAGGTTCGGCCGACGAGCTCGTGGGCGAGATGATCGATGGCCTGGGAGGGAGCAGTGGCGCGCTGGGCTCCATTGCATCGTGGCTCGGCGATACCGTTTCGGCGTCCGTGGCGGCGCTGGGCCTAGAGCCATGCGACTTGCGCCTACGAAAGCCGGTGCTGACCGATTCCGCCAACGTCATCAAGAGCCCGGGGTCTGACATCACGGGTCTTTCTAAAGTGCAAGACAAACTGCGAAGTATTCCGCTGGGTGTGACCGACCCCAAGGCGCTTTGCGAGGCGCTGGACTATCAAGTCGAACGCACCATCAGCGGCGCAGTGTTCACGCTTGCGGAGATTCCGCTGCCCGGCGGCGGCTCCATCCCGCTTACCATCGATGTCGCCACACTGGTGGGCGCCCTGGGCGGTGGATCGTAATGGGCGTGCGCACACGCCTGCGCGAGGAGCGTGCTCAGGCGACGGTCGAGATGGCTATGGTCACGCCCGTCCTGCTGGTTCTGGCGCTTATCGTGTACAACATCATGATCTTTGCCGGGGCGGTTGCGCGCTTCGACCGTGTGGTGCCCGATATTGTGCTGGCGCATGCCGTGGCCCCGCAGGGGGAGGGCGACGGCAGCTCTATAGATGCCTCTGCGACCGTTCGGGCTCAGATTCAAAATGCCATGGAGGGTTATGACTTGCAGGTTGAGGTCTCGAGTGAACAAGGTACGACGACATCGGATGGTGGCCTGCTTTCGCTGTCTGGCACGTTTACGACCTATACCTGTACCATGCGTTACGAGCCATGGCCGAGTTCGCTCAGCATCGCCGGTGTTTCGCTGGGGGCACCGGCAAGGTTGTCGCACGAGCGCACGGTGACGGTCGATCCATGGCGTCCGGGGGTGGTCATGTGAATGCCGTCTTGTCTTATGTCGCCTACGCGCGTGCGCTCAATAGACTCGGCTGGTCGCCGGCGGAGTTTATGGTGGCCGAGTCATTTGGCGCACGTTTGCGTGGCATGCTGGGCCGTGCGCCGATTACGGCTGGCGGGCTGCCGCTCGTCATGGCATTCCCGCGCTGCTCCTCGGTCCACACCTGTTTTATGGCTTATCCCATCGACATTGCCTTTATCGATCGCAACGGCAATATCCTTGCGCGCTACGAAAGCGTTCGTCCCTGGCGTATGTGCACCCATCCAAGCGCTTGGGCAGCACTGGAACGCCCCTCGATCATCGCCTCGCCTCCTGCCTTTCAACGAGCGCCGGCTTAAGAGACGGAGTGAAAAACTACTTGCGGCTAGATGACGCCCCCGACGTGCCGATTTGTAGAACCGAGGCTGTGCTCAAAAACTTTTTTAAAATTCTCGGTTGACCGGAGCGCGTCCTTGGTTATACTAATCAAGCCTTGAAACAAGGCACACCTCAAATGGCTGGGTAGCTCAGTTGGTAGAGCAGAGGACTGAAAATCCTCGTGTCAGGGGTTCGATTCCCTTCCCCGCCACCTTGAATTGACTAGGACCTCTGCAAAGGGGTCCTTTTCTTTTATCGAGGGCTCCGCGGAAAATGCATCCCAAAATTTTGATGGGACTGCGGACAAAAAGTTGGACCGTTGAGGTCCGGAACGGAGTCCGCATGGC
>CABQLM010000095.1 GCA_902465105.1 uncultured Collinsella sp.
GACGTGTCGAAACGTCCGCCCCCGCTTTGCTTTAGCCAGGCTGTTATGGATGGGTGTGACGACTACTCGTCGTGCTTATCCTCGTGACGAGCGGCGGCGCGGGCTTCGTGGATGCCCTTGATTGCGGCATGGCGAGCCGTGCGGGCATCATGGATGGCGTCACGAGCCTCGGCAGTCGTCGCCTTGGCAGAGCGCAGCTTGGCGGCCAAGTCGGGGTTGGTCTCGGCAACCGCGGCGATTGTGGGGCCGTCGAGCTCCTCTTGCGTGGGCTCGGCCAAAAAGTCGATGGCATACTGGGCGGCTACCATGGAACCCTTGGCCAGTACCGACTCGTCAATTTTGTAGAAGCAAGAATGTTGGGCGTACGTGGCGCCAATCTGGGGGTTGCGCGTGCCAACAAAGGCGAGCACGCCCGGCACGCGGCGCAGATACTCCGAGAAGTCCTCGCCCGAAAGTGTGCCGCGATAATGGCCTTCGCCGGCTGCACCCAGACACTTGACCACGGCCTGACGACAGCGCTCGCTCGAGGCGGCATCGTTTTCGACCTTGTAGTTGGCGATGGTGTAGTCGGTAAGCTCGGCCTCGGCGCCCAGGGCCGCCGCGGTGTGCTCCACGATGCGGCGCATGAGCTCGGGCATTTCCTCGTGCGTTTTGTCGCCATAGGTGCGCACCGTGCCAGCAAGGTAGGCCGTGCCGGCGATAACGTTGCGCGCGGTGCCACCATGCAGCTCGCCGACGGTGATGACGGCAGGCTCGTAGGGGCTGATCTCGCGCGAGACGATGGTCTGCAGGGCGTTGACAATCTCTGCCGCCACCATAACGGCGTCGTGACCGCGCTGGGGCATGGCGCCGTGGCATGAGGTGCCGCGGACGTCGATGCGGAACCAGTCGGTATTGGCCATGCGCGGGCCGGGCTCGCAGCTCACGGTGCCGGCGTCGACCTCGCTCCAAATGTGTGCGGCATAGGCGCCATCGACGCCATCGAGCACGCCGGTGCCGATCATGAGCTTGGCGCCCTGGCCGTTTTCCTCGCTGGGCTGGAACACGATGCGGATCTCGCCGTGGATGTCATCGGTCATGTGGCGCAGGATCTGCAGCGTGCCGAGCATCATGGCGATATGACAGTCGTGACCGCAGGCGTGCATGCAACCCTCATTGACGCTGGCGAACTCCTCGCCAGTCTGCTCGGTGACGGGCAGAGCGTCGATATCGGCGCGCAGCAGGATACGGCGGCGCGGCGTGCCGTCCTCGCGGTAGGCATCCGGCGCGGTGCCGCGAAGCGTTGCCACCAGGCCCGTTTTAAGCGGGCGCTCGTAGGGGATATTCATGGCGTCGAGCTGGTTGGCGATGTCGGAGGTCGTGCGCTCCTCGGCAAGGCTCAGCTCGGGGTGCCTATGAAAGTGCCGGCGCTGCTTGATGATGTAGGGCTCAAACTCGGCGGCGATATCCTGAATGGCTGCGGTGACGTCGTCTGCCGCTCGCGCCTCGGTCGCCGCCATAATTTGCTGTGCCTTGGTCTTCGTCATGGTCGATTTGCTCCTTGCTGGGTTGATCGCAAAATCGTACAGGCTCTCTCCAGTATGCCACCTGCCACCTGGGGACGGGGTAGAAATGGTAGAAATGGATGCCTCCGTAACCTTGACAGGTCCAGATTGCTTGCGCATGCAGCTTCAAATGCGATTGTCAAGCTTGAAATCTACCATTTCTACCCCGTCCCCAGGTGGCAGGTAGGGGCCGTTGGGGTGGGGAAAGTTGCCGTTTGCCGCTTGGCGTTTTGTATCAGGGATGGGGGAGTACACTCGGGGATATTGAATTTCCTGCCAGAGATGGGGGCACCCATGCAACATATCGATCGGATTATCCGCTCCAAGAACGTCTTTACTGCGCAAGACGGCATCGATACCGCCCGTGAACTGGCAATCGCCATCGCGGACGACCGTATCGTCGCAGTCGGTAAGCCTGATGACGTGATTGCCGCCGCACCTGTAGCCACATCGGTCATCGACTACGGCGAGCAGTTTGTCTGCCCCGGTTTCCATGACGCTCATCTGCACTTCTTTCATACCTCGGTCGGTTCCTCGCCGTACATGCTCATGGATATGGGAACGTCCGAGGCGGCGCTGGTGCAGCACGCGCTCGAGTTTTCTCAAGACCTGCCCGATGACGCTTGGGTCGTGACGCAGGGCTGGCGTGATTACCGCTGGGACCCGCCCGAGCATCCCACCAAGGCATCGCTCGATGCGGCCTTCCCCGACCGTCCCTGTGTGATGTACTCGGGTGACGGGCATACGCTGTGGCTCAATAGCCGCGCGCTCGAGGCGCTTGGCGTGACGTGCGACAGCGAGCCGCCGGCGGGTGGTAGCTACGACAAGGACGCAAACGGCGAGCTTGCGGGTATTGCCCACGAGGCTGCGGCCATGCAGCTGCTGCCGCGTTGTCTTGAGTGGCTGGGCGAGGATCGCATCGCGAGCGCCTACGCCGATCAAATGAAGCGCATGGCCGAGCAGGGCATCACCTCGATCTGCGATATGTCGCTCATGCCCATGCCGGGCTGCGACTTTATCCGCGATGACGTTTACGACAAACTGCAGGTGGCCGGCAAGCTGGGCATCCGCGCTCACCTGTTCCCCACGCTGCTGGATGACCAATCGCGCTTGGAAGAACTTCAGACCCGTTACGCAAACAACGCGTTGCTCTCGGCTCCGGGCTTTAAGCAGTTCTTCGATGGCGTGTCGAGCGAACACACGGCATATCTCACCGAGCCCTATGCTAATCCGCGCTTCCCGGGCGACCAGGGCCGCCTGACGGTTCCCGCCGAGCGCATGCGCAAGTTGGTTCTGGCGGCAGCCGAGCGCGGCCACACCGTGCGCATTCACGTTATCGGCGACGGCGCCATCCATGCTGCACTCGATATCTTTGAGGAGGCGGCAGAGCTCTACGGCTTGCCCCACCACGGCCATAACACGCTTGAACATCTTGAGAATCTACTGCCCGAGGACATCGATCGTCTGCGCAAGCTCAATGTGATCGCCTCGAGCCAGCCCTGCCATATCACGCTCGATCCAGGCGGCCCCGAGCGTGATTTGGGCTTGGAGCGCAGCCACATCATGTGGCCGTTTGCGACCTATAAGCAGCGCGGCATCCGCCAAGCCTTCGGCACCGATAGCCCCATCACAGCCGTTACCAGCATGAACGTGCTCTACACGGCTATCACGCGCCAGGATCCCAAAAGCCACTGGCCCGAGGGCGGCTGGTTACCGAGCGAGCGCATCGATGCAGCAACGGCCCTGCGCAACTACACCTTGGGAAGTGCCTATGCGGCAGGCGACGAGCAAAACCTCGGCAGCTTAGTACCCGGTAAATACGCCGACCTGGTAGTCCTAGACCAAAACCCGCTCACCATCGACCCCCAAGAGCTACAAGCTACCAAGGTTCAGGCCACCTACCTTGCAGGTAACCTCATCTACGAGCGCTAACCCCATACCCCACCCATAAGGGGCACGTTTCAGCAACGTGCCCCTTTCTTGTTCGCACCATCTGCATCGCCATTTTGCTGCACTGACTTTTCCGAATACCGGGCCCGAATTAGTTAACCTGGCTCCCGGGGCGGACCGGAGGGCATGAAGTTTGTCGCGAGTTCCGCACGCAAAGGAAAGCACTTAATGTGCTTTCCGTCTTGCGCAGGACTGTAGAGCAG
>CABQLM010000096.1 GCA_902465105.1 uncultured Collinsella sp.
ATAGGCCACATGCACGTCAACAGGCACAACACTTGTCATCTCGACGATCTGCCCAGCCTCCTGAGCCGCGGCCACCGCCGCCTGCGTCGCCGCGGTATAGGCGCGCACCAAGCCACCGGGCCCCAGCAGCGTGCCGCCAAAATAGCGCGTCACCACGCAGCAAACATTTTTGAGCCCCGCGCCGCGCAGCACCTCGAGCGTCGGCATACCGCTCGTGCGGCTCGGCTCACCGTCATCGCTTTGACGCTCGCGTCCATCGACCAAAATCCACGCGGGAACATTGTGTCGAGCGTCGTAATGACGTTTGCGAACGGTCTCGATAAAGGCATTCGCCTCATCCTCGGACTCAATATGGACCAGCTGGGCAATAAACCGGCTCTTGCGGTCAACGAACTCGCCCGTAGCCTCAATATTCGATTGCAAAGTAAAATAGCTGTCCAACAAAGCCCCTCAACAACAAGCAAAGCAACAAACAGCCTCAATAATACGGCAAAGGCCGTACCGATTGTCAGGGTAACAAAAATGCCAAGTGGGCCTATAAGCCGGGTTCTGTCGTGAACGGTCATTTATCTTGTCTGCACGTTACCATGCAGCTCCACGCACGCTACCCGAACGCGGACCGGGCCGGCCCATAGCGTTCCTATTCGCGCTTGCTCCGGATGGGGCTTGCCAAGCCGCCGTGTTGCCACGACGCTGGTGGTCTCTTACACCACCGTTTCAGCTTTTCCCTTTACGCCTTGCGGCGCAGGTGGGAGTCTTCTTTTCTGCGGCGCTTTCCGTCGGATCACTCCGCCCGGCCGTTAGCCGGCATCCCGCCCTCTGGAGCCCGGACTTTCCTCACGCGTACTGCAAGCAGCACATCGCGCAACCGTCTGGCCCACTCAGCAGTGCAAGAGTGTAACACACCGTTGCCACAGGCAATGGCACAACGCAAACGCTCGACACGATAAACCAAGAACCGCCATGCGCTACAATGGTCCTGTCGATGGGCAACGTCGTCAGTCGAGACGCGACCGCGCTCCACACCCCTCCGTCTACTCGGTGTGTTCCCGCCTCCTCCCCGAGGCGGGATGTCGGCATTTTTCATGCACCGACAACCCAATAGCCTGTGGACAGCCCGGACAGCATTAAGCACGGGTAGCATCGCGCATCTCGGCACTAAATGTAAAAAGGGACCCGTCCATTACGGACGGATCCCTTAAAACAAGTGATCGTCAAACCGATTTACTCGGCGTCGGTCTCCTCGTCCTTCTTCTCGGAAGGCAGCGGGGTAACCTCGATCTCAACGCCCAGGGTCTCAGCAGCAGACTTCATGGACAGGGAGATACGACGACGGTCGAGGTCGATCTCCATGACCTTGACCTGAACCTTGTCGCCCACGTGGGTGACCTGAGAAGGCTGATCGACGTGCTTGTTGGCCATCTCGGAGATGTGCACCAGGCCCTCGATACCCTCGCCCAGGTCGACGAAAGCGCCGAACGGGACAAGCTTGGTCACAGTGCCCTCGACGATAGCGCCGACGGGGTACTTCTTGACCAGTGCGCGCCACGGATCCTCGGTGGTCTGCTTGAGACCCAGGGAGATGCGCTCGCGGTTGAGATCGACGTCGAGAACCTCGACCTCGACCTCCTGGCCGACCTTGACAACCTCGGAAGGATGGTTGACGTGGTTCCAGGAGAGCTCGGAGATGTGGATGAGGCCGTCGATACCGCCGAGGTCGACGAAGGCGCCGAAGTCGACGATGGAGGAAACGGTGCCCTGGAGACGCATGCCAGACTTGAGCTTGGACAGGATCTCGGAGCGCTCGGCCTTACGGGACTCCTCGAGCACAACGCGACGGGAGAGGACGACGTTGTTGCGGTTGCGGTCCATCTCGATGACGCGGGCCTCGATGCGGGTGCCCATGTAGGAGGTGAGGTCCTTGACACGACGGAGGTCGACGAGGGAAGCGGGCAGGAAGCCACGCAGGCCGATGTCGAGAATCAGGCCGCCCTTGACAACCTCGATAACCTCGCCCTCGACGTTCTCGCCGGAGTTGAACTTCTCCTCGATGCGGTTCCAAGCACGCTCGTACTCGGCACGCTTCTTGGACAGGACCAGACGACCGTCCTTGTCCTCCTTCTGGAGAACCAGAGCCTCGATGGGATCACCGAGTGCAACGATGTCTGCAGGGTTAGCGTCCTTGCGGATGGACAGCTCGCGGACCGGGATAACGCCCTCGGACTTGAATCCGATGTCAACGAGCACCTCGTCATGCTCGATCTTAACGACAGTGCCGTTAACGAGATCGCCCTCATCAAAGTCGGTAATCGTACCGTCGATGAGGTTGTTCATCTCCTCCTCGTTGACATCGTCAAGAGAGAAAATGGACGAGTTCTGAATCTCACTCAAAGGTGGACCCCTTTCGAACTACGGGGCCCCGATTGCTAGGACCTACAGAAGGGTGCGACAAGCACACAACGTTTAGGAACACTCGGGAGCCGACAGATACTAATGTGACGCTTATGCAATCACGTTCGTATAGGTTACGGGGAAATGAGTTCGATTTCAAGCGTGAACTGCGATTTTTTACTCGTGTGGAGACTTTTTCGTAATCTTATGAACACACGTCTCCACAACTTGACGATAACCAGCCAGGCATTTGGCTTTGGGGTAAAGTATCCGGAGCCAACGACTCTAGATCAAATTTACGAGAAAGGTGCCCGCGTGCTCAAAGCAGTCGTTTTCGATATGGACGAGACGCTTCTTAGCATCAACCTCAACGCGTTCATCCTTCGCTATTTTAAGGATGTCTCATCGATGCTCGCGGATATCGGGCGCCGCAGCCGCGGTGGCACGATGGCACGCCTCGGCACTATCCTGGTCGATCTCAACGCCAATCGCCGCAGCGGCACGGATAATCGCACCAATCTTGAGTTTTACCGCACCGAGGTCGAGCGCAGGTGCGGTATCTGCCTCTCCGATCCCATCATCTACGAGGCGTTTACCTACTACGAGCGCGAAGTTCTTCCGCACAAGAACGACGATATCATTAACGCCCACGCCATGCCGGGCGCACACGCCGCGCTCCAGGCCGTACAGGACGCAGGGCTGCGTTGCGCGCTCTTTACCAACCCCAGCTTTCCCCAGGGGGCCATCGAGTGCCGCATGGGTTGGGGCGACCTGGCTGACGCTCCCTTTGAGCTCGTCACGCACATGGGAAACGCCACCCGCTGCAAGCCCGATGCCACCTACTATCTAGAGCAGCTTCAGGTGATGGGGCTCGAGCCGCACGAGGTCCTTATGGTGGGCAACGATCCCAAACGCGACTTCCCCAGCCCTGCCTGCGGCATCCAAACCGCCTTTGTGGGCCAGGGCAAGCCCAGCCGAGCCACCTGGCGCGGAACCATGGAAGACTTCGCCCGCGACTTTAACGCCGTAATCGAAGCCTTCTACGAACACCAAGTAGCCGACGAACTGTCATAGGACCCCTCGCTCCAAACAAAACAGCGTCGTAGGTTGAGCATAAGTCAGCGAAAACGCCCCCAAGCGAGCAATGTGCCTTGAAAGAGGAGGGCATTGGCCTTCTGGCCATGCCCGACGATTGAAAGGC
>CABQLM010000097.1 GCA_902465105.1 uncultured Collinsella sp.
AGGGGCGCGTGGAACTCTCCGGCTCCGTATCCGCCAAGTGGCAGCCGATAGACCGCTTGGGTATGTCGGTGGTACTGCGGGAAGAGATGTATGGTTCCGATTGGATTCCACTCATTCCGGCTTTCTTCATTGACGGTATCATTTCCCCGAAAGGAAATGTGATGCTGAAAGCATCCATATCGCGTAACTACCGTTTCCCAACTCTGAACGACCTATACTTTTTGCCGGGAGGTAATCCCAACCTGAAAAACGAACAAGGTTTCAGTTATGATGCCGGGGTGAGTTTCGATGTCGGCAAGAAAGGCATTTACAAGTTGAGCGGCGGTGCGAACTGGTTCGACTCCTACATCGACGACTGGATTATCTGGCTGCCCACCACCAAGGGCTTCTTCTCGCCCCGCAACGTAAAGAAGGTCCACGCCTACGGCGTCGAGGTCAAAGCGAACTTCGCCGTGCAGCCGGCGAAAGATTGGCTCATCGACTTGAACGGGTCCTATTCGTGGACACCCTCCATCAATGAAGGTGAGAAGATGTCGCCTGCTGACCAGTCAGTGGGCAAGCAGTTACCCTACGTGCCGAAGCACTCCGCATCGCTGACCGGACGGTTGTCGTGGCGGACTTGGGCGTTCCTTTACAAATGGGCGTTCTACTCGGAACGTTACACCATGTCGAGCAACGACTATACGCTGACAGGACACCTGCCCGAATATTTCATGAGCAATGTCTCGTTGGAGAAAAACCTGTTTTTCAAACCGGTGGACATCCAGTTAAAATTCGCCGTCAACAACCTCTTCAACGAGGACTACCTTTCGGTACTCTCGCGCCCCATGCCCGGCATCAACTTCGAGTTCTTCATCGGCATTACCCCGAAGTTCGGGAAAAACAAGAAAAAGTCCGAAAATACAAATATGTAACGATATGAAAGCATTAAAGAATTTAAGCCTGCTGTTGCTACTTGTATTGGCATTCACAGGCTGCCACAATAAAAGTTCAAAACTCGCCGATTTCAACCGAACGGTCTATACACCTGAATACGCTTCGGGGTTTGACATAAAAGGTGCAGACGGCAAAAAGAGCGTATTGGTTACCGTCACGAACCCTTGGCAGGGCGCCGACAGCATCACTACGAACCTGTTCATTGCCCGTGATGACGAAGAGGTTCCGGCGGATTTCACCGGTCAGATGCTCAAGGGGGATGCCGAGCGCATCGTCTGCATGTCCTCGACCCATATCGCCATGCTCGACGCAATCGGCGAAACGGGACGCGTAGTCGGCGTGTCAGGCATCGACTACATCTCCAATCCCGACATTCAGGCACGGCGGGACAGCGTTGGAGATGTGGGCTACGAAGGGAACATCAATTACGAACTGCTGCTCTCGCTTGACCCCGACCTCGTGTTGCTTTACGGCGTGAACGGGGCAAGCTCGATGGAGGGTAAGCTCAAAGAGTTGGATATCCCGTTCATGTATGTCGGCGATTACCTCGAAGAGTCTCCGCTGGGCAAAGCCGAATGGCTGGTGGCACTTTCGGAGGTTATCGGAAAACGGGCGGAGGGCGAAAAAGTATTCGCGGAAATCCCCGTCAGATACAATGTCCTGAAAAAGAAAGTAGCGGACAATATCCTCGACGCTCCGTCAGTCATGCTCAACACGCCTTACGGCGACAGCTGGTTCATGCCCTCGACCGAAAGCTATGTCGCCCGGTTAATCAAAGATGCCGGAGGCGATTACATCTACAAGAAGAACACAGGAAACGCTTCCGCGCCCATCGACCTCGAAGAGGCGTATCTGCTGGCCTCGCAAGCCGATATGTGGCTGCATGTGGGGATGGCGAACACGCTTGATGAACTGAAAGCCGCATGCCCGAAGTTCATCGACACCCGCTGTTTCCGTGGTGGACAGGTCTATAACAATAACGCCCGCACCAATGCTGCTGGCGGCAACGACTACTATGAGTCGGCGGTCGTAAATCCCGACCTCGTGCTGCGAGACCTCGTGAAGATATTCCACCCCGAACTGGTCGAGGAAGATTTCGTCTATTACAAGCAACTGAAATAGATGCGCTCCCGTTCCGCCATATTGTTTGCCATGCTGGCCGCCCTCACCCTTTTCCTGTTTCTGCTGGATTTGGCGGTGGGGGCAGTCGCCGTACCGCTCGGCGATGTATGGGCGGCTTTGACGGGCGGCGACTGCCCGCGGGCGACGGCGAAAATTATACTGAATATCCGACTGATTAAGGCGGTGGTCGCGTTGCTGGCCGGAGCAGCTCTGTCGGTCAGCGGTCTTCAGATGCAAACCCTCTTCCGCAATCCTCTTGCCGGCCCCTACGTGCTCGGCATCAGTTCGGGCGCGAGCCTCGGCGTGGCACTCGTCGTGCTTGCAGGCTTCGGTTCGTCGATAGGCATTGCCGGGGCGGCTTGGCTCGGAGCGGCGCTCGTGCTGGTCGTCATCGCCGCCGTCGGCCACCGCATCAAGGACATCATGGTGATTCTGATTCTCGGCATGATGTTCTCGTCGGGAGTCGGCGCGATTGTACAGATATTGCAATATCTCAGCAAGGAAGAATCCCTGAAAGCCTTTGTCATTTGGACGATGGGGTCGCTCGGCGACGTGACCTTCGACCAGCTTGCGGTACTCGTCCCGTCGATTATCGCCGGACTGTTGTTGGCGGTGGTGACGATCAAGCCGCTCAACTTACTGCTGTTCGGCGAGGAGTATGCCGTGACGATGGGGCTGAACATCCGACGCTCGCGCGGGCTGCTGTTCCTCTCCACGACGCTGCTTGCTGGTACGGTGACCGCCTTTTGCGGTCCGATAGGCTTCATCGGACTGGCCATGCCCCACGTCACGAGAATGCTGTTCCGCAACAGCGACCATCGGGTACTCGTACCGGGAACCGTTCTTTCGGGTGCGGCGGTGCTGCTTCTTTGCGACCTCGTTTCTAAAATGTTCACCCTGCCGATCAACGCCATCACCGCATTGCTGGGAATCCCCATCGTGGTGTGGGTGGTCTTGCGCAATAAATCCGTCACCGCATGATAAAGTTACACGATTTTTCCATAGGCTACGGCGAGCGCACCTTGCTCTGCGAGGTGGAAACCACCATAGAAAAGGGCAGGCTGACTGCCCTTATCGGGCGCAACGGCACGGGCAAATCGACACTGCTTCGAGCCATCGCCGGACTGAACCGCCGTTATACCGGCCGAATCCTGCTCGACGGGCATAACGCCGCCGATATGCGAGCAGCAGAAATGGCCAGAACGCTGGCATTCGTCACGACCGAGCGCACACGCATCGCCAATCTCAAATGCAAGGATGTCGTGGCTATCGGCCGCGCACCCTATACCAACTGGATTGGAAAGATGCAGGAGGTCGACAAGGAGATCGTCATGCGGTCGCTCGCCTCGGTGGGCATGGAGGCTTATGCGGAGCGCACGATGGACAAGATGTCGGACGGCGAGTGCCAGCGCATCATGATCGCACGGGCGTTGGCGCAGGATACG
>CABQLM010000098.1 GCA_902465105.1 uncultured Collinsella sp.
TGGACCTCAAGAAGCGCGTGGTGTTCCAGGCCGTGCGCGTCGCCGTTTGCGGCAACATGGTGAGCCCTCCGCTGGGCGAGACCATGGCGCTCGTCGGCCGCGACGACTGCCTGGCGCGTATCGATCGCGCCCGCACGATGGCGCTGTAATCGCTGCGCAAACGTATGTATCCGAGCCCCGTTCACCCCGAGCGGGGCTCTTGTTTCTGTATGTGTATGGGATTGGAGGTGCTGGGGCCATGGCCGAGCAACTCTCGCTGTTTGGTTCGCCGGAATCGGAGGAGACTCCGGCGGCACCGGCATCCGCTGCCGCCCCGGCCAAGCCCGAGCCTGCACCTGAGCCCATCGCCGCCTACGCGAGCGTGGTTCTCGACATCCCCACCCGTGCGCTGTCCGAACCGTTTGCTTACGGCATCCCCGAGTCCCTTGCCAACGAGGCCCAGGTCGGATCGACGGTCCTGGTCCACTTTGGCAACCGTGCCGCCGCGGGCTATATCGTCGACATTGCGCCTGAGCTGGATGACCTGCAGGGCAACAACGCCCTCGACCCCGCGCGCATTAAAGCCATCGAGGCTATCCTCAGCAAACCGCTCTTTACCGCTGAGGCAGCTCGCATCGCACGCTGGATGAGCCGCGAGTATGTCGCGACGCTTTCCGAGTGCCTGCGCCTGTTCTTGCCACCGGGTGGAAGCCCACGCGTCGTTAAGGGCGATGACGGCGCATGGTCGGTTGAGCGCCCCGCCGTCAAGCCCATCCAAAACCGCTGGGTGATGCTTACGCCCGAAGGCTTTGATTACACGCCGCCCAAGACCGCGGTCCGCCAGCGTCAGCTCATCGAGACGCTCCAATGTGGCCCGGTCATGACGCGCGACCTCAACCTGCTCTACAACAGTATGTCGGCGACCATCAAGGCGCTCGAAAAGCGCGGCGTCGTGGTGGTGGAGGAGCGCCGCGCCTGGCGTGGCTGCAGCGAGCAGACCACGCTGTCCTCGGCAAGCGGTAAGGCGCCGGTCTCCCTTACCAACGGCCAGCAACGGGCACTCGCGCAGATTGAGCGCGCCCGTTTGGACGCTCATGGCGACGTGGTGCTGGTCGACGGCGTTACCGGCTCCGGCAAAACCGAGGTTTACCTCTCCGCTATCGAGCGCGTGCTCGCCGCCGGCCGTTCGGCCTGCGTGCTGGTGCCCGAGATCTCGCTGACGGCCCAGACCGTCGGCCGCTTCCGCTCGCGCTTTGGTGAGACGGTCGCCGTGTTCCATTCGCGCCTTTCGGCCGGCGAGCGCCTGGACCAGTGGGATATGGTCTCCAGCGGTGCGGCCCGCGTGGTCGTCGGCGCCCGCTCGGCGCTCTTTTGCCCGCTCAGTGACTTGGGCCTCATCATCATCGACGAGGAGCACGAGGCCAGCTACAAGCAGGGCTCAAGCCCGCGCTACCATGCGCGCGAGGTGGCTGCCGAGATGGCGCGCCGCTATCGCTGCCCGCTCGTGCTGGGCTCGGCCACGCCTTCTGCCGAGTCCCTCGACCGCTGCCGCCGCGGCACGTACGGCGGCGCCACCTGGACGCGTGTAGAGATGCCCGAGCGCCCGGGACACGCGGTCCTGCCCACGGTACGCATTGCCGACCTGCGCCGCGAGTTCGCACACGGTAGTCGCTCCATGTTCTCAAAACCGCTGGTGGAGGGCCTGGAGCGTGTAGTCGAGCGCCGTGAAAAGGCAGTGTTGCTGCACAACCGTCGCGGCTTTGCGCCGTTCCTTATGTGCCGCGAATGTGGCTGCGTGCCCACCTGCAACCACTGCTCCACCGCGCTCACGTACCACGAGCGCACGCATACGCTGCAGTGCCACACCTGCGGATCGTCCTGGCGCGTGCAGCCGTATCCCGCGCCCACGAGTCGCTGTCCCAAGTGCGGCAGCCGCTACCTGGCAAAAATGGGCCTGGGTACGCAGCAGATCGAGGACGCGCTGCACCAGATGCTGCCCGACGACGTCGCCATCATTCGCATGGATGCCGATTCCACGCGCGGCAAGGACGCACATAAAATGCTGCTCGAGCAGTTCGATGCCGCCGATTGCGCGGTGCTGCTGGGTACCCAGATGATCGCCAAGGGCCTCGACTTTCCCGAGGTCACGCTTGTGGGCGTGGTCAATGCCGACTTTGCGCTGAAGCTCCCCGATTTTAGAGCAGGGGAGCGCGCCTACGATCTGCTTGAGCAGGTGGCGGGCCGCGCCGGCCGCGGCGATCGCCCCGGCGAGGTTATCATCCAGACCTACCTGCCCGATGACCCGGTCATTCGCGCCGTCGCCGAGCACGACCGTTCGATCTTTACCGACTACGACCTGGACCAGCGCCGCGACGCCCTGTATCCGCCGTTTGTGCGCCTGTCCAACATCTTGGTATGGTCGACGAACGCGGATGACGCGCGGGACTATATCGGGCGCATCGCGAAGCTCCTCAAGCGTCGCTGGCATGCCGCCGCGCCCGACTTTTTGCGGGCGGGAAGCGCCGTGCCGCAGGTGCTGGGCCCGGCTTCGTGTGTAATCGAGAGAGCCAAGGACCGTTACCGCTTCCATCTGCTTGTGAAGTCGCCGGTAGGGTACCATGTCTCTGATGATATTGACGCCTGCCTCAAAGAGGTGGGCTCCGTGCGCGGCGTGAGCGTGAGCGTTGACGTCGACGCCTATGATTTGATGTAACAACCCGAAAGGATGGCCATGGAAGCCAACGGAATCGTACTGTCCCCTGACCCTCGTCTGCGTCAGGAGTGTGCCGTCATCGAGGAAATCACCCCGGCGATCGAGGCACTTGCCGAGAAGATGAAGAAGATGATGTTCGAGAACGGCGGTTGCGGCCTGGCTGCTCCGCAGATCGGCGAGCTCATTCAGCTCGTCACCATCGACTGCGACTACAGCGACAAGAACGACTACGATCCGTACGTGCTCATCAACCCTGTCATTGTTGAGCAGAGCGACCATCTGGTGCCGTTTAGCGAGGGCTGCCTTTCCATCCCCGGCATTAGCTGCGAAATCGAGCGTCCCGACCATGTTGTCGTCGAGGCGTATGATCTGGACGCTAATCTGATTCGCTACGAGGCCTCGGGTGACCTGTTCTGCGTGTGCCTGCAGCACGAGATCGATCACCTGCACGGCAATACCATGTTCGAGCGACTGAAGCCCATGCAGAGGCTCA
>CABQLM010000099.1 GCA_902465105.1 uncultured Collinsella sp.
GTCAATGCCGCCTTGTTTCAAGGCACCTTGCTCGCTCTGGCGGGTTTTCGCTGTCCGCGCCAAAACATCGGCGTTGCCGTGATTCAACCTGCCAAAAAGGGACAGGTTTATTTTGGCGGGTTTTATCTGGGCAAACGTTGTTGGTGCAAGGGGAACAGGTTACTTTGCACCAGGTTGGTGCATGTTAACCTGACCCCTTTGCACCAATCTAAAAAGTTGCGGTGAGCGTTTTTTGGCGGCTGGTTTAGTTGCTCGCGAACAGCCAGATCAGGATGATCACTAGAATCACGGCGATGACGCAGACGATGGCGCCGGTGAATTTGATGCGTGAGTCGCGGGTGCGCTCTCGTACGTCATCCTCGGTAGCCTCGAGCTGGGCGACTTCGCGCTCGGTTTCGGCGTGTTCGGCCTTATCGCGCTCCAAGGATCCGGCGAGCGACTCGGTGATCTCGGGATGGTCGTGCACCTCGGTCGCCTGTTCGATAATCGACTGCGCATGTGCGGCGTCCGCCTGGGCGTTGGCGATGGCCTGCTCCTGCTCGCGACGAGCCTTGTCCTGCGCGGCAATCTTCTCGCGCAGTTCGCGCTGACGCGTCGCAGCGGCGGTCTTAGCCGTCTGAAGTTCGTCGCGTGCGGCATCCGCCTCGGTCGTCACGGCCTGGTGTGCGCGCTTGGCATCGGCGATGGGGGCCTGCGCCTGTTCGACGGCCTGCTCGGCGGCGGTGAGCGAGTGTTCAAGATCGGCGGTCACGCGTGGAATGTCTTCCTCGGCCTTGCGCAGAGCATCGGCGGTATCGGAGATCTGCATCGAGAGCTCGCTGGTGCGCACGGTGTAATTGGCGGGGTTCGCCGAAGGATTGCGCTGCAGCTCGGCGTACTCGCGTCGCAACGTTTCGAGCTGTGCACGCGTTGCGTTGGCAGTTTGCTGTGCGGCGGCGACGCCTGCGTCGCGCTCGGCCTTCACCTTGTCGCGAATGCGCTTGGAATCTTCGAGTCGACGAACCAGGCGGTTGCCGGTTTCGCGTGAACTCGCCTCGCGAGCCTCGACGGCATCGAGTGCGGCCTTCAGGCGACGCTCGGCTGCATCATCTTCTGCCTTCATTTGCTCGAGCTGGCTCTTGAGCGCTGTCGCTTTGGCGGCATGGGCGTCGCGGTCAATCTCGGCGGCCGCAGCGGTCTTTTGTGCCGTGGCGATCGCCTGGCGCTGGTCGGCGACAATCTGGTCGTAACGCCCCGCGATATCCTGCCGCGTCTCGAGCTCCTCGGTCTGATCGGAAATGCGCTGCTCCAACTCTGCCAGGTGGTCGCGGGCATCGGCGAGTGCTTTTTTCGCGGCGTTCATCTCGCGCATGGCTGAGGCTCCCTGCGCGATAAAGGCGCCCACGGCGTTCGCAGTGTTCGAGACGGCAGTTCCCAGGTCGCGGCTCGCGGCGGGGGCGTGCGGGGCGATCGGGCGACCGGTGTCGGCAGCGTCCACATCGGTAGTTTGCGGCGTGGCGATATTGCCGGTGCCGCCTTCGATCACAGAAAAGCCCGCTGCATGCGGGTCGACGGCGTCCGCGCCAATCGTGGGATGTTCGAGCTGCAGAAACGAGGGCATAGTGCTGCCCTGATCGGCAACGGGGGTCTCGCCGGGCACAAAGGTCGAGGCGGCCTCGGCGGCCTCTTCTTCCTCGGCGTCAACGTCGGTATCGGCGACAGCATCCTTCATCGCTTTGACAGCATCCATCATGGAATCCATGACAGCATCGAGCTCTTCTTCCGAAGATACCTTGATGGGGCCTGCTGCTTGCGGGGCGGCGTCCTTTTCGGGGGCGTCGTCCTGGGCGGCCGAATCGTCGTTTTGCTCGTCGGCATCTTCGGCCGCAGGGATCTCCGTCGCAGCGCCGTTATCCAGAGCGGCGTCGTCGACGTCGGTATCATTGCAGGTCGCAGCGTCAGTATCTGCGGCGACGTCTGCTGAATCATCAATATGCTGTTGAGTCTGGGGGTCCAGCTCGTCTGTCATAGGCATGTGCTCCTCATCGTTGTTCGTTACCCTATGATAAAGTCTCGCGCCGACATCCCGCGCCCCGCAACAAAGTTTCAAAACGTGTTCGATGACTTGTTGCGTTAACAAAAACTCGGCTGCTCTATCCAATTTTTTACTTGACATTCCCTTCGCCGAAAGACGTTGCGCCGTTCGCCCGCTGTGTCCTTTATTTTTCACTTGAACACGCTAAAGTTGCATTTCAGCTTTTGGCGCGCGTGAAGTTGGTGCGCGCAGTCGGCGGGCGTGCCCGCCGCGATTCGAAAGGACTTTGTATGGGACTTTTCACTGGTAAGACCGTGATCGTCACCGGCGGCGGCAAGGCCACGCTCAAGGACGGCTCCGCTGGCTCCATCGGCTACGGCATCGATATCGCTTTTGCCAAGGAGGGCGCAAACCTCGTCATCACCGGCCGCAACGTCGCCAAGCTCGAGGCTGCCAAGGAGTCTCTCGAGGCTGAGTATGGCGTCAAGGTTCTGCCTGTTCAGGCCGATGTCTCCGCCGGCCAGGACAACGAGGCCGTCGTGCAGAACGTTATCGACAAGGCGATTGAGGAGTTCGGTCGCATCGACGCCGTCGTCAACAATGCTCAGGCCAGCGCTTCGGGCGTGACCATCGCCGACCACACCATGGATCAGTTTAACCTGGCCATTTATTCCGGTCTGTATGCCACCTATCTGTACATGCAGAAGGCCTATCCGCACCTGAAGGAGACCAAGGGCTCCGTGGTCAACTTTGCCTCGGGCGCCGGCCTGTTTGGCAACTACGGCCAGTGCAGCTATGCCGCCGCCAAGGAGGGCATCCGCGGTCTGACCCGCGTCGCCGCCAACGAGTGGGGCAAGGACGGCATCAACGTCAACATCGTGTGCCCGCTTGCCTGGACTGCTGCGCTCGAGAACTTCCAGGATGCCTATCCCGAGGCGTTCAAGGCCAACGTCCACATGCCGCCGGCGGGTCATTACGGCGATGTCGAGAAGGAGATCGGCCGCGTGGTCGTTCAGCTCTGCGGCCCCGACTTTAAGTACATGAATGGCGAGACCGTCACCCTCGAGGGTGGCATGGGCCAGCGGCCTTAACAGTTACGCGGTTCTACGAACCGCGTAACCAGTTGACGCTGCAAACCCGCCAGAGCGGCAATCTGCCTTTCAACTTCG
>CABQLM010000100.1 GCA_902465105.1 uncultured Collinsella sp.
AGGAGCTGCGGAAGCCGTAGGGGTGGAAGCATCGGCAACCTTGGGATGCTTTAGGAAGTCGGGGATCTGAGGGGCTGCCGAAACGGGATTCACGGCAAACGGCGGCTCTGACTCGTCAGCCTTGTCCGGGTCGCCTTCTATCGAAAACTGTCCGGTGACCTGTCCTGCCTTAGCACGGCGACGCGGCAGCAAGGTTGTCTTGGCGGTCTCGAGCGGAGTCTCGTCGTCCTCGTCATCGCCCTCGGTGAGTTCGATTTCGCTATCGGACCAAGACGGGTCGGGCTCGCTCGTGTTGAGCTTGGGCGCAGCCTTGCCCTTCCTGGCATGGCGACGCGGCAGCAACGTGGTCTTGGCGCGCTCGGCCTCCACGGCCTCGGACACGTCGACAAACGGATCATCGTCCTCGTCGTCATCCAAAACCGCATCGACGTCGCCACCCATGACCGTGGTCACCGCGGCGTCAGTCCCCTTCTGGCGCAGAATGCTCAGGTGCGGACGGGCGACACCGGGAACCGACAGGGCCTCTTCGTCGCCCCACGGGCTCGCGTTGACATCGGCACGACGGCGCTCGGCAAAATCGGCAGCGCGATCGCGCGCAGAGCGCAAAACGCCGCCCACCGAAAAGCCGATAATGACCAAGCCAACGACGACAAGCCCCAGCAAGACAACCATGGCGATAGGTTTACCAAGGGCGTTTTGCAAGGCACTTGCGATAAAGGCGCCAATGTAGCCGCCCGAGACGGAAAGGTTCTGCGGCGAGAACATGAGGTCGCACGAATCGCTCGTGCCCGGCACCATCAGCGACAGGATAGAGACAATGGCCACAAAGACCACAGCGCCACCCGCGACCGAGCGAATGTTGAGCGGCGAGTCCTCACCCAAAAAGAGCGTGGCGGCAAACAGCAAGATGACGATCGGCAGCACGTAGGCGCCCAGGCCAAAGCCAAGGTGGTAGAAACCGGCAACCGCAGCCGTCACGGGCGCCGTTGCCGGCGAAATCACGGCAATGAAGGACGCAATCGCCAAAACGGCAATGATCACGCCGGCGATATCGCGATTGGCCGAAGGCTCGACCAGGGGCTCGAACTCATCGAACTCCGCCTCGTGACCCTTATTGGCACGCAGATGGGAACCGGCACCCTTAGCAGATGCCGGTTGGTTGTTGGCTTTGTTGCCTTTGGCGTTTTGTGCAGATCCGCGCGCCAAACTAAACCTCCATGACGACCGGGATGATCATCGGGCGGGTGCGCGTACGGCTCCAAATGAAGTTGGAGAGCGAATCGCGCACGGCCTTGCGAATGGCATCGGAGCCGCTGCTGGTAAAGCTAAACTTGCCCTTCTCGATCGTCTTCATGATGGCTGCGGAGGCATCCTCGGAGAACTGATCGTCGATGGCAAACGAAACACCGCGGCCCGAGAACTCGATGGCCTCGATCTTCTTGTGCTTGAGCGAGACGATGGCAACGGCCGTGACCATACCGTCGTTGGCGAGCTTTTGGCGATCGCGCAGGACGATGGGGTCGGTGTCGCCGATGCGAAGACCGTCGACATAGACGACGCCGGACTCGACGGGCGCACCGCGCTTGACGATACCGCCGCGCATCTCGAGCGTGTCACCGTTATCGAGGATAAAGATGTGATCGTCCTTAAGGCCCATCTTGCGGGCGAGCTGGGCATGGGCGCGCAGGTGCACGGCCTCGCCGTGAACCGGCATAAAGTAGGTGGGCTTGGCCATGGCCATCAGGAGCTTGAGCTCCTCTTGACTGCCGTGACCCGAGACGTGGACGAGGGCGCGAGACTTATCCCAGACGTCGCAGCCAAGCTTGGCCAGGCTGTTGACGACCTGCTGGACGGCCTTCTCGTTGCCGGGGACGGGAGTTGCCGAGAGGATGACGGTATCGCCCTCGTGGATGGAAAGCGTCTTGTGCTCGCCGTTGGCCATGCGGGACAGGGCCGACAGCGGCTCGCCCTGAGAACCAGTGCACATGACGACGATCTTGTCATCGGGCAGGTTATCGATATCGAAGGCATCGAGGATATCGGCATCGTCGATGTTGAGGTAGCCCAGTTCGCGCGCCACGCGGGTGTTGGTGAGCATGGAACGTCCGGTCACGACGACCTTGCGGCCGCACTTGCGAGCGGCGTCGCAGATCTGCTGCAGGCGATGGATGTGGCTCGAGAACGACGCGACGAACACACGGCCCGGGGCGTTCTTGATGGCGTGCAGCAGGTTGGGGCCGACTTCGGCCTCGGACTTGGTAAAGCCGGGAACCGTGGCGTTGGTGGAGTCGGAAAGCAGCAGATCGATACCCTGCTTGGCAAAACGGCTGATGGCGGCATAGTCGGGCGTGACGCCGTCGATGGGCGTCTGGTCGAGCTTAAAGTCGCCCGTGTGCATAACGGTGCCCTGGTTAGTGCGAATAAACACGCCCAAAGCACCCGGAATGGAGTGCGTCATGGAGAAGAAGTCGAGCGAGATGCCACCGAGATTGACGTGGCTTCCGCCCTTGACCTCGCGGAACTTAGGTGCGCGAATGCGGAACTCGGAGAGCTTGCCCTCGATAAAACCGAGCGTCAGCTTGCTCGAGAAGATGGGCACCTTGTTGTTGAGGTCCTGCAGCAGGTACGGAAGCGAACCGGTGTGGTCCTCGTGGCCGTGGGTGACGACGATGCCGCGGAGCTTCTCCTCGTTCTCCAGGACATAGGTGTAGTCGGGAAGTACCAGGTCGATACCGGGCTGGGAGTCGTCGGGGAACATGAGGCCGGCGTCGACGAGCACCATGTCGTCGCCGCACTCGAAGACCGTCATGTTCTTGCCGATGCCGTCAAGGCCGCCGAGCGGAATGATCTTCAAGGGAGATGATTTTTTAGCTGCCATAGGTGAGTGTTGTTTCCTTTCTTCGAAACGGGTCTGGAACAACCGACGGGGCGCTTCTGGCAAACCGACCGCCGGGAACGTACAAGCGTGCATCGCAGAGTCGATGCAATAACCACAGTATGATACCCATTTGCCCACCAACAGACCACCCATGCATCAAAGCCCCATCTGAACCGGTCTATCCCGCTGGTTTCCCGTGGGGCGGGCACTGATGAAGTTTCCTGCTCTACAGTCCTGCTCACGACGGAGGCCACATTAAGTGGCCTCCTGTTCGTG
>CABQLM010000101.1 GCA_902465105.1 uncultured Collinsella sp.
TCGCGGTCTCGGTGGCGTCCTCTCCCATGAGGTCGGCTACCGTGGTATCAAAAAGCTCGGCGAGTTGCTCAAGGTTCGCTTTTCTCGGCATCGACTTCTCGGATTCCCACTGGCCGATGGCAACTCGAGATACATCGAGTTTGTCGGCTATTTCCTGTTGGGTCAGTCCGGCTCTACTTCTGAGCCGGCGAAGGTTTTTACCGATTTCCATGGGCCTCTCCTTGCCTATGTATAACTTTACTTATCATTTTAGAAAAGAAAACTTTTCATTCTAGAAAAGTTTTTGTTTACACGATGCAAAGAAAGACTTACTATTAGTTCAGCAAGAGAGAGGAGGCCACTTGAATACCCTGCGAGATGTTCGCGAGAGCAAAGGGGTTAAGAAAGTCGCAGTTCAGCGGATGTTGGGGGTTAGCCAACCGACCTATGACCGTTACGAGCTTTATCCCGGAGAGATGCGAGCCAAAGACCTCGAAAGGGTCCTGACGTTCCTCGGCATCACTCGCGACGATATTTTTTTGGCAACAGAGGAAAGTTAAAGTTTGCATCCAACGAAACGGAGAGAACCATGAACGAGAACTACATCGACATCGAGCTGGGCGGCTGGAACATCCCCGAGGCCATCACGGTCGAGGCCGAGCCCGTCGAGGCCCGCGACTTTTCCGACTTCGAGCTGTAGGGGAGGGCGACATGGGGAAGCAGGTCAGCTACGACTTCGAGGACGTCGACGGCTCCTACGTCGAGACGAACCGTAGCGTCAGGTATCGCATCGGGAACAGGTTCCACCTCGCCGACATCGCCGACATCAGGATCTTGGAGAAGGGCACCGAGAAGCTGGGCGAGCTCGACGGGGTCGAGTACTACATAGCCTCGCCCGTGACGTTTGCCGTCAGGGGGCGCGTCTACTACACGCTGGGCGACACGCTCTTCTACATGCCCGAGCTCGAGAGCGTCTATCTGGGCGGCGAGCAGTGATGGGGGGTGCGGAAATGCCCGACTGGCTCCCGTGGGCCGTGAACTTCACGGCGTGCCTAGCGACCGGAATCCTGCTTCGGGTCCACCTCGTCGACGAGCGCGTGAAGGAAATCAAACGCGAACTCGACGAGCTGGCAGAACGGGAACGGGAGGAGCGCGGCGACGAGTGATACCGCGAGCCGCGGCAGCGGCGACCTCGCTGCCCTGCGATAGGGCGGCTCCGGCTTCGCGTGCCTAGGTCGGTATGTCGGCTTTCTCAAACTCATGGCCCGAAGCCTACCGCGCGCATAACGCGGAAACGCAGGTATTGCCGCTCAGGCAACCCGCGGGCCCCATCCCCGGGGCGGCACCGGTTCCGCAGGTCTCCGATAGCCAACACTGCGGACGTTCCAGCCGGTGCCGTGCCGGGGGCGGGGTCCCTACACCCGCCCCGCCTCCTGTGAGGGGCCGCGCCCGGCGACTCGGTGGCACGGCCCGGCGGGACGACGAATCGACGAAACGGAGGAAATCGAAATGGAGGAGATCGTATGGACGGGAAGTCCGAACGCTACGGCAGCCCGTGGCTCACGCAGTCCGAGGCCGCGTCGTACGCCCGCATCGGCAAGGAGCGCATCGCGCAGCTCATCGCGACCGGCAGGCTCCGCGCCTACTGGTCGCCCGGCAGCGACCCGCGAAGCGCCAACCGCGCCAAGCTGGTCAACAAGGCCGACATCGACGAGCTGCTGCGCGCCGACGCCGTCGAGGTCCGGGAGGTGTCCCGTGCGCTTTTCGGGGCCGCTTAGGGCGGCGGGCGCCGTGGCGGGGTGGATCGCACTCAGCCTGCTCACCGAATACGTGCTGATACCGGCGGTGCTGTGGACGGTGCTCGCCCTGTTCGGGCAGGCGCCGGCATGACGGCGCGCATCGAGTTCTCGGTGCGCCTCGTGGCCGGCAAGTAGCGCCACAGGCTCGACCGCAGGCACGCCCGGATGTACACGCCGTCCGAGACCGTGAGGGCCGAGAGGGCCATCGCGGCGGCGTGCCGGGAGGCGATGGCCGAGGCGGGCATCCAGCCCCTGCCCTTCGGCCCGCACGTGCCGGTGATTCTCGACGTCGACGCCTACCGTCCGCTGCCGGAGAGCCGGCCCAAGCGCGTGTATTCGGAGCCGGACACCTACAGGCCGGACGCGGACAACGAGTCAAAGCTGGTCATGGACGCGCTCAACGGGCTCGTATGGGCCGACGACGCGCAGGTGGTCGACCTGCACGTGGTAAAGCACCCCAGGGTGCGCGGGCAGGCCGAGCGCATGGACATATCGATAGCGCCCGGGTGGTCCGGGCGCAGGGATGAAACGGAGGAAATGTAAATGAAGCGAA
>CABQLM010000102.1 GCA_902465105.1 uncultured Collinsella sp.
CGCTGGCGCCATCGTGTCCAGCAGGAATCAGCGTATCGTCCATGTCGGTCAGCA
Organism: uncultured Collinsella sp.; assembly: GCA_902465105.1. GTDB lineage: Bacteria > Actinomycetota > Coriobacteriia > Coriobacteriales > Coriobacteriaceae > Collinsella. The sequence goes on from CABQLM010000102.1 coordinate 55, forward strand.
CAAGTTTGATCATAAGGCCCCCATTCGTATCGGTCCTACCTATTGTAACGACCAGCCAAAATAAACCTGTCCCTTTTTGGCAGGTGCGCTAGTATAGGGAACAACAGATTCGATGCGGGAGTGCCGGCGGTGCAAACCACAAGGCTGAGAGGGCATGGGTCCCAATCCTTTGAACCTGTCAGTTAATGCTGGCGTAGGGAGCATGCCGCCTTTACAGGGGCGCTGTCTATGCACAGCGCCCCTTTTCTATGCCAAGGAGGCATGTGCAGTGATTGATTCGGAACAGCTTAAGCAGCATATGGTCAAGACCGTGGAGGAGATTCGCGCTACCAATCCGATGGCCGGCTCCATCACCAACACGGTGACGATCGACTTTGTCGCCAACGCACAGCTCGCCGTGGGCGGTTCGGCCGCCATGGTCTATCTGCCCGACGAGGGCGAGGCGCTCGTTGCCGGCGGCGGCGCCATCTATCTCAACATGGGCACGCTCTTCCCCATCTACGAACAGACAATTCCCCGCGCGGCCAAGGCGGCGCACGACGCCGGCAAGCCCTGGGTGCTCGATCCGGTGGGCCTGGGTATCGGTAGCCTGCGCACCCAGCTGGTAAACGAGCTCAAGCAGTACAAGCCCGCCATCGTGCGCGGCAACGCCTCCGAGATTATCGCGCTCGCCGGCCTGTGGGGTCTTGAGGGCGAGGCGGCTGATCTGAGCCGCGTACGCGGTGTCGATACCACCGACACGGTAGACGCCGCCCGCGATGCCGCCGTGGCGCTCGCCCGCTACACCGGCGGCGCCGTAGTGGTCTCGGGCGAAGTCGACCTGATTACCGACGGCACGACCGTGGCCAAGTCCCACGGCGGCAGCCCGCTCATGTCCAAGATCACCGGCTGCGGCTGCTCGCAGGGCGGCGTGCTGGCCGTGTACGCCTGCGCCGCCGACCCGTTTACGGCAGCCGTCTGCGGTACCGCCGTCTACAACGTTGCCGGCACGCTTGCCGCCGCTGTCGCCGACGCCCCGGCAAGCTTTAAGGTCGCCTTTATCGACGAGCTCTACCGCGCGACCGCTCAGGATATTGCGAATAACCGCCTCGAACTCGAGGAGGCATAAGCCATGTCCGAACCCGCAACCGCTACCGACATGAACACGCTCGTCGCCGTAGCCATCGCCCCGTGCGGCACAGGCGACGAGCTGTCCGCCGAGGTCGCCGAGGTCGTGCGCGTCATTCGCGAGAGTGGCCTTCCCAACCGCACCACCTCGATGTTCACCGAGATCGAGGGCGACTGGGACGAGGTCATGCAGGTCGTACGCGACGCAACCTTTGTGTTGGCGAGCAAGGGCATCCGCACCGAAGTCGTGCTCAAAGCCGATATTCGGCCCGGTTTTACCGATACCATGACCGGCAAACTCGAGCGCATGGAAGCGCAGATCAAAAAGCAGGAGGAAGCACGATGAGCATCCGCGACAACCTTGATATCTCGGCCTATCTGGTACTCGGCCCCGAAAACACGCTCGGGCGTCCCGTGGGCGATGTGGTGGCCCAGGCACTCGACGCCGGCTTTACCTGCATCCAGGTGCGCTCCAAGGTGGCAAGCGCCCGCGAGATCATTGCGCTGACCGGCGACGCCGCGCAGGCAATCGCACAGGCCGGCAAGACCGGTCAGGTCGCCTTACTGATCGACGACCGTCTGGACTGCGTACTCGCCGCACGCGAACAGGGTATCGCTGTCGACGGCGTACACGTGGGTCAGAGCGATATTCCCGTCGAAGTCTGCCGCAAACTTCTGGGGCCAGATGCCATCGTGGGCCTTTCGGCCCGTTGCGAGGAAATGCTCGAGTACGTCAAGACCGCCGACATGAGCCTAGTCGACTACCTAGGCATCGGCCCGCTCCATGAGACCGAGACCAAGCGCGACTGTGGACGCGCGGCAGACGGCTCCATCATCACCAAGAGCTTTGAGGACCTGGCCGCACTCCACGCGGCAAGCCCTGTGCCCATCGTGGTGGGCGGCGGCGTCAAAAAGGCCGACCTGCCGCAGCTCAAGGCCACCGGCGTCGACGGCTTCTTTGTGGTAAGCGCCGTCTGCAGCGCCGACGACCCCTACGCCGCGGCAAAGGAGCTCGTCGACACCTGGCAGCAGGCGTAAACGCATGCCGGGCAGCTGCTCCGCAGCCTCATATCTTCAGCAACGGAAAGCGCATCCCAGTTTGGACCTGGGACTGCGGACGATTTCCTGGACCGCTAAATCGCGGCCATCCCCAGCGACGACC
>CABQLM010000103.1 GCA_902465105.1 uncultured Collinsella sp.
AGCGGCTGATCCGGTCGAACCGGGCCGCGCGGCAAGGAGATATATTGCCAGACCGGAGGGGCATCCGGGGCGGGAATCTTCGAGCACACATTTCCTACACATTTTGAAGATACCCACTCAGCAAAAGCAGAAGGGGGCATCTCTTCGAGGCCCCCTTCTCTTCTCATCTATAATGGCCTATCAATTAGACCTAAGCCAGCAGCTTACGACCAGACTCCTCAATAGCGTCAAGCGCCGCATCGGCTTCGGCGGCATTTGCGCCCTTAGCGAAGATGTATAGCTTAATCTTGGGCTCGGTGCCAGACGGACGAACGATCCCCTTGTTGCCGCCCTCAAGATCGAACTCGATGACGTTAGCCTTAGGCAGGCCGTTCACGCTGGTGTTATAGTCCACAACAGCCTCAATCTTGGTACCAGCAAGTTCAGCAGGCGGATTCTCGCGCAGACCCGCCATGATGCCGGCCATCTTGGCGGCGCCCTCGGCGCCCGGATAGCTCAGCGAAATTGTCTTGTTGTGATAGTAACCATACTTCTCATACAGCTCATGCATAGCATCGGCAAGGTTCTTACCCTGCAGCTTATAGTACTGAGCCATCTGGCAAATGAGCAGCGAGGTGCTCACGGCGTCCTTGTCGCGCACGTGATCGCCGGCCAGATAACCATAGCTCTCCTCGAAACCGAAGATAAAACGGTCAACCTCGCCGGCGTCAGAGAGCGACGTAATGATGTCGCCAATATACTTGAAGCCCGTCAGGCAACGACGAAGCTCAAAGCCATACTCATCGGCCAGGGCATCGACCATGGCGGAAGAAACGATAGTGGTAACGGCAACCTTCTTGGTAAGGTCCTCACCGCGGGCTGCACGCGTCTTGCAAATGTAGTCGAGCAGCAAAACGCCCATCTCGTTGCCAGTCAGCAGCAGATAGTCGTCGCCGTTCTTGACGGCAACACCAACGCGGTCAGCATCGGGATCGGTCGCGAGCAACAGGTCGGGGTGAACTTGCTCGCACAGGTCAATACCCTTCTGCATGGCCTGACGGATCTCGGGATTAGGATACGGACAAGTCGGGAAATCGCCGTTGGGCTCCTTCTGCTCGGGAACGACCGTAACATCAGTAATCCCCGCGCGCTCAAGAACCGTTGTGACGGGAATGAGACCCGTGCCGTTGAGCGGCGTATAAACAAGCTTAAGCGGAGCGCCCGCAATTTCCTCGGCAGAAAGGTTCGTCACGCCACGGGCGAGAACGGCATCGTAATAACGCTCGAGGCAGGAGTCATCAATCCACTTGACCAGGCCTTGTTCAACAGCCTTATCAAAGTCCATGAACTTAACGCCGGTAAAGGCATCCGTTTCGGCAATCGCCTTGGAAATGGCATCGGCGGCCTCGCTCGTAATCTGGCAGCCATCGGGGCCATATGCCTTATAGCCGTTATAGGGCGCCGGGTTGTGGCTCGCCGTCATACAGATACCGCCCGAGCACCCAAGGTCGCGAACGGCCCAGGAAAGCGTGGGCACCGGAGAAATCTTGGGATACACGAAGGCGGTAACGCCGTTGGCAGCGAGAATGGCAGCCGTCGTCTTAACAAACAGCTCACCCTTGTTGCGGCTATCGCGTGCAATCGCAACCGAAGGGTGCTCAAAAGTTGCGTTGAGATAATCTGCGAAGCCTTGTGTCGCACGACCAACCGTATAGATATTCATACGGTTGGTGCCCGCACCAATGGTGCCACGAAGACCAGCAGTACCGAAGGCAAGATCCTGGAAAAAGGCATCGGTGATGGAATCCTCGTCACCCTGTTCCTTCATCGTTTTAAGCTCGGTCAGCAGCTCCTCATCCTTGACATTGGCAATCCAAGTATCAAGCAGCTCGTGAACATCTGCCATGTGAGTCCTTCCGTCGCAAAGAATAAAACGATCCGTCAAATACGGAGTAAGCGCGGTATCACGCTGAAATAAATAGTAATCCTTTGAGTGCATAAGACCGTCAAGAGAACGGTGAACGTCTGGATTAGACGGTGGATGATTATGTTGTACAAATTGAATTAAGTATGAGTGTCCCAAAACGCAAAAAAGGGGGAGGCCGCGAGGCCTCCCCCTTCTAGGTTCGATGACGGCTCGGTGCCGTCCACCGGTCAGCGGCGCCCTGGCCTCCCACGGG
>CABQLM010000104.1 GCA_902465105.1 uncultured Collinsella sp.
CAGCCATCATCTTGTCAATGCGGCGCTGGTGGCGGCCGCCCTCAAACTCGGCGTCGAGCCACTCGTCGACAATCATCTTGGCGAGCTCGGAGCCCACGACGCGGGCGCCAAAGGCGAGCACGTTGGTATTGTTGTGCATGCGGGAGAGCTTGGCGCTGAAGGGCTCGGAGCACACGACGGCGCGTACACCCTCGACCTTGTTGGCAGCCAGGCTAATCCCGACGCCGGTGCCACAGATGAGGATGCCCAGGTCGACGTCGCCGTTGGCAACGGCCTTACCAACCTTGTAGCCGGCGATGGGGTAGTCAAAGCTCTCGGAGGTGTCGGTGCCAAAGTTCACGACCTCGCAGCCGCGCTCCTTCAGGTGCTCGGAGATGATGTTCTTGAGCTCGACGGCGGCGTGGTCGTTACCGATACCGATCTTCATGGATGGTTCCTCTCTGGTCTGTGCGGCGCAAATGCTAAAGGTGTTTACCGCGTTCGACTGCATGATAGCGCGACTTTTGCGTAAACGCTCGGGCGTTTTTTGGTCAAACGCTCTAGCGGGCAACAAGACCGGCTTCTCATGAATGAATGCTGTCAGTTTGTGCTTGGGTGCCGTCCGCCGGAACCATGGTTGCGGTTTTTGATGCATTGTTATCAAATAAAAGAGCTAATTTTTTTCGAGAGCCCAGTCCGTTATACAAGTAGGAGATACCTATGCCTACCGATTCCCTTCGTGATGCCGCGTTTTGCGATGTTTTGAACCGCGAGCTTGTCTGTGCACTCGGCTGCACCGAGCCCATTGCCGTTGCCTATGCAGCGGCGCTGGCGAGCCAGACGCTCGGTTGTGAACCCGATCACATGGACGTTGCCTGCTCGGGCAACATCATCAAGAACGTCAAGAGCGTGACCGTGCCCAACTCGGGCGGTATGCACGGTATTGAAGCCGCGGCCGTGCTGGGTGCCGTGGGCGGCGACGCCAAGAGCGCGCTCGAGGTGCTTGAGAGCGTTAACGATGAAGACCGTGCACGCGTGGCCGAGCTCCTTGCCGACGCCGACTACTGCGATGTGTCGCTTGTCGAGGGTGTGCCCAACCTCTACATCAAGGTGACTGCGACAGCCGGGGGCCATACCGCGGTCGTCGAGATTACCGATCACCACACCAATGTCACGTGCCATACGCTCGACGGTATTCCGGTGTGCGGCAAGTCGGCGGGGGAGTGCACCGCCTGCGCCGAGCGCGTCGTGGCCGAGCGGGCGGCAGATAACGCCGACACGCCCATGTCGATTGAGTCCATCATCGACTTTATCGAGGACGGCGACATTGAGGGCGCCCGCGCTGCCGTTGAGCGTCAGATTGAGCTGAATGGCGCGATCAGTGCCGAGGGCCTTGCGCACGCTTGGGGCGCCGAGGTGGGTCGTACGCTGCTGGGTGCTCGTGCCGATGACGTCGCCTGCCGTGCCCGTGCCCGTGCAGCCGCCGGGTCCGACGCCCGCATGAACGGCTGCGCGCTGCCGGTCGCCATTGTGTGCGGCTCGGGCAATCAGGGTATTACCTGCGCATTGCCCGTCATGGAGTATGCCGAGTACCTGCGTTGCGACCACGAGCGCCTGGTGCGCGCCGTGATGCTCTCCGATCTTATCGCCGTGCATATCAAGAGTTATATTGGTGCGCTCTCGGCGTTTTGCGGCGCTATTTGCGCCGCGTGCGGAGCCGGCGCTGCGATTACCTGGCTGTGCGGTGGCACGCGCGAGCAGATTGGCGCGACGGTCTCGAATACGCTTGGCAACGTGGGCGGCATCGTGTGCGACGGCGCCAAGGCGAGTTGTGCTGCCAAGATCTCGGCCGCCGTCGATGCGGCGATTCTGGGCCACGATATGGCCATGCAGGGTCGCGGCTTCCGCGCCGGCGAGGGCCTGATCCAGGATACCGTCGAGCAGACAATCGCCAGCATGGGCTACGTAGGCCGCGTGGGCATGAAAGACACCGACGTCGAGATCCTCAACATCATGATCGGCAAAACGCAAGTGTGCTAGTTACGCGGTTTTACCAAACCGCGTAACCAGTTGACGCTGCAAACGCCCCTAAGCGGCAATCTGCCTTTCAATCGTCGGGCATGGCCAGAAGGCCTATGCCCT
>CABQLM010000105.1 GCA_902465105.1 uncultured Collinsella sp.
GTCCAGATCCGGCGCGTCCCAGATGACGAGGTCGCCGAGCTTGCCCGCCTCGACCGTACCGACCTTGTCAGCCATGTCGATGGCTGCCGCGCCGTTGAGCGTTACGGCGGTCAGCACCTCCTCGGGCGTGAGCCGATACTTCAGGCAGCCGAGGTTGATGACGAACTGCATATTCAGGCACGGGCAGGAGCCGGGGTTGAAGTCCGTCGCCATCGCGACGGGCACGCCCGCGTTCACCATGTCGCGCGCGGGCGCGAACACCGCGCCGAGGTTGAAGCTCGTCGCGGGCAGCAGGCATGCGATGACGCCGCCCTTGGCCATGGAGGCAATGCCCTCCGGCGGGCAGACGATCAGGTGCTCAGCCGAGATCGCGCCGATCTCACCGGCGAGCTGGCTGCCGCCGATGGCCTCGATCTCGTCGGCGTGGATCTTGGGACGCAGGCCATACTTGAGACCGGCCTCGAGCACCTGACGGGACTCTTCGACGGTGAAAGTGTCGGCCTCGCAGAACACGTCGCAGAACTTGGCGATGCCCTGCTCCTTGACCTTGGGCATCATCTCCTCGCACACAAGGCGGATGTACTCGGCGCGGTTGTTCTTATACTCGGCGGGGACAAGGTGCGCGCCCATGAAGGTCGCGACGAGGTCCATGCGGTGGTGATCGTTGAGGTCCTTGATGACCTCGAGCGCCTTGAGCTCATGCTCGGTGGCAAGGCCGTAGCCGCTCTTGGCCTCGACCGTGGTGGTGCCGAAGCCCATCATCTCGTCGAGCGCCTTGGAGGCCTTGGCGGCGAGCTCCTGCTCGCTGGCCTGACGGGTGGCGTTCGTCGTGGACTGGATGCCGCCGCCCGCGTTCTGAATGTCGAGATAGCTTGCGCCGTGGAGCTTGAGACCCAGCTCGTTCTGGCGCCAGCCGCCGAAGATGAGGTGGGTGTGGGCGTCGACAAGGCCGGGGGTAACGAGGTGGCCCTCCGCGTCGACGACTTCCGCGCCCTCGACGGCGGGAACCGCGCCGGTACCGACGGAGGCGATGATGCCGTCCTCGATGAGCACCCACGCATCCTTTAAGAATTTAACTTTGCCCTGCTCCTCGCCGCGATGAGCGCTTTTGCCCTCGGGCGTTGCGAGCAGGCCGATGTTTTTGACCAGTAACTTTTTCATAGTAAATGTTGTCCTTTCTCACTGTTGGAAAGAGCATTCTGTTCGATAGCTTGTCAAAAAAGCCTCGCAGAGTTTTACCCGCAAGGGGTACGCGGCATCCGCAAGGCGGCAGAGCCGCCAGCGGCTGCCCAGGCCGCCCGCAGGCGGCAAATAAATTGAGATCATCTTTCCGACGACATGTGCGTCGGAAAGATTCTTTGCGCTCCGCAAGTGTGCGAGCAAAGCGAGTGCGCGCAGCGGAGTGTATCCAGCTCAAAAAAGGGGCTTTGTACAAAGCCCCTTTTTTGAAGTGTTCTCTTAGTGCATGTATTCCTTCACGGCCTTCTCGCAGAGCTCTTCGTCCGCGACGTAAGGCATGGTGATGTGATCCTGACCCTCGTACATCTTGTTGTACTCGGCGACAGTGGTCATGGCGTTCTCGTTGCGCGCCCAGCTGCGGCGGGCAACGCCGACCATGGTATCCCAAGGCATGGACATGCGCAGGATGGTGTCGACACGCTCGGAGCCGTCGAGAACCATACCGAAGCCGCCGTTGATGGCGCGGCCGATGCCCGTACCACCGCCGTTGTGCAGGGCGATGTAGCTCATGCCGCGGGCAGCGTTACCAGCGTAGCACTGGGTCGCCATCTCGGCCATGATGTTGGAGCCGTCCTTGATGTTGGAGGTCTCACGGAAGGGCGCGTCGGTGCCGCCGGTGTCGTGATGGTCACGGCCAAGGATGACGGGGCCGATCTCGCCGTTGCGGACCATTTCGTTGAACTTGAGCGCAAGGTTCATGCGGCCCATGGCATCCTGATAGAGGATACGGCACTGGGTGCCGACGACCAGCTTGTTCTTCTCGGCGTCGCGGACCCAGACATAGTTGTCGTAGTCCTGATAGCGGCGGTTGTGGGCCTTGATGTACTCGGCGGCAGCCATGTCGGTCTTGT
>CABQLM010000106.1 GCA_902465105.1 uncultured Collinsella sp.
CCCTCCTCTTTCAAGGCACCTTGCCGCATCAGCTGGCTTTTCGCTGACATTGATAGAACATCGAGGTGACCACCGCTGGACCTATCGGATAAAGTTGGTCGTTGCGCGATCTGCCTCGGGCGCGTTGATACCGGCGGCCTGTCCCGCCTCGATGCAGCGCAGGAGCCAGGCCATGTTTTTGCCGATGTTTCGCATAGTGGCAAGGCCCTCGGCATCCCCATCGGCGTCGCCGGGCACGCGGCCAAACACGTTGTTCCAGTAGGTGGAAGCAACCACGGGCATCTGGTTGATGGTGAAGTACTTGTTGAGCACGTCGAAGGTAGTCGACGTGCCGCCGCGACGGGCGACGGCGACTGCTGCGCCCGGCTTGTGTGCAAAGGCCTTGCTGCCAGCATAAAACGCGCGATCGAGTGCCGAAAGGATACGGCCGCTGGGGTGCGCATAGTAGACGGGTGAACCAAAGACAAAGCCGTCCGACTGCTCGGCGGCGGCGATCAGCTCGTTGACCGCATCGTCATCAAACGTGCAACGGCAATCGAGCTTGCCACACTGGCCGCAGCCGATGCAGTCGCGAATGGGCTTGGCGCCCAGCTGAAATACCTCGCTATCGATGCCTTCGGCTTTAAGCTGCTCTGCAATCTCGGCGAGCGCCCGGGCGGTGTTTCCGTTTGCCTTGGGACTGCCGTTGACCAAAAGAACCTTCATCACAAACTCCCTCTGCTATCGGTGAATTCTGCTGAGAATTATCTCACGTTGTGTGCGATGACGTTGGCATGGTGCGGGCGATGTTTATCCCGTAACGTTCTTAAGGGCGTTCATGCCTAAGGCCATCTAGGGGCATTGCGGTACGGCATGGGGAATGCATTGGGAAACGTTTGATAAATGCTTATAAACACGTTTTTGACGGCATACGTTGACAGATATACTTGTTGAGTTCAAAAGCATGGGAACGGAGATGGTTGCATGACACAGCCGGAGACATCACACACGGTGGGGCTCGCGCTCGAGGGAGGCGGCTACCGCGGTATGTATACGGCGGGCGTGCTCGACGTATGGATGGAGCACGGCTTAACTTGCGACCATATGGTGGGTGTCTCGGCGGGCGCGGCGTTTGGCTACAACTTTAAATCGCGCCAGATCGGCCGCGCCATTCGCTACAACAAGGCCTATTGCGCCGACAAGCGCTATGCGAGCGTGACAAGCTGGTTGCGAACCGGCGACATGTACAATGCCGATTTTGCCTATCACGAGGTGCCCATCGAGCGCGATCCCATCGATTTGGAGACATATCGCGCCTGCCCCATGCGGTTTACGTGCGTGTGCACCGATATCGAGACGGGCAAGGCCGTCTACCACGACCTGCCCTATGGCGACGAGCGGGATATCGAGTGGATCCGGGCATCGTCTGCGATTCCCGTGGCGACGCGTCCCGTTGCTATTGACGGGCATAAGTACCTGGATGGCGGCGTGGCCGATTCCATTCCCAGCGCTTGGCTGTTTGCGCAGGGTTATGACCGCAACGTGGTGGTACTCACGCAGCCGGCGGGCTTTGTGAAGCAGCCCAACAGCGTGATGCCCATGCTGCGGCGTGTGTTCCGTCACTACCCGGAGTTTGTCGCAGCGCTTGAGCATCGGCATGAGGTCTACAATGCCACGCTCGATGACCTGGCACGCCGCGAGGCTGCCGGCGAAATCTTTGTGGTGCGGCCGAGCGAATCGGTGAAGGTGCCGTCGCTGTGCCGCGAACCGGATGAGCTCGAGCGCATCTACCAGGTCGGCCGTCACGATGCGGAGGCAACCTTGCCCGCGCTGGAAGCGTATCTGGCGGGATAAGGGTCGCATATGGAAAGCGCATCCCGGAATGGAGGTGGGACTGCGGACAAAAAGTTGGACCGTTGAGGTCCGGAACGGAGTCCGCATGGC
>CABQLM010000107.1 GCA_902465105.1 uncultured Collinsella sp.
TTAGGCTCCCCATGACGAGCAATCCGATACTGCGACCGCAAAACCGCAGGTCGCGGGCTTGTCAAGAAGCCTGTGTAAGTCTTTTCACAGGAACCTCTCTATCCTCGCCCCGATGCCCTCGTCGCACAGCAGCTGGTTGCGCACCCGGGCCCAGCCCGGCTGGTGGCATCCCTCGCCCCACCTCGAATACAGCTCCTTCACCCGCAGGTAGAGCAGCTTCATCACGGCGTCCTCGTCGGGGAAGCACCCCCGCCTGACGACCTTGCGGAAGCTGGCGTTCACGCTCTCGACGGCGTTGGTGGTGTACATGACCCTCCTGACGTCGGGGCCGTAGGAGAACAGCCGCTCGACCTCGGCCATCGAGCGCTCCCACGTCGCCACCGCGCCCGGGTAGCGCGCCCACGCCTCGGAGAAGTCGGCGAACGCCGCCCGGCACGCGGAAAGCGACGGCGCGCCGTAGAAGGCCCGGGCGTCGCGGCAGAACGCCTGCATGTCCTTGGACGGGACGTACTTGCAGGAGTTGCGCACCAGATGCACCAGGCAGCGCTGCGCCACCGCGTCCGGGAATATCGCGCGCAGGCCGTCGGCAAGCCCCGACACGCCGTCCATGCTCACGAACAGCACGTCCTCGACGCCGCGCTGGCGCAGCTCGTCGAACACGCCCATCCAGTGGTGCGCGCCCTCGGTCTCCTGCATCCACAGCCCGAGCACGTCCTTGCGCCCGGCCAGGTCGTAGGCGACTATCGCGTAGACCGCCATGCTGCGCGCGCCGCGCCCGCGCCTCACCGGCACGTAGAGGCAGTCGACGAACATGAACGCGTACACGGGCTCCAGCGGGCGCGAGCGCCACCGCTCGAGCTCCTCCCACACCCTGTCGGTGATGGCCGAGACCGTCTCGGCGCTCATCGAGAAGCCGTATATCTCGCGCACCGTGGCGGCTATGTCGCGCTGCGACATGCCCCGCGCGTACATCGACATCACGCGCGACTCTATGCCGGTCAGGTCGCGCTCGCCCTTGGGCACCACCGCGGGCTCGAAGGTGGCGTCGCGGTCGCGGGGCACGTCGATGGGGACCTCGCCGGCGCTCGTGCGCACCACCTTGCGCGTGTAGCCGTTGCGCCTGTTCGGCCCGTCCTTGGGGCCCTTGTCGTTGTCCGGGTGGCCCAGGTGGGCCTCGAGCTCGGCCTTGAGCATCGTCTCGATCATCGGCCCGAACACCGAGCGCAGGGCCTCCTGCGCCTCCTCGGCGGTCTTCGGCGAGAACCCCTCCATGATGGCGGCCGCCACGCGCTCGGCGGCGGGGTCGCCCTTCTTCCTCCTGGTCACGGTCGTCTCCAATCTGCCGCGGGCCATGCCGCGGCCATCGTAGCATGGCCGGCGCCCTGCGCCGGCGACGATCGCCTCCGGAGACGTTGCCCCTTGAGGGGACTTACACAGACAATCTTACAGACCCCAGGTCGCAAATATCTTCAACGCCGAATTCCCCATTTCGTCCGAACAACATGCCTGCAATGAGGCCCCCTTATGGCATTTCCTGGCAGAAACGACCCAACAAGGCGCAACGCAAGGTTTGAACGAGAGGTCGACAATC
>CABQLM010000108.1 GCA_902465105.1 uncultured Collinsella sp.
CTGTGACCTGTTCATCTCCGCCGCACCCCAGCAGATGAACGCCATGGACGGCAGCCTCATTGACGACAAGGACAAGAACCCCGACGGTCTTGACCTCATCGTGACCGACAGCCGCATCGACCTGCTTGAGAACAAGGTCACGCTCGCCGTTCCCGAGGGCAACCCCAAGGGCATCGAGAGCTTCGATCAGCTTGCTGAACTCCTCAAGAGCGGCGACGTCATGCTCGCCATCGGCAACAGCGACGTGCCCGTCGGCCAGTACACCCAGAAGATCTTCGCCTACTATGGCCTTGACGAAGCGGCTCTCGCCGACTCTTTGACCTACGGCAACAACGTCAAGGAAGTTACCACTCAGGTGAGCGAGGCCAGCGCTGACTGCGGCATCATCTACGCCACCGACGCTTGCTCCGCCGGCCTCACGGTCGTCGACAGCGCCACCGCCGAGATGTGCGGCCAGGTCATCTATCCCGCCGCCGTCCTGAAGGGCGAGAAGGAAGAAGCCGCCCAGGCCTTCCTCGACTACCTCCAGACCGCTGACGCCATGTCCGTGTTCGAGAGCGTCGGCTTCTCCCCCGCTAACTAAAATTGGCTGAGACTTCTACATACCGCAGACTGATTTGACCCGATAAAACGGGCAGCAGCGACAGCGGAGATAGAAGCAGACCAAATCGTTTAGAAAAAGCAGTATCACGCTTTACTGAAAAGTGCGATATCCACGGCACCCTTGGGGTCAAGGGAAACCGGCGAAGCGCCGCCAGTGGCGGATGAAGCGAGCCGGTTTCGAGGAAGTGGCACGATTGGCGCGCCCAAAGAGGCGCGGGAATCGTAATGCCGCGACGGTGTAACAGCCCCTTGCGCTTCTTGGGGGATACAAAGGGGGCCATTCTTACGCTAAGAATGGTCCCCTTTGCAAATCTGCCGCCGCTGGCGGCAAAAGGCAGGTGCTCTATGGATTGGTACCCCTTATGGAACTCGCTGCGCATTGCGGCGATCTCCACGGTCGTTATTTTCTTTGCCGGCATTTTTGCCGCCTATTATATCGCAAAGCTTCCGCGCCTGGTCAAAGGTGTGCTCGATGTGCTTCTGACGCTGCCGCTCGTGCTGCCGCCGACGGTCGTGGGCTATCTGCTGCTGCGCGTGTTCGGCCCCAAGCGCGTCATCGGCGCGTGGGTGCTCGAAACGTTCGGTGTCAAGATGGTCATGACCTGGTGGTCGGCCATCTTTGCCACGGTGGTCGTCATCTTCCCGCTGATGTACCGCACGGTGCGCGGCGCGTTCGAGTCTTTTGACGAGACGCTGGCCTATTCTGGACAGACGCTGGGCCTGTCGAATACCTACATTTTCTGGCGCATCCGCATGCCGTACTGCCGTCAGGGCGTGCTGGCCGGCACAGTGCTGGCCTTTGCCAGAGCACTTGGCGAATACGGCGCGACGAGCATGATCGCGGGCTACACGCCCGGCAAGACCGCGACGATCTCCACCACGGTCTATCAGCTCTGGCAGACGAACAACGATGCCCTTATACGCCCGGCAAGACCGCGACGATCTCCACGACGGTCTATCAGCTCTGGCAGACGAACAACGATG